>JAGLDK010000019.1 GCA_023145615.1 Ichthyobacteriaceae bacterium | reverse complement strand
TTTTTAATGTTGCATACCTATTATTGTACGTATATAGTTGCTAAAAGTGTAATAACCCGGTTTTTGTTGAGTAATAAGCCACTGAGCCGATTTTAAAGCTCCGTGTGCATAATTATATCTACTTAATGTTTGTTGAGAAATTTTAACCACCTCGTTTTCCGAATCAAATATTAGCTCATGAAAACCTTTGTTTTCTCCAACTCTAATGCTGTTTACATGAAATTGGTTATCGGCAATAACTCCATTTGTATTACCATAAAGCGAACTAGTTTTTCGGTTAATTATATCAACAACATTATTTGCTATTGTTTTTGCGGTTCCACTTGGCATATCCTTCTTTTTTCTATGATGAATATCGAGCAAGGCAACATCAAACATTTCGAAATTATTGAACATTTTTGATGCTTCAGAAGCTATTTCAATAAATAAAGCTGTTCCGATAGAAAAATTAGCCCCATATAAAAAACGCATATTATTACTGGCTACAGTTTTAGTTAATTCATCGGTATAATTTTCCCAATCTGAAGTTCCGGTTACTACACAAACTTTAGGGTTATTTACTGATACATACTTTATCATACTAACAAAAGCACTACCGGTACTGAAATCAATAATAACATCAACCTTGTTTAAATCAACTTTATTTATGTTCGACAATGTGGATTCCGAATTTTCAGAACTCACAATTCCAACAAGTTTTACTCCTTGTGTTTCTAATACAAGTTTTTCTACTAGCTTTCCTACTTTTCCATAGCCATGAATTAATATGTTCATAATTTATTGTGTTTTAATTATCATAACACAATACTACCACTATACAAATGCTCAATGAATTATTTCGTTATATTGTACTGAATTTAACATTGATGTTATTATTTTAACAACAACTAAACCAAGTACTATGAGAACTATTCCACAAATAACCCAGGACATAATAAACCGAAAGCCTTTTTTACTAGAGCTAATGGCTAAAGACTTAATAAACCTTACTGCTTTGGCAAGAAGCATTAAAAACGATGTTGAAATAATAACTAAAGAAAATGTAACAATTGGGTCGATATTAATGGCATTGAAAAGATATGTTGACAAAATAAATGTGCAGGCTCAGAAATTAGAAGAAAGTGTTAACTCAATAAATAACGTAATGCTTATTTCTAATTTAACAGAATATACATTTACTAATGTTGAACACGAAGAGGTAAAACAATCGGATTTATCGAAAATAAGAAGTGTAGATAACAGAGCATTTTTATCGTACATAAAAGGAGTTTACGAGCTTACTATTATTATAGATAGTAAACACGAAACTGAAGTTGATAAAATATATAAAACCGATAAGTTAATTGGTAAAACAACAAATATGTCGGCATTAATAATACAACTACCACCAAACAACGAAAGTACATCGGGGCTTTATTACTATATTTTTAAACAACTTGCTTGGATTGGAATCCCAATTTCGGAAGTGGTTTCTACACAAAACGAATTAATACTTATTATACAAGAATCGTTAGTTGAACAAGCGTTTATGTTGGTTCAGGCATTAAAAACAAAGAAGTACGAAAATCAGCATGTATAAAAGCGAACAGATGAATACTATTAATTATGGTTCTATTACAAGTTTCATGATTTGATAAAGTGTTATTTATTATGCTTATACCAATATATACCCAATGTTAATCCGCCATAAAATAGCAGTTTAATGTAACGTTACAAAATTTTAAACTGCCCTTTCAGGACGATAATAATAAGGCTTTCAGCCATTTGTAGGTATGCATCAGAATAAGCATATAATTTATCGTTATCACGGTTTTTTAACTATAATATTTGTAACGATAACTTTACAGATATTCTTAAATATAAATTAGATTATATACTTGATACTATGGTTCAATTATTGTAAAATTGACAAACTAAACTTTTTTTATGAAAACAATTTATATTGACATGGATAATGTTATTGTTGATTTTGAATCGGCAATACCTAAAATAGCAGAACGTACTGTAAATAAGTACAAAGATAATATTGACGATATATATGGTGTTTTTGCTTTAATGGATGCTATGCCAAGGGCTATTGAATCGGTTGAGTTTTTATCGAACCATTTTAATATATATATTATGTCGGCTTCTCCTTGGGAAAATCCTTCGGCTTGGAGCGATAAATTAATGTGGGTTAGAAATAAACTTCCTAAAGTTGGGTACAAGAAGTTAATTTTAACACATAATAAACAGCTTAATAAAGGTGATTATTTAATTGATGATAGGTTAAATAATGGTGCTGATAAGTTTGAAGGTGAACTTATTCATTTTGGACAAGGAAAATATTCAAATTGGCTTAACGTTATTGAGTATTTGTGTGATAAAGAAAACATTAACTATCCTGATTTTTATAATGATGGACTGAATGATGATAATAATATTGAGGATGATAAACCAATGTGTTTATTTCCTTATTTAGATTAGTAAATAATAGTTGATGGTTGATTTTTAATTGTTGATGGTTACCTGCCACATTTAAACTTTAATATTATAAAAACTTATACAAAAAAAGGCTGAGTTGCAAATTTGCAATTCAGCCTTTTTTGTTACTTGAATATATGTAAAAGAACAATTATTTATATTTCTATAACCTCTCCTACATTCATGCTTTTTAGTTTATCTCCTAAAACACCTTTCATACTTTTAAAATTTGCCTCTCCGGTGCAGTGTCCGGTGTAGAATTGTAAATCAATTTTTTTTATTTCAGAAACTAAATTTCCAATATACTCAGGCGTTTCTGCATTTCGTCCTCTACTACTTAAATGGAATCCTCCTAAAACTGCAGTTATTGGTTTTCCTGATAAAAACTCTTCGGCTTTATTAGTCATATTAATAATTCCGGAATGAGAGCATGCCGTTAAAACAACATTTTTATCTGCTTCTGATATAATTAATAATATTTCGTGTTTGAATTGGTCGCTTACTAATTCTCCGTTTTGTTTTTCGTAGAGCTTAGAGTTACCCGTTGGTTTCGGAAAATTCTCTTTAAAGTTAGTTAACACTGTAACTCCTTCTGATATTTCAATATCATTATTTATGTAAACAATTCGTTGTTTGTTCTTTTCTATTACCTCTTTATTTAATCCAATATAGCGTGGTTCGCCCATTGAAGCAGAATAATAATCGTTAATAGCATTGCTGTGCATATAAACTTTCGCAGTTTTATTTAACTCGAAAAACTTTTGCAACCCTCCCCCATGATCGTAATGCCCATGAGATAAAACTAAAATATCAACTTCCGAAATATCAATACCCATTTCTATTGCATTTGATGCAAACATATCCGTTTGTCCGGTATCGAATAAAACATTTTTATTATTCAATGCAATGTGCATACTTAATCCGTGCTCTCCACTTAGTTCGGCTGAACAGGTTTGGCAAACTTGGTTTTCTAATAATACTGATATTTTCATACTATTTTGGTTTGATATAATTTCTATGTCTCGTTGAAACTTATAATACTCAGATATTACTCAGTAATTATGTTATAAATTTCATTTTTTTAGTTTTGGTAAATCCTTAATAATTTAGATTAAACTAATAAATGCAACTTTATTTTAACACCTAAAATTTCATCAAACTTACTAAAATATATTTATTAGGTTATATTTATTATAGCGTACAGCTTCTTTTCTTTAAAATTCCCTTTTGTATTATATTATCAAAGCAACCTATTAATTTGTAATCATAATTTATATTGATTACAAATTAATATAAATAACACAGAGGTAAATAAAATTAATATCAACTTCATGAATAAAAATGATTTTGTTGCCTACAAAACACAATAAGTTCTACTTTCGCTTTTATTAATTTAAGGTTGAATTTAAACTGCAATAACTTTTATGCTGTGTTTTTTTTAGCATAAGGGATAAAGGCGGTATCCTTTTTGCTTTTTCGCAAAAAGATTTAGCCGATAGCCCGACCTGTAGCGATAGCGGAAGGTTATGCCATAATAATTATTTATTTCTACTCTTGTTAAAAAACTATTTAAACAAATATATATACATGAAAAAAATATATCATTTATCAACTTGCGACACTAATAAAAGAATACTAAAAGAGATTGCTCCTATTGAAGAAATTGAAATGCAGGATATTAAAAGTAATGAGGTTACTGTTGAGCAACTTGAGGAAATGTATGAATTATCGAAATCGTACGAGGCTTTGTTTAGTAAAAGGGCTAAAAAATATAAGGAGCTTGGTTTAAAAGAAATGAATTTAAGTGAGGCTGATTTTAAGAAATATATTTTAATGGATTATACTTTTCTGAAGCGTCCGGTTGCTATGATAAATAACAAAATTTTTATTGGTAATTCTAAAAAGAACGTGGAAGCCTTGAAACAGGAATTACATGGGTAGTTATTATTGATGATAATAATCAATAAACTAATAAAAAAGGTAGTTAACTAATTATTATATTTGTTAATTATTTTGAATAAAAAAAACAAACGATATGATTCTTTCGATGACAGGTTTTGGTAAGGCGGTATCGCAATTACCAACCAAAAAGTTAACAGTTGAAGTAAAAACTTTAAACAGTAAGCAATTAGATTTAAATGTTAGAGTACCATCGGTTTACAGAGCTAAAGAGCTTGATATACGATCGTTGGCATCTAAAAGCATTATGCGTGGTAAGGTTGAATTGAATTTGTTTGTTGAAGTTACTGGCGATGATAGTCCTTATACTGTAAATAAAGAAATTATTAACGGCTATATTAATGGTTTAAAAGGTATTTATGATGGTGCTGATGAAACTGAGTATTTAAAAATGGCTGTTAAGTTTCCTGATACTGTTAAAACTGAACGTAAGGAGCTTGATAATGACGAGTGGAAAGAGGTTGTTACCATTGTTAAATTAGCTTTATCGGAACTAAATGATTACAGAAAAACTGAGGGTGTATCTCTTTTTAACGAGCTTAGTTTAAGAGTTTTAAATATTGCCGATTTACTTAAAGAAGTACCTAAATACGAAGAAGAGCGTGTAAATACTGTGCGTGAGCGTATTGCTAAAAGCATTGACGATTTAAAATTAAATATTGATCAGAACAGATTTGAGCAAGAAATGATTTTTTATATTGAAAAGCTTGATGTTACTGAAGAAAAAGTTAGACTTGATCATCACCTTAAATATTTTTTAGAGGAGATTGAATCGGGAGAATCTAACGGTAAAAAACTTGGTTTTATTTCTCAAGAAATTGGTAGAGAAATTAACACTCTTGGATCTAAATCGAACCATTCTCAGCTACAACGTATTGTTGTACAGATGAAAGATGAGTTGGAAAAAATTAAAGAACAAGTATTAAATGTATTGTAAATAATTATAAAAACCCACTATGAAACAAAAATTACTATTGTTAGTAATAACAATTTTTGCGCTTACAGCCAACGCACAAGTTAAAACCGGAATTGAGGTTTTAAGAGATAACAATTTTGATATTTTAAAAGACAAAAGAGTTGGTTTAATTACTAACCCTACTGCTATTGATAGAAATTATGAATCGACTATTGATATTTTAGCTAAGAACGTAAATTTGGTTGCCTTATATGGTCCGGAACATGGAGTTCGTGGAAATTTTTCGGCAGGAGATAAGGTTGATGATTATAATGATCCTAAAACTGGGGTAAAAGTATTTTCGTTATACGGAAAAAACAGAAAGCCTAGCCGTAAATCGTTAACAGGTGTTGATGTTTTGGTTTACGATATTCAGGATATTGGAGTTAGATCGTACACTTACATTAGTACTTTAGGGCTTGTAATGGAGGCTGCTGCCGAAAATAATATTTCGGTTGTGGTGCTTGATCGTCCAAATCCGCTTGGTGGAGAAAGAGTTGAAGGACCTTTGGTTGAAGACGAATATATTTCGTTTGTAAGTCAGTTTCCTATTCCTTATGTATATGGATTTACTCCAGGAGAATTTGCACATTATATTAACGAGGAAGGCTTGCTTGCCAACAAAATTAAGTGTGATTTAACTGTTGTGGAAATGAAAAATTGGAAACGTAGTATGTTGTTTGGCGATACTAAATTGCCTTGGGTTGCTACTTCTCCACACATTCCTAATTGGGAAACTTCGTTTTACTATGCTGTTTCGGGTATTATTGGTGAGCTTCAGGCTAGTTTGGTAGGTATTGGATATACTATGCCTTTCGAAACTTTTATGTTGCCTTGGCTTGATTCGGATAAAATTGCGGATGCTTTAAATGCCGAAAAAATGGAAGGTGTACATTTTCGTCCTATTCATTACAAACCTTATTACTCTAATAATAAAGGAAAAGAATTATCTGGGGTACAAATACATATTACTGATTTCGAAAAGGTAAATCTTACTAAAATTCAGTTTAAATTTGCTGAAGTTTTATACGGATTGTGTAAAATGCACCCGCTTTTTGATATTGATAAAGCAAGGTATAATATGTTTGATAAGGTTTGTGGTAGTGATACTATCAGAAAAACTTTTACTAAAAATTATAAGTATAAAGATATTGAACAACTTTGGGAGGAGCCTGCTAAAAAGTTTAAGGCAGATTCTAAAAAGTATTATTTGTATAAGTAACAGACTATTAAATTGCAAAGCAATAATTAATAAATTTGGCAAAGAATATGTTTTATTCTTTGCCAAATTTGTATTAAATAATAACAAGCATGAAAAAACAAGGTAAATTAATAGTGTTTTCGGCACCTTCAGGATCGGGTAAAACAACAATTGTAAAGAACTTACTAACACGAGATTTGGGTTTAGAATTTTCTATTTCTGCAGCTTCCAGAAAACCTAGAGAAGGTGAAGTTAATGGAAAGGATTATTATTTTTTATCGCCTGAAGATTTTAAAAACAAAGCCGATAACGGAGAGTTTTTAGAGTGGGAAGAAGTTTATACTGATAACTATTACGGAACTCTTAAAAGTGAGGTTGAACGTATTTGGGAAAAGGGAAATACTGTAGTTTTTGATATTGATGTTATTGGTGGTTTAAATATTAAAAAACAGTTTAGTAACAATACTCTTGCTGTATTTGTTAAACCTCCTAGTGTAGAAGAGTTAAGAGTTAGACTTGAAGGAAGAGGCACAGAAACTGCCGAAAAGATAGAAATGCGACTTGCTAAAGCAGAAGAGGAAATTTCGTATTCTAAAGATTTCGACTATGTTTTAATAAACGATAATTTAGAAGTTGCTCAGAACGAAGCTTCTGAATTAATTGTTAAATTTATTGAGAAGTAAAAGTAAACTAGTACCTAAAACTTTCATAAACTCAATATTCATAAATAATTTTCAAAACTCAATTATGTCTTTAATAGGTGATATTATAACTCCAAAATTGGCTAACAAAAAAATTGGTTTATACTTTGGTACTTTTAATCCAATACATGTTGGGCATTTAATTATTGCCAATCACATGGTTGAAAATTCGGAGCTCGATGAAGTTTGGTTTGTGGTTACTCCTCATAATCCGTTTAAGAAAAAGGATACTTTACTAAACGATTATCATAGATTTGATATGGTGCAACGTGCTATTGAAAACTATCCTAAATTAAGGGCTTCGGATATTGAATTTAAAATGGATCAACCAAACTATACTTCTAAAACTTTAGGGCTTTTAATTGAAAAATATCCAACACATGAGTTTGCTTTAATTATGGGAGAGGATAATTTGCAAAACTTTCATAAGTGGAAAAATCATGAATATATAATTAGTAATCATAGTTTATATGTGTATCCTCGTCCGGGTGCTAAAAAAGGAGAATACCACAATCATAATAAGGTTAATTTAGTAGAAAATGTACCTCAAATGGAAATTTCTGCAACCTTTATTCGACAGTCTATAAAAAATGGAAAAAATGTTAGACCTATGCTACCCGAAGGTATTGGAGAATACATAAATGAACAACTTTTTTACAGATAATTCTTACAAAATTCTTACTACTATATAAAATACACTTAATATTAACTTAAATAAATAAGAGTTATTATAAACTAAAACAGTTACTACACTACAAGTAAAGCTTATATTACAAAACATGTAGTTTATCCTAAAATAAACATGTTATAACTTGTTATTTTACATCTAGTTGTTATATTTGTTAAAGTAAAACTTAACCTTTTCAATTATGCAACGAATTATATTGACATTATTTATACTAATGTCGTTGAGCTATTCAACATATGCTCAAAAAGAACCTTATTCATTTGGATTTAGACTTAGTGGTGGTGTAGGTTTCGATGCCGAAGTTTCTTACCAACATTTTATAGGAAATACAACTAAAATGGAAGGTGCATTTGGTATCTTTTCTTCAGTTAGTAAACAAACTAGTCATGAAGGATATAAATTTAGTGGACTTTACATTAGAGAAATTTATCTTGACAAAAGAGGAAAAGCAATTATAAATATTGGTGGTGGATTTAGCGCAGGACACTCTGTTTATAACGGACTTAGTTCTGAAAATAAATTCAGTAAGCAAGGAGTGTACTTTGCAATTCCACTTCTTGTAGGAATTGAATACACTATGGATACTACACCTTTGAGCTTCTCTGTTGATTTACGTCCTGAAATTGTAGCAAAATCAGTTAGTGGACAAAATTCAGCTGGTGGAGTTGGTGTTACATTAAGGTATTTGATGGGTAATTATTAATTTTTTATTTTAGTAAAAAAAAATGAAAAAAATTTTAACTCTACTTATTGTATTATTTACAATTACAACATCATCTTTTGCACAAAACACTATTGGTTTAAGATTAGGTGGCGGAAGTCAATTTGGAGCTGAAGCATCGTATCAACACGTACTTGGATCTAAAAACAGATTAGAACTAGATTTAGGTATTTTTAGCAGTTCTTACAATAATGGTAATGGAACGGTAAATGTTTCTGGTTTTAAATTAACAGGATTATATCAATGGATATTGCCTGTACCTGAATTAAAAGGTTTTAAATGGTATTTTGGAGCTGGTATTTCTGTAGGTAATAATAGTTATTCTTACTATAAATACAAACACGTAGAATACCGAAATACTATGCCAAGTTCTGAAATGTATTTTGGTATTCCGCTTAATATCGGAATAGAATATCATTTAACGCAAGTACCATTTAATATATCTCTTGATTACAGACCCGAAATTGGTACTAATTTTCATATTAATAACGGTATTGCACTTGGAATTAGATACATACTATAATAATACATATCAACATAAAAAAAGGTCAACAAGTATAATTTGTTTGACCTTTTTTTATGCCTAATTTGTACTTGAATAAACAATTACAATATACTTTTCTAATCCAAATTTATCATCATTTCGTTTCTGCCCGATATACGAAGTACAAGATATCTACGTCCTCCTATATTTTTTTTGTAAGCCGATGAAATATCATCAAGTCTTATGTTTTGTAGTCCTGTTTTATTATCGAAAGCAAGTATAACAGCATTTGCTTCATCTACCGATAGATTGTGCTTTTTCATAAGTTCAGCGGTTTCAGGCGGAGTGCCTTCTGGTATTTTTGTAGTTACAGTTCCACAAGAAAATGTAATACCTATTAGCAGTAATAAAAATATAATGTACTTTTTCATAACTTATTATGTTTAATAATAAAGTTATAAAAAAAACCACGTTTAAAATATAAACGTGGTTTAATTTAATCTATAAAATTATGGCTTTGTAATATATACAAGAATACCAAAACAATTTACTTATCCTTTTTTGCCCAACTATCTCTTAATCCAACCGTTTTGTTAAATACAAGTTTATTGGCTGTTGAATCGTTATCAGCTACAAAATATCCCATTCTCTGAAATTGAAATCTATCCTGAGATTTACATTCTTTAAGTGATGGTTCAACTTTAGCAGTAATTACTTCTAAAGAATCAGGATTTAAAAACTCTTTAAAGTCTTTTTCCTTATCTCCATCAGGGTTCTCATTCATAAATAAACGATCGTAAAGACGTATTTCAGCGTCAACAGACTCTGATACCGACACCCAATGCAAAGTTCCTTTTACCTTACGTAACGACTCTTCAGTACCACTACCCGATTTAGATTTAGGATCGTAAGTAGCATGTATAACAGTAATATTTTCTTCTTCATCTTTTTCAACGCTTACTGCCTTAATAATGTACGCATTCTTTAATCGTACTTCTTTATCAAGTTTTAAACGGAAGAATTTTTTGTTTGCTTGCTCTCTAAAATCTTCTCTTTCAATATATATTTCCTTTGTAAAAGGTACTTTTCTGAAACCTAAACTTTCGTCTTCCTGAGAGTTTTCAGCATCAAGCCACTCAACTTCTCCTTCAGTAAAGTTATCAATAACAACTTTAATAGGATCTAAAACAGCCATTACTCTTGGTGCTGTTTTATTTAAATCATTACGTACCGAATTTTCTAAAACCGCTACATCAATTGTATTATTTCGTTTTGCTACACCAATAGTATCAGCAAAATCTATTATTGATTTAGGTGTATATCCTCTTCTTCGTAATCCTGAAATTGTAGGCATACGTGGATCGTCCCAACCGGTAACTAAGTTTTCTTCAACCAACTGAAGTAGTTTACGTTTACTCATAACTGTATAGTTTAGATTTAAACGTGCAAACTCCGATTGTAACGGTTGATACATATCTGATTTTATATTTTCAACAAACCATTCGTATAACGGACGGTGTATTTCAAACTCTAAAGAACATAACGAATTTGTAATACCTTCAATATAATCCGACTCTCCGTGTGCCCAGTCGTACATTGGGTAAATATGCCATTTATCTCCTGTACGGTGGTGTGGTGCATTAATAATACGATACATTAAAGGATCTCGCATATGCATATTTGAATGAGCCATATCAATTTTGGCTCTTAAAACATGAGTTCCTTCTTCAAACTCACCATTTTTCATTCTTTCGAATAAATCAAGGTTTTCCTCTACACTTCTACTTCTGTTTGGGCTATGAGTTCCTGGAGTTGTTGGCGTTCCTTTTTGCTTTGCCATTTCTTCCGACGACTGAGAATCAATATAAGCCTTATCTTTTTTAATAAGATCGCAAGCCCAAGTATAAAGCTGATCAAAATAATCAGAAGTAAACTTTGGCTCTCCTTCCCATTCAAATCCAAGCCATTTTATGTCTTCTTTTATAGCATCAACATAACGAGCTTCTTCTTTAGCAGGGTTGGTATCATCAAAACGAAGATTGGTTTTTCCTCCATATTTTTTAGCAATACCAAAACTTACACAAATTGCCTTAGCATGTCCTATGTGTAAATATCCATTTGGCTCAGGCGGAAATCGAGTTAAGATTTTACCATTATGCTTTTCTTCTTTTATTTCTTTCTCAACTAATTGCTCAATGAAATTTAAAGATTTTTTTTCTTCATTTTCATTACTAATAGGCTTGTCCATTTTATAGTCAGTTATCAATTATCAAAGTACAATTATTAATGTACAACTATTTAAGGTGCAAATTAAATAATTTGATGTTGATGATTTAGTTATAGTTACCATCAACTTTGTTGTTTTTCAAAAAATAGGTAGCGGTATTCTTAAAAAAAACACCGCTATTTATATAAAATGGTTCTCTAACAAATAAAGTAAAATTATTAATATTCGATAATAACGTTTGTAACGATAATAACGATTCTATAAATCACTAAATTTGTTAGAGAACCAATAAGGTTATATTTTTTTAACAGTTATAAGTTTTGCAGGACAATTATCTTGAGCCGATTTATTTTCAATGTAAATAGCATCATCGTAAGTTTTTAGAGTATAAAAACCTTTTTTTTCTTTTGATTCTAATAACGAAGCTTTTCCATCAATCGACGACATAACCCAATTGTTAGGTGCGTTTTCAACACAATAATTACATCCAATACATTTATTTCTCTGAAATGTTATTACTATCATAGTAAGTGTTTAGTTGATTTTTTAATTGCAAATTATTTAGCAAATTCCGTTTTCTCAATTTTATATAAGCTATCAGAAGGACGAATTTTAAAATCTAAAGGAAAGGTAACTAAATCACCTCTTTTAGCTTCTTGGGCAACAGCATCGTTAACCATCATCGATTTTAATTCGAATTCTTGAGCACCAGTAGTTGGTCCGGTAATTAATAACTTATCACCAACTTTCATATCGTGTGCTTCCATTAAAAACTCAGCTATTTGTGGTTTCGGATAATAATGACGCCCCTTTGCTATGTAAGTCTTTTTTTGAGTTGCCTGACTTCCGCTAGTATCCGACCATTCTCCAAGTTCTTTTCCGTATAAATATCCACCCCAAAAATCTCTATTATATACAGTGCGTAAATCATCCATCCACTCTCCAACTTTTTCTTGAGTGTAATTTCCTTCGTAATACGAATCAATAGCTTTACGATATGTTTTTATAACGGTTGCAACATATTCGGGAGCTCTTCCTCTACCTTCTATTTTAAGCACCATTGCACCAGTATCAATTAACTCATCAAGGAAATTAATTACCGATAAATCTTTAGGCGACATAATATACTCGTTATCTATTTTAAGTATGTTACCTGTTTCTAAATCTTTAACCTCGTAAGCTCTACGGCACTCTTGTTTACAAGCACCACGGTTTGCCGACGAGTTTTGAGCGTGTAAACTTAAATAACATTTACCCGATACTGCCATACATAACGCACCATGACCAAATATTTCAACTTCAATTAAGTTACCCGATGGTCCTCTAACATCTTCTTTTTTAATACCATCAACAATAGCTTTTACCTGACGCAAACTTAGTTCACGCGCCATAACCATTGTATCAGCAAAATGAGAATAGAATTTTACGGTTTCGATATTAGTAATATTAAGCTGAGTAGAAATATGTACTTCCATACCAACTTCTTTTGCATACATAATTACCGATTGATCCATGGCAATTACTGCTGTAATACCTGCCGATTTAGCATTATCAATAAGTAGTTTTATTAGCTTTAAATCATGATCGAAAATTATAGTATTTAATGTAAGGTACGATCTAACTTCTTTAGCCTTGCATCGTTCTACAATTTCAACTAAATCATCCATAGTAAAATTAACCGATGCACGAGCTCTCATATTAAGTTGCTCAACCCCAAAATATATTGAATCGGCACCATTATCTAAGGCAGCTTGCAACGAATCGAAATTACCAGCAGGAGCCATTAATTCTATCTTATTATCTTTTCTCATCTTTTTAATATTTCGTGTAAGATTAGTATGGGTATTTTTAACTGTTTAAATATATTTACTTGCTGTTTGTTTGTTATACAAAAAAGAAAAATAGCTTAATTTAGCAGTGCTAAAAGAGTATTTTTAATATTAGACATTAAGACTAATAATACATGTAAAAAATATAATTTAAGTTTTTAGAACAACCCTTTACTCTTTTTTAAAAATTCGTGCAAAGTTAGTTATTTAAATCGACATATAAATACCTGAAAATAAGTAGTTTATATTATTAATTATACGTTTATCTAACCTTTGCAGTCTCATTCATAAATTGTTACTTTGTATTTTAATAAACATATTATAAAATAACTTACATATATACACATGAAAAAACTAATTTACCTTTTCGTTTTAACTTCATTTATTAGTAGTTGTGCTTCTGTAAGTCCGTATGCGGTTAAAGCCGGTTTTGATAATGATCAAAAATATATTAACTCTTTACTGACTAAAATTGACACTTTGTACAAGCAAAATGATGAAATTTATGTTGAATTAAACAATATTAAAAAGGAGCATGAAAACGAATTATTACAACTTACTGGAACAACTCCACGTGGTACATATTATAGAGTACAAATAGGAGTGCTTAGAAACCCTAAAATGAATTTAGAGGAAACTCAGTTTTTTACAAAGCTTGGAGATGATTACAAATTACATATTGGGTATTTTAGAAGCATGATTCAGGCTAAACTTGCTGAGAAAGATTTGCGAAAATTGGGTATTAGAAAAATTGACATAATACCTATGAAAGATGGGGAAATTATATCGTTCGATCAGGCTAAAAATGAGCTTGAAATCAAGAGCAACATATAATTTATCAATAAAAACACTTATTTAACCTTAAATAATTACATTAATCGAATATCAAACCTCATATAGTTATAAACTGATATTATTTTAGTATTTTTGCATTAAATAATTAAATATGCTCTATGGGAAAAGATGATTTGCAAATGGACGGTATAGATAAAGTTATTGTGCGAGAAATGATGCGCGATGCTAGAACGCCTATTTTAGAAATAGCTAGAAAAGTAGGAGTATCGGGAGCAGCAATACACCAACGATTACGTAAACTTGAAAAAACAGGATTATTATCAGGACATCATTTACATATAAATGCAAAGGTACTTGGTTATAGAACTACAGCTTTTTTAGGATTATTTTTGGATAAAGCAGAGGATAACGAAAGAATAGTTTTAGAACTTGAGAAAATTCCTGAAGTTTTAGAATGTCATTACACAACTGGTAATTATTCTTTATTTGTTAAAATAATTTGTTACGATAACGATCATTTAATGACTGTTTTAAGTAAACAAATTCAAAAAATAAGTGGAGTTTCACGTACCGAAACTTTTATTTCTCTAACACAAACAATAGGTCGTCAAATTGAAATATAATGTATATTGTTGCTCAAAAAATAAAAAACACACTTTAGAAATTTCTAAAGTGTGTTTTTTATTTTAATAAATAGTTTTATCCTGTTCCCTTTTAATTAAAAATACATAAAATTATCTAACATTAGATGCCATTATACCCTTCATATTAATACAAGGAATATCTCTTAATGCACGATTATTTATAGTGTTTTCTCTAAAAGTATATCTACCATCAAACAACTTATTATTCATAAAATAAGTTAGGTTAAATATATTATTAAGATTTATGGCATCGCCATTAATAAGCTCAACTTTAGCATAACTTTTTGCTTCAATTGCTTTCATACCATGACGCATGGTTGATGTAATTACCTTTTCTCCATCTTTAGTACCATTTCCTTTCGATACCACAATTACATTCTCAATTTCTACATCAGTATCGTTTATTACATAAGCAACCCAATCGTGCCACTCATACTCGCTATTCCATTCCTGAATAACACTTACATAAACTTTACTTTCCTTTATTATTTCTATATCTTTCTTCATACCCTTTTTGTTTGTATCGTAATTGTAACTGTTTTAATGGCGTGTATAACCAACCAATAACAAAAAACAACATACTTAAATAAGTTGTATTATTCATGGTAAATTGTGTGCCGTAAATTTGAAAACGACTTATTGCAAAAATAATAATTCCACCAATCATTATAAAATTTCTAGTATTTTTCGAAATTTCAAATTCGGTATCTCTCCAACCATCTATATACTGAATATTGTCGGGTTTACACTGCAATAAAAGATTATAAGCTTGTTTAGATTTATAATATTTATGGTTTAAGTAAAAAGTATGAGCCTTATAATACTGAAACAACTCAAGTAACTCTTGCTTTGCTTCGGAATGCTTATATGAACGTAACTTTTTTTCTAGCAACAAAATATACTCTTCGGCATGTTTAGTACGCTGTGTACTAATAAGTGCAAAAATATATTTTACAATAGCAAGTCTAAACCCTAAAAGAACCAAATCAGAATTATCACTATCGTACCATTTTTCTATTATAGATATATTGGTTTCAAAAAGATTTATATGTCTTTCGAAATTAGATTTATCTTTATAAAATTCTACTTTAAGAGCATTAATTTGTTCTTTTTCTACTAAATTTTCAACTTCAATCACCATACTATTTGGGTAGTTTATAATAAATGAGTTAATAAAAAAGGCCATAAACCAAAAGGTTAATGACCCGAATAATTACTTTAAATCAGCTTTAAACTGTTCAAGAAAACGAACATCATTTTCGAAAAAATGACGAATATCTCCAATTTGATATAATAACATTGCAATACGTTCTACTCCGAAACCAAATGCAAATCCGCTGTATTTTTTAGAGTCGATACCTGTGTTATCTAACACATTTGGATCAACCATACCACAACCTCCAATTTCTAACCAACCAGTACCTTTTGTTATTTTATAATCGGTTTCTGTTTCAAGTCCCCAATAAATATCAACTTCGGCACTTGGCTCAGTAAATGGAAAGTACGAAGGGCGTAAACGAATTTTAGATTTTCCGAAAAGTTCTTTCGAAAAATACATTAGCATTTGCTTTAAATCGGCAAACGAAACATTTTCGTCAATATACAAACCTTCTACTTGATGAAATATACAGTGTGCACGTGCCGATATAGCTTCGTTACGGAATACTCTACCCGGAGATATTGTACGTATAGGCGGCTTATTTTCCTCCATAAATCTAACCTGAACCGATGATGTGTGTGTACGAAGTAACTCATCTGGATTAGTTTGAATAAAAAACGTGTCTTGCATATCTCGTGCAGGATGATACTCGGGTAAATTTAATGCTGTAAAGTTATGCCAATCGTCTTCAATTTCCGGACCTTCCGATACAGTAAATCCAACTCTATTAAATATCTCTACAATTCTGTTTCGTACAATCGAAATTGGGTGTCGAGATCCTAAATTTAATGGCTGAGATGGACGAGTTAAATCTCCAAAAACACTTTTCGAATCTTCGGTTGCGTCTAAAGAGTCTTTAGCAGTATCTATTTTTTCTTGAATTTTTGTTTTAAGATCGTTCAATAGCTGACCAAACTCTTTTTTAGATGCTGGTTCAACATTTTTAAACTCTTTAAACAAATCGTTCATAATTCCTTTTTTACCAAGAAATTTTATTCTGAACTCCTCTACACCTGCCGTTCCGTTAGCTTCAAAAGCTTCTACTTCAGCAATAAGTTCTTTAACTCTTCCTAACATTGTTTTATTTTTTATCTACTTTTTGTTTTATAACAACATTTCATTTCTTAAAAAAGAAACTTACTATTTATTAAAACAAAAACCACAAATATTATTTACTAAATTAAATTACACTGTTATTTAAACAATGTACTACCAAACATTATTTTTAAAATAATTAATAGTAGCTATTTTTAACATTTTAAATTGATCATCTCCACTCATGTTATCTGTCGATTTTATTTGCTTAAAATGTAACCAACCATCAATATCTTTTTGTTGAAGTTTAAAATATCCAAAAGGCTCAAGTAATAAACAAGTAGCCATGTGCATAAGTTCAACTTTTTCTTCCTTTTCGAATGTGTTTTTACCTGTTCCTAATTCCTGTACTCCTATTAAATACAAAATGGTTTCAACATCAACTTTTTCTCCATCAGCAAATTTATCTGAAAGAAAATTTTTGACTTCATTCCAACCAATATTTAAGTCATCTTCCGATATATCTATCAACATATTTAATTATTTGGTGTAAAATTAAAAAGTACACATATTTTATCTATACTTTTTTTAATATAAAAAACAGCATAAATACTACGCTAAAGTACTGATATTACAGTAATTAAAAATAATATTTAAATACTTTTTAATTTACTTTTTATTATTTATTTAAATAATCAATTTGCAAATTTAGGATAATGTTTACTTTGCACAGAAATAATTTACATTTTTTATTATAATGGAACTAAATTACATTGATTTATTTATTGGCGGACTGCTAATTTACGGACTAGTTAAAGGATTATTAAAGGGGTTTTTAGTAGAAATTGCCTCTTTATTAGCATTGGTTTTAGGTATATACGGAGCTATTGAATTTTCGGATATAGTAGGGGCTTTTTTAAGCGATAAGTTTAATTGGGATAGTGCATCAATATCGTTAATTGCGTTTGGTATTACTTTTTTTGGAATAATGATTGTTGTTTCAATGATAGGAAAAGCACTTACAAGCGTGGCATCGGTTATTGCTTTAGGATGGTTAAATAAGTTACTTGGTGCTGTTTTTGGAACCATAAAAATGGCATTTATTGTAAGTGTTATACTTAGTGTGTTTGTACAAGTAAACGAAACTTTTAATTTTATTGAAGAAAAAACGCTTAAAGAATCAATATTATTTGAGCAAATTTCAACTTTATCGAATAACACTTTACCCATGCTAAAAGATCATAACATGAAAGAATGGTGGGATGATACAACTGACAAGGTTATGGATAATACCATAAATAAAGTTATGAACGAAAAATCGGAGTAATAAACATAATTTATAAAGTTTTAAATTAAATTAGTGTTCTAATATTTTTATATTTGAGTGCACTTATTAAATTTTTTTTATGAAAATTACAATTGTAGACGACCAAAGCCTATTTGCCCAAGGCTTGCAAGGTATTCTTCAAAAAAACGATACTGTATCTAGTGTAGATATTATTTATTCGGGAAAAGAAGCTATTGAAAAATTGCCTTTAACAAAACCTGATATTGTTTTTTTAGATTTAAATATGCCTGAAATTTCGGGTTTTGATGTTTTAGAATCTTTAAAACATTTAAATATTAAACCATATATCTCGGTACTTAGTATGTATAAAGATAGCGAGGTTATAAAAAAATCGAAGCGATTTGGAGCTAACGCATACCTATCGAAAGATGCAAGCGTTGATGAACTTTATGATGTTATTGGTTTTGTTAATAAAAACAAAAAGTTTTATGTTGGTAATAATCTTAAGTTAGAAACTGAAAAAGGAGCTGGCGATGTTGCTTACAAATTAAAAATAACCAACAGAGAAGAACAAATTTTAAGACTTTTAATTAATGGCGAAAATTCTATTAAAATAGGAGAGGAGCTAAATATTAGCCGTCATACTGTTGATAGACACCGTAAAAACATCAGAAAAAAACTTAATGTTAGTACTACGTCCGAAATGATTTCTTTTGTACTTAAAGAAAATATATTATCAGGTATGATACCTATTTCGACATAAAAAATATATAAAGTTTAATTGATATTTTAAAGGAAATATTAAAAACAAAGTTCGCAAACAACTTAATAAAATAAGCTGTTTGCGAACTTTGTTTATTTACAGTGCCACTGAGTTGTAATTATACACTACTCTGTTAATTTATTGCAACTTATACAAAAACTAATTTTGAAATATAAATATTTACTTCTTTTAATTGTTCTGTTTTTAACCAAAATAGCACATTCCGAAACTCCTATATTAAATATTAAACCTCTTAAAATTTATAACGATACAGAAACTTTATCAATAAACGAAAGTACTATTGTTTATAAATCAGATGTAAATTATGAGTTAGCAGATTTACTTAAAAAAATAGAAAATAACGAAATTTTACCCGTTAATAATTTACCATCAAGAGGTTTTAACAGAAGTTATTATTGGGTGTTTTTTAAGTTACAAAATAATAGTAATGATACTGAATTTGTAATACGTAATACTACCACAAATATTGATGAGGCAATATTGTATAACATAAATTTTATAACTGATACATTACAATACACCGGAACAAATATAAAGTTAAAGGAAAGAAGAGTTAAAACTCAACAAATTATGTTTCCTATTAATTTAAAGCATAAAACAAGTAAAACTTATGTTATAAAAATAGTTAAGCTTAACGATACTTTATCGTTTCAATTAAATTTGTACAACAAGCTTAATTATACTTTAAAAGATAAATCTACTAATTTTTACTACGCAGTATTTTTTGTTTTAATGTTTGTATTTGTAATTATGAGCTTTATAATGGGGGGTATTTTAAAACATAATTTATTTATTGCATACGGACTTTATGGCATTACAATGATAGTGTTATATGCTGTTTATAAAAGTTATGCTTATTACTATTTTTATCCTAATGCACCTTATTTAAATTTCTATTTCAAAAATGTATTATTTTTGGTAATGGCTAGTTTTAATTACTTTTCTATTTCATTTTTACAAATAAAAGTAAAGTTTAAAGTAATATATAAATGGTTGAAAAGAATAACTAAAGTATATATTATTGGATTTATTGTTTCCATGGCTTTACCAATGTTTTTTAAATTCTATATTTTTAGAATACTATACATTTCTATTATTATACACTTAGTAGGTATTTTATTAATATTAATTTATATGATGATTAAAAAACATAAACCATCATATGTTTTTTTCATTTCATTTTTACCTCTTTTAATAGGAGGGTTGCTAACTATATTATCTGGAATATCAATAATTTCAGCAAAAATTTTGTATTACGAACCTACGCTATTAGGTACATTAATTGAGTTTTTAATATACATGATGGCAGTTTTAAGTAACGTAAATTCAAATAATAAACAACGAGAAATATTATTACTTGAAAGTACAGGAAACGAAAAAATGATGCTTGTTGCTTATTCAGAAGGAATTGAAAATATACGAAGTACAATATCAGAAGAATTGCACGATAATATTGGAAGTAGGTTGGCTATGCTTAAAAAATATAATAATTCGGAAATTATAATTTCCGAACTAAATATTATAAAAGATAAAGTTAAATCTTTGTCGGAAAGTTTAACCCGAAATACCGAATTAACAAATAGTTTACTCCATAATATTGAGCTAGTAGTAGCTAAACTAAATAACATATCCGATATAAACATAACATTAAATAGCAATAACATTGATAACATTAAAGGCACCTTTACACTTCAGGTAATACGTATTATACAAGAGGCTATTACTAATGCTATAAAATATTCGAACGCTAATAATATTACAATATTTGCTCAACAAAAAAATAACGAACTTGAAGTTGTTGTTTCGGATGATGGTGTTGGATTTAAAACCGACAAATTAAATTACAACAGTAATGGTATTAAAAATATGAAAAATAGAGCCGAAAAAATAGATGGAATTTTATCAATAAACTCTGTTTTAGGTAAAGGAACTACCGTTTCGTTATACTCTAAAATTAATACTTATGATTAAGCAAATTACACTACTACTTGTAACATATATTTATACTAATATTAAAGTATTGTTGTTAGATATATTTAAAAAATATTCAAGTATAAAATCAAATTATAAGGCTTATAGTATTTTTAAAATTTATATAGCATTAGTGCTTATACTTTTTAGTACAAATATTTACGCCAATAAAATACCCCAACCTAGTAACGGTTTTGTTATTGAAAATGCCGATTTTAATAAAGAAAATTTTAATAGTTATACCAATGTTTATAAATCGGATGTTGATTATGGAATTTTGGAGGTTGCCAATAAAATAGCTTCAGGAAGCATATATAAAGTTGATAATAAATCAACCCGAGGTTTTAATAAAGATTATTACTGGGTGGTGTTTAATATTAAGAATAATGTTAATGAGGATGTTGATTATGTAATAAGTTCGGAAACACCAAACATACACAAGGTAACTTTATATAACTACAAACCCGATGGTAGCTTTAATAAGCTATTTGTTGCGGGTACTGATTTAAAATTAAAAGAAAGAACAATTATATCAGGACAAATATTTTTTCCCATAACTGCAACATCAAACAGCAATGAAACCTATATACTAAAGATTAAAAAAATAAACGATTCTCTTTCTTTTCCTTTAAAAATTCAAACCAATAATTATTATAATAGTAGTATGGATGTAAAAAAAATTATACATCTAATATTTTTTATTGTAGTTATGCTTGCAATATTAATGGGTATGATACTTACTTTTACCTATAATAATAAAGAAGTGTTGATGTACACTTTATATATTGCATCAACATGGTTAATGTTTTTATCGTACCGTGGCTACACAACAGAATATGTATATCCTAATATTCCTGAAATATTTAACTACACACACGTTTTATATTTTATAAGTACTTTTTCGTTTATACGATTTAGTTTACACTTTTTTAAAATTAAAGATTTTTTTAGTAAGCTATATTTTCTACTCGATAAAATGTCGTACATATACATTATAGCTCTAGTAGTTTGGATATATACTATTGATGAACAAAAAATATATGTAATAAAATTTTACTATTATTTAACTGTTTTTAACTTGTTGATAATTATACTGGTTGCTTTGTTGGTTAAAAATAAAAAAAAATCACTGTCAAATATATTTTTTCTTGCATTATCTCCAACTATACTAGGGGCTTTGGTTATTATGTTTATAGGATTAGGATATTTGCCTGGAAGTTTATTAAAATATGATTTAATGATGACTGGTACATTTATTGAAATAATAATTTTCAATGTAACTTTATTTGATAAGGAAATAAAAAATGAGTTTTTCAGACAAAAGTTATTAATCGAAAAAAATAATCATCAACGCCTAATGTTTAATTCATACATAAGCGGATTAAATAAAACTAACAATTCAATTACTCAAAAACTTCAAGTAAATGTTTTAAATAGTATTGATGAAGTAGAACATAAATTACTAATAGGTACACCTATTAACGATATAAGTATTACAGATAGTTTATCTGTAATTTATAATAATGTAAGAACTATATCTCATCAACTATCTCATCAAACCCTAAAATTTTCGGGATTAAAAAGTAGTTTAAAATTGATGATTGACGAGCTTAATTCAACAACAGATATTGATATAAGTATTGATTTTTTGGATTTTAAAAAGGTAGAAAGATCGAAACGACTACATATATACAGAATAATTCAAGAAGCTGTTAATAACTCTATAACGCACTCTAAAGCAACTGAAATACTTATTGAAGTAATAGGACACCAAAATGAGTTTACTTTCAACATAGAAGATGATGGCATTGGGTTTAATGTCAATAAAAAAAATTATAAAAGTGGTTTGCTCGAAATAGAAACTCTTGTAAAAATATTGGATGGAGAAATGGAAATTTCTTCGAGTAGTAAAATGGGTACTAGTATTTTTTGTGCTATTCCAATAGTTGAAGGTTAATGAAGGTTTAAAATTAAATGTAAACAAGTGAACAAAAATATATCTGTTTTTAATGACAGTATTGGTTGAGTTTTTCCTGCTTTTTCATAAAAACCAACTACTTTACCATAGGTTGTTAGCATTTGCATATTAAAACGCTTGTACTTTTATTTTACATTAAACACATCTAATACATTAAAAATCAAACGTTTAAATATCTATTTAAAATTAAAGTATAACCACATAATTAGTATTTACTACCCCATTATCATACCTAAAATCTGAGATACTACAATAATCAATACCAAACCAAACGGATACACCGATGCATAAGCCATTTGTGGTGTTTCGGTTTCAGTCATGGTTTCGGCTACTGTAAGTCCGGGGGTTGAATTCATTCCTCCGGTTATTACTCCTAACAGAACTAAAAAGTTCATTTTAAGTACATATTTTCCTATAATTGTGGTTACAACAAGTGGAATTAAAGTAATAAAGAAACTAACTACAAATAGTTTAAATCCGTATAACAAAAACGTATCTATTATTTGGCTACCAAGTTCTAATCCTATCGGAATTAAGAATAATAGCAACCCTAGCTGACGTAATAATTGATTTGCCGATGCATTAAGGTTCCAAATAATTGGACCAGTTTTACCTTTGTAACTCATTAATATTGAAATAACAAGTACCCCACCTGTAAGTCCTAATTTTATATTCAATCCTAAAAATGGAAAAGAAATTGTACCAAGTAAAACTCCTAAAATAATACCTATTGCAACAGGTAAAAAACTGGTTTCAGATAACTTACTTAATTTATTTCCGAAAATTTGAGAAAAAGCTCGTGCGTTTTCTTTAGGCGATGAAATCATAATTTTATCTCCATATCTGAATTTAAAATCGGCATAAGGAGTAATGTCAATACCTGCACGTCTGATACGAGTAATTGTAGCTGTATAGTTTTGCATTAAATCAATTTCTCTAAGAGATCGAGATACAATACGGCTATTGGTAATTACATACCATTTAGACTCGAAATTTTTGTAACTAGGTATTTTTTTAGTTGTTTCATGACCAATTATCATCGACACCATTTCTAAGTCGGTTGATTTACCAACTACCTTTACAATATCTCCTGTGTATAAAATTGCAGTATCACAAGGAATTATTAAATCGCCATTAGCTCGCATTATTCTAGCTAATGTACAGTGTGTAATAGTTCGTAATCCTATTTCTTTTAGGGTTTTACCATCAACATTTTCGTTAGTAACAGAAAAATGGCGGTTTACAATAGAGTAATTTTGATCCTCAATATCTAATTTATATTTTTCTTCTTCGTCTTTAATATTTACTCCAAACAATTTAACACTCATTTTAACAAATGCAATTATTGTAATAATTCCAACCGGAAAAGCAATACCATAACCAATTTTAACATAAGGCGAAGTTGAAACCTCACTAGCAGCAGCTAAACCCGATGCGCTTGTTATTGCACCAGTAAATAATCCTACAGCCATACCTTTATGTAAGTCGAAAAACGATACAAGGCTAACAGATACTATAGCTGCCATTACTAACATACCCGTAATTAATATAAAAGTTTGATAACCGTATGCCTTAAACGATTTAAAAAACGATGGTCCGGCTTGCATTCCTATTGTGTAAATAAATAGTACTAATCCAAATTTATTTATAACTTCCGAAAACTGAAATTGAATACCAAATCTGTCGTAAATCATACCAATAATCATGGCAACAAATATTACAGCCGATTGATCTAATCCAATGCCTTTAATTTTAATCTTTCCAATAGCAATACCAATTGCCATTATAAAGAATAAAACAAAGTACTCTTCAGTTAATAATTCAATCATAATTATATAATTTAATAGTTGTTTTTACACAACTTAAATTTTAAGTATAGTTTATTTAAATATCATCATTACTTCAACAATAACAATAATTATAACCAATGCAAAAGGATAAACAGCAGCATATGCCACCTGTGGAGCGTCCGATTCTGTCATTGAATCGGTAGCACTTAAACCTGGTGTTGATGTCATACCACCGGTTAAAGTT
This sequence comes from Ichthyobacteriaceae bacterium, assembly GCA_023145615.1. GTDB lineage: Bacteria > Bacteroidota > Bacteroidia > Flavobacteriales > JADGDT01 > JADGDT01. Next base: position 9,466 of record JAGLDK010000019.1, on the reverse strand, counting down.
CCTAAAATAGTTAAGAAATTTAGTTTGAAAATATATTTTCCGAATATTACAGTAGTAATCATTGGTATTAAAGTAATTGCTGCACCATATGCAAATAATATGGCTCCATTTTCTTCAATAGCTTGTAGTAGAGATGTACCTGCTTTTAAACCAACGGGGGTTAAGAAAAGTAACAATCCAAACTGACGTAATATTTGGTTAGCATTTCCGGGTAAAGTCCAAACTATTGGTCCGGTTTTTCCTTTCCAACTTAATACTAATGCCGATAATAATACACCACCAGTTAAACCCAATTTAAAATGAAAATTTCCTAACGGAAAACTAATACTACCAACCAATACACCAATAACAATACCAAATGCAACAGGTAAAAAACTTGTTTCTTCAACAGTTTTTAAACTATCGCCAAACAGCTCTGTTATTGCGGGTACGTTACCTTTAGAGCACGAAACCAATATTCTATCTCCGTATCTTAAACTTGTTGATGGACGAGCAATTAAGTCAATTCCTGATCTTCTAATACGTGTTGCAGTTGCAAGGTAATTATCTAAAAGGTTAAGTTCTTGTATTGTTTTATTAACAACATTTTTATTACTTACTATATATCTTTTTATTTCGTAAGTTCCACTTCTAGGAATTTTAATATCGGTTGAATGTCCTAGTAAAACTTCAACTCTTTTAAGTGCGTTATCCGATCCTACAGCCTTAACCATATCTCCTATTTCAAGCACAGTAGTAGGTTCGGGAACTACCGAATCTTTATTAGGTTTCATTATTCTCGAAATATTAGCTTTAGTCATAAATCTAATATTAAGTTCTTCTAAAGTTTTACCGTTAATATTTTCGTTCGATATAATGAAGTTTTTATTACTGATAGGGGAGATATTAGCCTCCGATTTATCTTTGTACTTTTTCTCTTCGTTATTAATATCAATACCAAAAAACTTAGGACTTAACTTTACAAATAATATAACTCCAAGTACTCCAAATGGATAAGCAACTCCATAACCTATTGATGCTACCGGCGATTGTGCAGCTTCAATAGCAGCAGCCAAACCAGGTGTACTTGTAAGTGCTCCGGTTAATAAACCAGTCATCATTTCCATTTCAACACCCATTGTTGACGATATAACCATGGCAACAATACCACCCGTAGTAACTGTTATTCCGGCTAATGCAATAAGTTTTAATCCTTGAGATTTAAATGATGAGAAAAATGTAGGTCCTGCCTGCATTCCTATTGTGTATATAAATAATACCAAACCTATTTGTTGTACAATACTTGGTATGGTAACTTCAATTCCGAAAAGTTTATATAAATATCCGAAAAATATAGCAACAAATATTACAGCCGAAATATCAAAATATATTCCTTTTACTTTAATTTTTCCAATTGCAATTCCAAGCCCAATAACCAGAAATAATACAAAATAATCTTTTTCAAGAAGGTTTAATAATAAGTCCATTTGTGTAAGTTTTAAGTTTCCTAAACCGATACAAATGTAATAATCAACACAAAATTACCTACATATAATTAACAACTAATTACATGTTTAATAAATTGTAATATTATATGTGTAAATTGTAATCTACTATATTGATAATGAGGATTAAAACTAGCATTTTAATCCTCTAATAATTTAAAATAAAACAATACTAAAGTAAAAAACTGTTAAAACTTAGCATAAAAATGTATTATAGTTCGCTCAACTGCTTGTTATTGTATTTAATTGCTTTTCCATTATTGTAATATACTTTAACCGTTTTTACACCTTGCTCATTATAATAATTCCAATTGTTGTGTTTTTTGCCAGATGTATAATTTCCTTCAGCTTTTTTTATTCCATTTAAATAATAGTAAGTTGATGTGTTATTTAAATAGCCTTCATAATAATTTACTTTCGAAACAATATTTTTATTAACCATATTTATTTCGGTCCATAAACCATCTTTTTTTCCATCAATATAACGTCCAAAAATTTTATAATCCTCATTTACATATAACCAATCTCCCGATAGTTTACCATTTATATATTCTCCTTTCGATACAATTTTACCGTTAGCATCATACTCTGTAAACTCTCCGTTTTCTTTACCCGAAATGTAATAACCTACTCTAAGTACTTTACCCGAATTATGATACCAAACCCATTTATTAGTGGCTTTTCCTTTTTTGTAAATTCCTTCTTGCTCAATATTACCCGATTCGTAATAATATTTCCACAATCCTGATTTGTTATTATCCTCGAAACTTCCTTCCGATTTTTTGGCACCTTTTCTATAAAACTCAGTCCATTCGCCTTGTTTTTTTCCTTTATCATCAATTACACCACCTTTAAAGCTTAAAACTCCTAAATAATATATTTCGGTTGATGTAACTTTTCCTTCATTATTAAACAATTTCTGAACTCCATCTTTTTTATCTTTTCTATAACTATTATAGCTTTTCAACATATTATTGTTACTATAATAACTTCTGCGTATATCAAGTTTTGCAGTTTCTACAGCGTCTTCGTGCAGTTCTCCATTAACATACTTTTCGGTTTTCAACAATTTACCTTTTCTATCGTAATACTTAAAATAGCCATGTTTTACACCATGTGTAAATGTACCTTGTTTAATTATTACCTTATTTTTATTAAACCAAACCCACAAACCTTGTTTAAATTCTTTTATATCAGTACGGTTTACTCTTTGTATTTTATTTAATACTCCTTGTTTATAGGTTTCTATTGTAATAATGTTGTGCTTATCATCAAACTCATAAGCCTTACCCGATGCTTGATTATTTACATATTTTTTTTGATAATGCACGTTTCCGCTTTTAAAATACTTATATAATATACCTTCTTTTATATTATTAACATACGGTATTAACTCTGCTAAAACCCCTTTATTATAATGAGTTTCGTTTCCGTTACGTATTCCGTTTTTATATATTATTTGCTTTGTAATATCTCCTTCTTGGTTGTAGAACTTCCAATTATTGTTTAGTTGATAGTTAACACGGTTACCTTCCGATTTTAATTTTCCATTTTTATAATATGTTTTCCAGTAACCATCGGGTTTCCCATCTATTAGAGTTCCCTCGCTCGACAAACTTCCATCTTTATAAAAAAACTTTGTAATAGGTTGTTTTATTGTGTCCTGACAAAAAACATTTGTACCTATATGTAGTAGTATAATAAGGAGTAGTATATTTTTCATATTTATAGGTTGAATCTAAGTTTCAAAATAAATCAATTCAAAAAAATTAAGTTAATAACTAAACCGTTATATTAGTTGTTTAGCAAACCATTAATAACATATTAAATGGTTATTAACAATGTTATTACTTAATGTTGTTTTTAATGCTGATACAATACACAGCTACAAAAACCTTAATAGGTTAAAAACGTATATCTGCTGTACTTTTAAGTTTAATCTTATAAAATTAGCCGTTTTAAGGCTCTAAAATATAGCTAGGGGTATTATGTTACTGCATAAGATTAAAATAAGCTCTAAAAACAGCTAATTATACCGTAAAACTAATTGCTATATTTTCTTATTCTCAGACTATCATTTCGGCTAATTATTAATTTCGTTGAGTTTTACACTTCAAATTTAATCTTATATATATATATTCTTTTATTTAATTAAACTTTAAAAATATAATAATATAATATACTGTGTTAATAACTGTAAAACTTTGTTGAGGATTGCTTGTATTTAAACTTAACTAAATATTATTAACACATTAAAATAATAACTTTAGACTTTAAACCCCCTATTTATAGCGGTTTATTTTACTTATTAATAGTTGTTAATATAATAACTAACAACAAATTATTAATAACTATTAACGTGTAAATATGTAAGTAAGTGTTAAAAACTTGTAGATATAGTTTTAATAAGTAATGAATAGTTATTCTTGTATTATTAAACTATTTTTTCAATACAGTACTTAAGTAATACAAGTCAAGCACAACTTATTACAAAGTATTGTTTTTAATTAACAACATTGTTAGTAAGTAGTGTTAATTAACTTCCCTTTAAAATCAGTACTTAAGCTTTTTTATTAACATGGGTGTTAATAAAATTTAATGGCAATTAATAACTACTATTTAATGCCCTTTTTAAACTGTTATGTTATAATAGTAACGGTGTGTTTATAGTTATCAAACATATTTTTATTTCTTAATATCAGTTATCAACATAAATGTTAATAACCAACATCATTGTTTAAATATTGGTTTACTTATTATTATAACACTCCGTTAAGTTATTAATTATTAATGTATAATTATCAATTTAACACTCTAAAATTCAGTAATATAAAGTGTTTATTAGTTAATAAATATGTTTAACTATTGTAGTTACTAATAAACAATGTGTTATTATAAAACATAACATTATATTATTTATAGATATTTTATAACAAACAATCCTCAAACTATAATAGCATCCTCTTGTGTTTATTCAGGGTTTTACTGGATATCCCTACTTTAATATGGTTTTCAGCTAAATAGATCTTTATTAGTATTGATAATATACAGTACTATCATATATGTAAGTTCTAAAATAGATTGAAATTACTAGAACTACGCAAATATCTCCAACAGTTAAACCTGTATTGTTTATCAATCATGTATTCTACTAATAAGTTAAACCATTAAGCAGTTAATTAAACTCCAAATTACTACATATTGTTAGCTGTATAAATATGATTTTTCAAATATCAACATTCTATATTAATTATTGTTTAAAAACTTCCACATACTATAAACAAATCTTAATAACAGTTTATTAACTAATTCATAAATATGTGTTTTAGGTATAATTACTAAAAATAATTAACATCAATATTTTATAACTTATTTAAGTAAATCAGGTGTTTACATTAGTTATAAACATAGTTTAATAAAGTTTGTAACAGTATGTTTATAACTGAAATTACATAATATTATATATAGTAATCAACATACTTTTTAACATGTTGTATAAAGCTATTTCAGATTTATAGTTTAACTATTAACACCTGTTTATAAAGTTATTAATTACTAATTAATAACTTTTACTACTTATTATATATTGTATGTATAATGTTAATTATTTATTGCTGAATTACAGTAGCTAATGTGTGTTATTAATATATGTTGATAAAAGTTATTATATGTATGTTAAATACTTTACGTTCTTAAAAATATAATGTTTTATGCTGAGGATTTGTATAATTAACAACTTATTAACAATAGTTGTTATTAAGTATTCCTTTTAAATAGATACTTTACAAGGTTATTATTTTTTTGTTTACATAGTTATTAAATGAATGTTGATAAAGTTTTTGGTTGATAAGCTCTATTATTTTTCATCTTATTAACAGTAGATTATATATTTATTAACATATCTGTATATTTAAAGAGTTAGCAAGTTAATAGGTGCCATTACACAATTATTTGTGTATATAAATTGGTTATCTAATAAATACCGTGATTCGATAATAACGAATTTTAATATTTTTACTTGGTTTGTCAGAGCACCTATAAATTAACGAGTACTTATAGGTGCTGAATAATTAACCATTACTTAAGGGAATATTTACAAGGTTGTTTGCTATTTTAATTTAAGAACGAATAAGTTATTAATCTGATTAAACTGTTTATAGTCGTTTTTAAATACTATTAGTAGCGTTAATATGCTTATAACTTGGTTTTGTTGTAAATTGTTAAGAATTAATTTTATCGACAGCAGATATGAAGATTTGGAAAAAACTTACAACAACCGAAATAAACCATCGTATAACAGGTGCTTTAAAAGAAAATACCAATTTTAAAACGGTAAAATCGCTAGGAATACCGGCTTCGCACTTAGATGGAGAAGTGTTTTACGATAATGCTCCATTTTTAGAGTATGCACCATTGTTAAGAACATTTGTTCAAAATCCAAACCACATAGGTTGTCATACACTTGGAGAGTCGGAAGCTTTTTTTGCGGGTACTCAGGCTTTAGAACGAGAAGCCATTGAGTTGTTAGCAAAAGATGTGTTGAAAGGTGATGAAGACGAACACTTTGACGGCTACATTGCAAGTGGTGGAACTGAGGCTAATTTGCAAGCAATTTGGATTTACCGAAACTATTTTAAAAGAATATATAAGGCTGAACATCATGAGATTGCTATAATTTCTTCGGCAGATTCTCATTACTCAATGCCAAAATCGGGTAACATATTAAATATCGATTGGATAGAGGTTCCGGTAGAATTTAACACTCGTGATATTATTGTTGATAAGTTAAATGAGGTTGTAGAAAACTCTAAATCAAACGGTAAAAAATACTTTATAGTAGTATCTAACATGGCAACAACAATGTTCGGGTCGGTTGATAATCCAAATATTTATGTTGATGTTATGAACAAACACAACTTAAAGTTTAAAATGCATGTTGATGCAGCTTTTGGAGGTTTTATTTATCCAATAAGTAATACCGAATCGAAGGTTAATTTTTTAAACGAACATATAAGCTCTATTACTCTTGATGCACATAAAATGCTTCAGGCACCTTACGGAACAGGTGTTTTTATAGCCCGTAAAGGACTTATGAAATATGTGTTTACCGAAGAGGCTGAGTATGTTAGCGGAATGGATATTACTGTAAGTGGTAGTAGATCGGGTGCAAATGCGCTATCGGTTTGGATGATTTTGTTTACTTATGGTCCATACGGATGGCTTGAAAAAATTAACAAACTACTTTACCGCACATCGTGGTTATGTAGTAAGCTCGACGAACTTGGTGTACAGTATTTCAGAGATCCTCACATGAATTTAGTAACAATGCATGCCGAATACATACCAAAAGTATTGGTTACAAAATACGGACTTGTACCTCAAACACATACCGGAGATAATAAATGGTATAAAATTGTGGTTATGGATCATGTTGAGCTCGACGATTTAAATATGTTTATTAAAGATTTATCAAATAGTTTTTAATTTTAAGTACAGCGTTTACATTGTTTATTTTTAGAGTATTGTAATGTTTACCTGTTCACTTTTAATTTAGTAACAATATTTACATGAAATTAATTATAGATAATCAAGTTAAAGAGGTTTTTAATAAATATCCCGAATCGGTGCAACCTCAGATGCAATATCTTAGAGAGTTGATTTTAAAATCGGCTTCTGAAATAAGCGAACTCGATGAACTTGAAGAAACTCTTAAATGGGGAGAACCAAGTTATTTAACAAAAAATGGAAGTACTGTAAGAATTGATTGGAAAAAGAAAACACCAAATCAGTATGCAATATATTTTAAATGCACATCTAATTTAGTTCCAACATTTAAAATAGTATATAAAAACACTTTTGAATTTGAAGGAAACAGAGCAATTGTTTTTAAACTGAATGATAAAATACCCGAAACAGAATTAATACACTGTATAAAAATGGCTTTAACTTATCATAAAATTAAAAATTTACCATTATTAGGAGTATAACTTTACAGTAAATAACTAAAAAGTACACTATTTATTTCCCTTAATATATACTAATAAATCGGCTTAAATAATTATATGTTTATGAAGAAAATAGGAAGAACCAGAGCTCAAGAATCATCAACAGCAATAGAACGATTATACGTTACTATGCGTCATTTATTTAATCGTGGATTTTATAAACCCGGAGGATTATCAGGAGAGGCATTAATAAATGAATTACTATCGTTGCAACCCGAAATTTATGGAAGTATTGCCGATAATAACAAGGTGGAATTAAATGGTTTAACTTACGTAATTGATCGTTTGCCTGAAGGAATTGAAGAGTGTAGATATATTAATTTTACTTCAGATGAGGGGTTTTCTAAATCTCATTTCGAAGTAATTATACCTCCAAAACGTCGTAGAAATTGCTATAGAATTGATAAAGATCAAATGAATATTGAAATTACCCGTGGTAGATCGGAAATTTATGATATTCTAACTCATATTACATTTTTGTTTCAAGAAGCTAAAAAAATTAGTTCTCGAGCATTAATAAATAAAGAAGGAAAAACAATAAGAGAGTGGCAAAAAATAGAGGAAATAGTTTTAGACTCTACACGTTTACATGGGCTTGATAGAGAGATTGCATTAACGCACCTTGGTAGCCTTATAGGACGTAGCTTTGAGGAAGTTCACGATATATATAAACAGTTAGGAACTGATAAAAATCCAGAGCGTTTTATTCATATAATGTATTGGCTTGGAAAACTATCGATGAATGAAATTGTAGAGAACGAAAAACGAGAAATTTCGTTTAACGCAATTTTAAGAGAAAGTATTGGGCATCATATTCATGGAGAAATTTGGGCTAATTCAATTAAAGAATCCTTACACAAGCATGGTTTAGAAAAACGACCAATACATGTAATTAGTGCAAACATGCACAGTGTTATGAATATGATTTATGGTAGATCGGCATTGCCAAAATACTCGAAAGACATGCCGGGAGTTGAGTTTTTTGTTAATATTGGAAGCGAGAGTGGAGTTGAATTACGTAAAAAAATAAAAGATAAAGCACTTCAGTATGGAATGATTGAAATTAACGACGAATCGGGTACTAATATTAATGTTCAAATTTTCGATACATCGTTAATTAAAAAAATGGTTTTACCATTTGATTTAAAATCTACTGAAAAAGATAATTCTCCTATACTTGTGGTTATGGATTATGCTTTTGGAGAACAGGCTTTTGAGGCAATGGATGAGCTGTTGAAATATTATGAGGATTCGAGTGGAGAAAAGCATTATTTAAATTTCGAGTCGATATCTATAATGGGAAAGGCTGGAATATTACAGGGTTCGAAAGGTGATATTATGATTCCTGATGCTCATATTTTTGAAGGAAGTGCCGATAATTATCCTTTCGATAATACTTTTACCAAAAAAGATTTCGAAGGTTATGGATTGGGAGTTTATTCTGGACCAATGATTTCGGTTTTAGGAACATCTTTACAAAACAGAGATATTTTAAGTTTCTTTAATGAATCATCGTGGGGAGTTATAGGGTTAGAAATGGAAGGAGTACATTATCAGAAGGCAATTCAGGCGGCATCTAAAATCCGAAAAAGTATATCGGAGGATGTGAAATTAATGTATGCGTATTATGCATCGGATAATCCACTAGAAACTGGAAGTACTTTAGCATCGGGTGCTTTAGGACATCAAGGTGTTTTGCCAACTTATTTAATTACTGAAAAAATATTAGAGAAGATTTTAAAGAAAACTACAGTTGATAAAAAAAGCTAATCCTTTTATAATGTATTGTATTAGCAATCTGTTAAATTATAATTTAACACTCTAAAAATAGTGCTATTGTAAGGCTATTTAGGAGCATAAAATTAAACTGATAATGGCTTGGGTATTAGTTGAATTCAAGAATAATTATATGATAAAGTTTAAAATTTAGTAATAAAAAGTATATTATTTTTTAAAAAAAACATACAATCAAAAATT
>JAGLDK010000018.1 GCA_023145615.1 Ichthyobacteriaceae bacterium | reverse complement strand
AATTTTTGATTGTATGTTTTTTTTATTTCTAATAATTTAATGCTAAATTAATGTTGATAAAATGAGGACTATGTTAAAAATAGTTAGGATTGTTATGTTGAGCGGAGTTTATAAAGAAAAGCGGAGGAAACGTAGTTGAAACATTTATATCAACAGAGATAACAGATATAACAACGAGTGTTTATTTGTAGTGATAAAATACATTAAACTCCGTTAAATACAGAATTTTATAATACTAAAAGCTTAGATAAATCTGATGATGTGCTAATTTGTTTGATTTTAAAAAAATAAATTGCTTTTAATTATTAACTACAAACAACATAGACCCCTAAAAAATATTATTGATTGTAGGTTAACGCACAAATATAAAAATTATGAAAAGTAAAAAAGTAAGCGAGTCAACAACTATAATGACTCAGGCAGTATTGCCAAACGATACAAATCCGCTTGGAAATTTATTTGGAGGACAGTTATTATCGTGGATGGATTTGGCATCTTCAATAACTGCAAAACGACATAGCGAAGGAATTGCAGTAACAGCATCGGTAAATAATGTATCGTTTAATGCTCCAATTCCGCTTGCAAGTGTTGTTACTCTTGAAGCTAATATTACACGTGCTTTTTCTACATCAATGGAAATTATGGTTGATGTTTGGGTAGAAAATAAAAGTGGGCAAGAAAAAAGACAAGTTAATAATGCCACTTATATTTTTGCAGCTGTTGATGGTAATGGAAAAAAAAGAGCAATACCTGAAATAATTCCTGAAACTGAAATTCAGAAAAAAAGATATAACGAAGCTGCTTTTCGTAAAGAAATGGCGTTAATATTTGCAGGTAAATTAAGTATGAAAGATGCCGAGAATTTTTGTAATCATTTTAAGTAATTACCTTTTATTTATGAACAATTGAACATAAAAAATTTCAAATAAATTTGTTATTATAATAAAGCCGTAACATTTAATTACTGCACTTATTTTATGGGCTACAAGTGTATAAAATTGAGCTCGGTAACCTGCGTAAATTATACCTTTGATACCTTTAAATAAGTATTATATTTACCGATTGATTAAATTTATGAACCGATTCAGAGTTAACTTATTTTTAATAATTAATGTGCCAATAAATATTTTTGCCTTTATTTTTTATTAAAAAATATTGTAAAAAGCATGGTGCTAGTAAGTTAATATCTGTAAAATATATATATAAGATGGGTTGCAACGGATGTACTCAACAGGTTAATGGACTGCCCGAAGGTTGTCATGATAACGGTACTTGTAATAGTGATGGAGGAAATAAACTAACTGTTTATAATTGGCTTTCGGATATGAAGCTACCAACAGATCAGGAAGCTTTTGATGTGGTAGAGGTAAGATTTAAAAATTCGAGAAAAGGATTTTATAGAAATAAAACAAATTTAAAGTTAAATCATGGCGATGCTGTGGCTGTTGAAGCTTCAACGGGTCATGATATTGGTGTGGTATCAATTGTTGGTGAGCTTGTAAAACTTCAGCTTAAAGAAAAAGGTGTTGAAAATGATAACGAGTTATTTGAAGTTTACAGAAAAGCCACTCAAAAAGATTTAGATATTTGGAAAGAAGCTAGAGCTAGAGAATGGGATACAATGATGACTTCCAGAAAAATAGCGGGCGAACTTGGTTTGAAAATGAAAATTTCGGACATTGAATATCAAGGAGATAATTCGAAAGCAATTTTTTATTATACAGCCGAGGATCGTGTAGATTTTAGAGTGTTAATTAAAGAGTTGGCTTCTTCATTTTCTATCAGAAGGGTAGAGATGAAGCAAATTGGTTTACGTCAGGAAGCTGCCCGAATTGGAGGTATTGGATCGTGCGGACGTGAGTTGTGTTGTACTACTTGGCTTACCGATTTTAGATCGGTAACCACTACTGCTGCACGTTATCAGCAACTATCGTTAAATCCGCAGAAACTTGCCGGACAGTGTGGAAAATTAAAGTGTTGTTTAAACTTCGAATTAGATTCGTATTTAGATGCTTTAAAAGATTTTCCTGATACCGATGTGTTATTGAAAACCGATAAGGGAGATGCTTTTTTCCAGAAAATGGATATTTTTAAGGGCTTAGTTTGGTATTCGTATAAAGATGAACCTTTAAATTGGCTTGCAATACCTTTAGATATTGTTAAAAAGGTTATTGATCTTAATAAAAAAGGAGAAAAGATTCATGCTATTGATGAATATCATGTTGATAATAGCAAAAAAGTAAAACAAGAAGATTTTCATAAAGTAGTTGGGCAAGACGATTTAAATAGATTTGATAAAAAGCCAAATAATAAAAATTCGCGCAATAATAAACCCCGAAAACGTATAAGAAAGGTTGTTGATAAAATTTCAGCTCCTGATGTGAATAAAAACGATGATGTTAATAAAAATGTAAATGAGAAGGTTTTGGTTAATAAAAATGTTAACCCTAAACAAAAACCTAATCCAAATAAAAAACCCAACCAAAAACCTACCCGCAAAAAACAGGTAGTAAAACAAACTGATAATAAGGAAAATAAGCCTAAAGTTGATAATAATCAGCCTAAAAAATTAGGAACAAATCCTGATGTAAAGGTTGTTAAAAAACCATCGAACAAATTAAGGTTTAATAAAAATAAAAAGCCTCGTCCGCCACATAAAGCGGGTAATAAGCCACCAGAAAAAAAGAATAATAGTACAAAAAACAACAGTAATGATGCTACGTAGTTTATTTGTTAGTATTGCTTTTATTTTTGTATTTATAGCGTGCGACAGTAATGGTGTTTACGATAATTATGTAAATATACCTGATGCTGAGTGGCATAAAGACAGTATTATTAGCTTCAATTTTGAGGTTAATGATACTGTTGGCAAAAAGGAAATTTTTATTAAGGTTAGAAACAATGTTGATTATGAGTATAGTAACTTATACTTATTTTCGAGCATAAAATTTCCTGATGGTAAAATAATGACCGATACTTTAGAGTACGAAATGACTAATGCCGAAGGTGTTTGGCTTGGTTATGGTATTGGAAGTTTAAAAAGCAATATTCTTTATTATAAAAAAAATGTTGTGTTTTATTTACCCGGAAGCTATAAAATTAAAATTCAGCATGGTATGCGTGATGGTATTTTAGTTGGAATACAAGATGTAGGAGTAAGGGTTGCCGATGGAAATAACTCTGGTTCTGAAAAGAAATAATAATACCTAATACAATTTTAATAATGACTGATACCAAAGCCAAAAAGAAAAAAGGATCGAATAAAAAAAGTTCTAATAAAGGAATTAAGGTGTATGCCATAACTTTTTGGACACTTATTTTAATAGGTGTATTAACCGTATTTGGCATTTTTTATGGTGCATCTTCCGGATATTTTGGAGAGTTACCAACATTTGAGGAAATAGAAAATCCCAAAACAAATATGGCATCCGAAATTATATCGTCGGATGGTAAGATAATTGGAAAATATTACGATGAAAACCGTTCTCCGGTTGAATTTGAGGAACTTTCTAATCATTTAGTTGATGCATTAATTTCTACCGAAGATGAAAGATTTAGAGAACATTCGGGTATCGATTTCAGATCGTTAGGTAGAGCCATTTATAAAATGGGAAAAGGAGGAGGAGGAAGTACTATTACTCAGCAGTTAGCCAAAATGTTATTTACAGGTACAGCATCACGAAGTACTTTTGATCGTATTATTCAGAAAATAAAAGAGTGGGTTATTGCCATTCGTTTAGAAGAGCAATATACTAAAGACGAGATAATTACAATGTACTTTAATAAGTTCGATTTTAATTATTTGGCTGTTGGTATAAATTCGGCTTCTAAAATTTACTTTAATACTACACCAAAGGATTTAACAATTGAACAGGCAGCAATGCTTGTGGGTATGGCAAAAAACCCGTCGCTTTTTAACCCTATACGTAGAAAAGAAAAGACAAAGAACCGTAGAAACGTAGTTTTAAATCAGATGGTTAGAAATAATGTTTTTCCTGCCTCAGATTTAGATTCGTTAAAAGCTTTGCCTCTTGAACTTAATTTTAAACCCGAAAGTCATACTGAAGGTTTGGCAACATATTTCAGAGAATATTTAAGAAGTTATTTGAAAAAATGGGTTAAAGACGAAAAGAACTTTAAACCAGATGGTACAAAGTATAATATATATAAAGATGGTTTAAAAATATATACTACCATTGATTCGAGAATGCAAAAGATGGCAGAAGAGTCGGTAGATGCACACATGACAAATTTACAAAATGTGTTTTTTAAACTTCAGAAAAACAATAAAACTGCTCCATTTAGTGGTATTACAAACGAGCAAATAGATAGAATAATGAAAACTGCCATGCGCCGTACCGATAGGTATAGAAAAATGAAAAATCGTGGTATGTCAATGGAATCAATAGTATCGGCTTTTAATACTCCTCGTAAAATGAAAGTTTATTCGTGGAAAGGAGCTATTGATACAACGTTTACTCCAATGGACTCGTTAAGATATTATAAATCGTTTTTCGAAACAGGGTTAATGTCGATGAACCCACAAACAGGACATATAAAAGCTTGGGTTGGAGGAATAAATTATAAATACTTTAAATACGACCACGTAAAACAAGGACGCCGTCAGGTGGGTTCAACATTCAAACCATTTGTATATGCGTCGGCAGTAGGTCAGAAAAACTATTCTCCTTGCTACGAAGTGCCTAATACTTTGGTTACTTTCGAAAAGGAAAAATTTGGATTGTCGAGTGATTGGACTCCACGAAATTCGGGAGATAAATACGGTGGAATGCTATCGTTAAAAGAAGGTTTAGCCAAATCGGTAAACACAGTAACGGCATATTTAATGAAACAGATAGGACCAAAACCAGTTGTAAAATTGGCTAAAGAAATGGGTATTACAACTCATATTCCTGCTGTACCATCAATATCGTTAGGTACTCCTGATATTTCGTTGTACGAGATGGTTGGAGCTTATGGAAGTTTTGCAAACCAAGGAATTTATACAAAGCCAACAACTGTGTTGCGTATTGAAGATAGTAACGGAGTTGTAATTGAAGAGTTTATGCCTGAAACAAGAGAGGTTATGAGTGCAGAAACTGCATATGTAATGCTAAGTATGATGCAAGGTGTAACTAAGTTTGGTACAGGTGTACGATTGCGTACATCGTCTGCAAAATATAGATATAATTCGGTTACAGGTTATCCATACAAGTTTAAAAACCCTATTGCAGGAAAAACCGGTACTTCTCAAAATCATTCCGATGGTTGGTTTATGGGTGTTGTTCCGAATTTGGTAACGGGTGTTTGGGTTGGACACGAAGATAGAGCAGCCCATTTTAGAAGTATAACATACGGACAGGGTGCAACAACATCGTTACCTATTTGGGGTGTTTATATGAATAAGGTATATAGTAATCCGGATTTAGAAGTATCGAAAGGAGAGTTCGAAATACCTATTACAGGAATAAAAATGAACCTTGATTGTGAAAGTCAAAAAATTAAAAAAATGAGAGAAGAGTATATTGAAGATGTAGAATTTTAGAGTTTAAACATATTTTTAACACCAATTATATTAATTTATAATTGGTGTTATTTTTTTGTTTCTCTGACAAATAAAAATATTAAAA
>JAGLDK010000017.1 GCA_023145615.1 Ichthyobacteriaceae bacterium | reverse complement strand
CCATTAAACAACCAACCATTACCCCTATACTTTATTAAACCACAGAACTTAAATATGATTTTAAATAAATTATCTATAATAATTCCAGCATATAACGAGGCTGCTACAATTCATTTAATTCTTGATAAAATTAAGAATGTTGAATTAACAAATGGAATAAAAAAAGAACTTATAATAATTAACGATTTTTCTACCGACAGTACAAAAGCTGCAATAGAAAAGTATATTTCTGAAAATACGGAATTAAATATTAAGTATTTCGAACATGAAGTAAATAAAGGAAAAGGAGCGGCATTACACACAGGAATTAGCAAGGCTACCGGAGATTATTTAATTATTCAGGATGCCGATTTAGAGTACGATCCTAATGAGTATAACGATTTGTTAAAACCCGTATTGTTAGGTTTTGCCGATGTTGTTTATGGGTCGAGATTTATGGGTAGTAATCCGCATAGAATTTTATTTTTTTGGCATACTATTGGAAACAAGTTTCTAACTTTCTCGTCGAATATGTTTACTAATTTAAACTTAACCGACATGGAAACATGTTATAAGTTATTTAAAACCGATGTAATTCAGAATATTAAACTTCAAGAAACTAGATTTGGTTTCGAACCTGAAGTAACAGCTAAAATATCTCGTATTCCTAAAATCAGAATTTACGAAATTGGAATATCGTACTACGGAAGAACTTACGAAGAAGGCAAAAAAATTAACTGGAAAGATGGAGTAAGAGCTGTTTATTGTATATTAAAGTATGGACTTTTTAAAATGTAGGCAAAGTGTATAATTTAAAACTAATTGTTATTGTAAGCGTTGTAATTGCATTTGCTTTTTTTGTACTTACCGGCATTTATATAAATATATTTAATGATGCCTTTATACTTCCCGATTCTCGTTCGTATATTGACGCATCGAATATGCTTTATAATAATTTTAAGCCCCACCCATTCCGACCAATGGGCTATGCTTTAATTCTGGGGTTGCCTAATGTTTTTATCAAATTAGTTACTGTAAATCAATATATTATATTTGGGGTGTTTTTAAATTTAGTTTCATGGTTGGGTTCTATAATTGTTTTTTATAAAACTTTAATGTTGTCATTCGGAAATAAAACTTCATTCTGGATTTCAATTATTTTTGCTTTAAGCATTGGCAATATTGCAATTGCATTTATGGTTTTAACCGAACCTATAACAATGTTTTTACTTGTTTTAGCATTGTATAATGTTATTAAATACTCTAAATATAAAAACTTAAGTAACTTAATAATACCTTCTAGTTTAATAAATATACTTGTATTAATTAGGCCTGGTTTTTTTTATGTTAGTATTCTTTTTTCGATATTTTTAATTGCATTTTTACTGTATAAAAAAATAAAATGGAATAAATACCTTATATTTTTTACGTTCTCAATTGCCATTATATTTTTACAACTATTTATGATGCATAAATCGTATGGAAACTATACAGCATCGTATATTGATAAAATTACATGGTATAAATACTTGGGTGCCGAATCGAATTCCAATAATTTTAATCATAATTATATAGTTGAAAGAGATTTACGAATTGCAAATTTAGAAGGTAAATTGTGGAAGGAAAAAAGTGTAATTGCTACCGATGATTTAAAGTATCAGGTTTCTACAAATATTATTAATATACTAAAAGAATACACTCTTAATTTTGCAGAAAATTCGGTAGGAGGAAGCATTATAATTGAAACAGTACAAGGTATAAATATTGATAATAATAACAGTATTTATAAAACAACTAATAGCTTTTTACATTTAATAACCAAGCTTCAAAACATATTTTACATAGTTATTTTTATACTATCGTTACTTATTTTGCTTAAAAAATATAATAAAATTGACTTTGCTATTTACCCTTTATTAGTAATTGTTCTGTACGTTTTGCTAACATCAGGAATTTCTTTTTGGCAAGGCGATAGGTTTAATATTATTTTGTATCCCATTATAATTGTAATATTTATGCATCTATTAAATACAAATTTTGCATTAAAACAGATGCTGAAAAAATAGCTATTAATTTACCGTAAATAGCTTTATGAAATAGGAATTATAATTAATATTGAACAATCAGTATTAGTTATAATTCCTATTTTTTTTTATACTTTTTAAGAGTTGATTATCAATTTATAATTGATTGTGTTCGCTATCAAATATTTTTAAACTAATGAAGTTTTATAGCCACTAAAGAATTAACCATTAACTAATCGGTTTTATAAAAAGTAATGATTAATTTAATAATCAATTAAATTAATCTACTATTTTACATATTTTCAACATGAAAAGTATTATTCAAACTCAGAATTTCATCAATAATAAATGGTTCAGCAGTAACGAACCACGACTTAAAGTATTAAATAAATATTCTCAAAATGAAATTTGCGATGTAAATATGGCAAGCGATATTCAAGTTGAATTAGCTATTACAAGTGCAGTAAATTCATTGAAAGAGTTGAATAAATTATCATCAGGAGATAGAGCTGATTTTTTAGAAAAGCTTAAAAATGAATTAATAAAAGAGCAAGATGCTTTTATTGATTTAATTATTGCAGAAGCTGGTAAACCCCGTGGTTATGCAAAAATGGAAATTCAAAGATGTATTGATACTTTAGAAACTGCAGTTAGAGAGACGTATAGTTTTGCAGGAGAAATTGTGCCTATAGATTATAATAATGGTGCCGGAAAAACAGCTTTTACCAAAAGA
Organism: Ichthyobacteriaceae bacterium; assembly: GCA_023145615.1. Taxonomy (GTDB): domain Bacteria; phylum Bacteroidota; class Bacteroidia; order Flavobacteriales; family JADGDT01; genus JADGDT01. Next base: position 12,901 of record JAGLDK010000017.1, on the reverse strand, counting down.
GTTGCCATTGGTGTAATATTAGCAATATCACCGTTTAATTTTCCTTTGAATTTGGCGTTACATAAAATTGCACCTGCAATTGCCACCGGAAACCCCATTATTTTAAAACCCGCACCCCAATCGCCATTAACTGCTTTAGCATTTGCCAAATTAATAGAAAAAGTTGGCTTACCTGCTGGTAGTGTAAATATTTTGGTTGCAGAAATTCCTAACACTCAAAAACTTGTAACCGATAACCGAATTAAATTATTGAGTTTTACTGGAAGCCCTGAAATTGGTTGGAAATTAAAAAATATAGCGGGTAATAAAAAGGTTCAGCTCGAACTTGGAGGAAATGCTGCTTCAATAGTTGATAGTTCATCTAATTGGAAATTAGCCGCCAAAAAACTAGCAATAGCATCGTTTTTATATGCCGGACAAATTTGTATTTCTACTCAGCGTATTGTTGTTGATGAACAGATATTTCCTATGTTTTTAAATGAGTTTATATCCGAATCGAAACAAATTAAAATGGGAGATCCAAATGTTTTAGGAAATCATAATGGACCAATGATATCTAAAAACCATTTATTTAGAATTAAATCGTGGATTGAGGAAGCTGAAGCAAATGGAGCGGATGTTATTTTGGGTGGAAATATATTTTCGGTAGAACATAATATTTTCGAAAACACAGTTATTATTGACACCAATGGTAGTATGAAAATACATTCGGAAGAAGCTTTTGCACCTGTGGTTGTAATTGATAAATATAGCAGCTTTAATGATGCACTTAATATGGTTAATAATTCTAAATTCGGGTTGCAGGCATCAGTTTTTACCAACAATTTTAATCAAATTAAAGATGCTCATAATTTATTAGAAGTAGGAGCAGTGATAATAAACGATATTCCTGGTTTCAGAATAGATTCTATGCCGTATGGAGGCGTTAAAGAGTCGGGACTTGGTAGAGAAGGTATAAAACATACAATGATGGAATATACCGAGCCACGTATGCTTATTTATTAATGTGTAATGCATCGGTATAACTATAAACGAAAACAATTATTAGTTACCCGATAAATATTTACATCAATATTTTATTTTATAATATTGATGTAAATGTGTAGTAATAGTAATTATGTTTTAATTTATATGTTTAAGCAATTTAAATTTTTTATAGTTGTAGTGTTGGTTACTATGCCTTTATTAGTAAAAGCACAGTTAAGAGAGGTTACCGAAATATTAGAAAACCATATTGTAACTAATCAGTTTTGGTTCGATTTTAATCCTTCATATTCTATAAATAAATCGGTAGCTGTTTATGCCGATTTTGCTGCACGTACTGTATATCCACAAGCTTTTAATAGATATTCTTTTGGGTCTTCAATTAAGTATAAAAAACCAAAATTTATATTTAGTTCATTTAGTCATTCTGAAGAATTACATTTTGGACTAAGAAATTTTTACACCAATAACTTTTATAGCACTGATAGATTTGAGTTTAGAGTTTTTCAGGGATACAAGCTAAAATCACCACTTACAACCAATTTGGTATGGCAAAATTATTTACGACTTGAAGAACGGTTTGATTTTGATACAGAAAACTGGAATAACACTTTTGCTGTACGTTTTAGATTATATTCAATGTTTAAATATACTTTTAATGGAAACGTTTGGGCAGGAAGTAAAGGCACATATTTAGCAACAAGCATGGAGTTGTTTTGGAATTTAGCCGAAACACATCAGTTTAATGATTTAATGCGCTTAACAGCTCGTATAGGGCGTATTGTTAACCCAAAATGGAGGTATGAGTTTGATTTGGGGTATTTTTTAACCCGAGAAACTGTACAAGATAGTTTTGGTACAAACGATATTGTGTTTAGATTAAGAATTTACTATAAAATTTAAAGTAGTATAGTAATATTTATACTGATAATATATCTTTGCTAAATGGAATATTTATCACTTATAGCAACAGTTTCAACAGTACATATTTTAGGTTTAATAAGTCCTGGACCGGATTTTATTATGGCTATTAAAAATTCGTTAACATACTCTCGTAAAACTGGTATTTGGACTTCGGTAGGTTTCGGATTAGGTATATCAGTACATCTTTTTTATTGCATAGCCGGGTTGGCATTACTTATTTCTAAATCAGATATATTATTTACTACAATAAAATTTCTAGGGTCTGGATATCTTATTTACATTGGTGTAATGTCATTAACATCAAAGAGTGCTAATTCTAACATTGCATCAACAAATATGTTGCCCGATATTTCAAAATTTCAAGCTATTAAATCGGGTTTTATAACCAATATTTTAAACCCCAAAGCAACATTGTTTTTTCTGAGTATTTTTTCGTTTGTAGTAGCACCCGAAACTCCAAAATATGTACTTGCCATTATTAGTTTTATAATGATTGCAACAACTATATTATGGTTTTCGTTGGTGTCTGTTTTCTTTTCTATACCAAAAATAACCAATGTATTTAATAAATCTCAAAAAGTATTAAATAGTGTTTTAGGAGTATTGTTAATTTCGGTAGGAGTAATGGTTGTGTTAAAGTAAACTCATTATTTGTTCGTTTGATATAAACGCTTTTAACGAAATTATTATACCAAAAATCATTAAAATAATACCTATTACTTTCTTAATTTTAAAAAGAACCTCGTTAGTAAGTTTCTTTTTAAATTCTTTAGCAAGAGATATTTTAACAAAATCAATAAGTAAATAAGTAATAATTACGGTAGCAAAATATACTGATGTTTTATGAGGGTCGAACTCTAATTTATGACCAGCAATAACCATAGCACCCAACCAAAAAATAAGCACACCTAAATTTATTATATTCAAGAAAAAACCTTTTAACATTAACGCCAAATAATTGGTTTTGGTTTCTTCAACTTTTTCGTAAACAATTTTATCTTTTTTTATTGCATTTCTTAAACCGTAAACAAATATAACAGCACCACCAATTAAGAATAAAGATGGGGTTTCGTTTAAATCTTGAAGTAACTGTTTACTTGAAAAGAAAGAAATTGCTATATAAAAAATATCAGCAATAATTACACCTGCGTCAAGAGCAAAAGCAGCTCTTGCACCCTTTGTAATACTAGTTTCTATAAGTACAAAAAATACGGGGCCTACTAACACACTAAGTGTAAGACCTAAAGGAATGGCATATAAAATTACTTCTAACATAATTGTAGAAATTAATAAAGGAAATGTATAAAAATATTAATGTCATTAACCTAATTGTTAGATTAATGACATTAATTATATTCCCATAAAATTATTTAAGCTTTAGTAAATTAGCCACGTGGTAAAATTTTACCACCCAAACTAATATCGGTATTAATAGTTTTAGCACGTTTATGATAGTAAATAGTACCACCCATAGTTACCGATGCATCTAAAACCTTTTTAACGTTTACGCTAGCTACTCCACCAGCTCTAATACTAACTTCACCGTACTCGCACTCTAATAATTTTCCGTTAAAGTTTCCACCAGCATTAATTGTTAGTTTAATGTTTTCGGTATTTCCTTTAAGTTTCATTTTAGCACCTGTAGCAACACTAATATCTAAATTATCAGACTTTACCTCCAAATCAACATCGGCACCTTCAATAGCCGAAATTTTCAGATTATTAGTTTTAATCTTTTTATTAGATGTTATAGAGCTACCTTCGGTTGCCTTTACAAGAGTTAAATTTTCGTCGTAATACACAATAGCATGATAATCGCTACCTTTAAATTTGCTGCCAAATTCCATTTTTATTTTAAGTGTAGTACCCGAAACCTGAGTAATTATATTGTTTGTATTCTCTCCCGAAACTTTTATTTCGTTTTTGTTTGATGGTACTAATTGAACAGAAACACCATCGTAACTAATTATCTCAGTAAACTTTCTCAAACCACGTAAATCAGTGTTTTGTGCGTTTACTATTAGCACTAAAAATAGAGATAATATACTTGTTAATATTAACTTCTTATTATTCATAAATTTGAGTTTTTAAGGGCTGTGAATGTATAAAAAATTACTCTACCAATTCATAATCCAATTGTTTTTTCTCAAGGTTAGTATTTTTAACTTTTACCATTACTTGATCTCCAAGTTGATAAATGTTTTTGGTAACATCTCCAACCAAACTATAGTTTTTCGAATCGAAAGTATAAAAATCATCTTTTATCTCTCGTATTCTTACCAAACCTTCGCATTTATTGTCAATAATTTCAACATACATACCCCATTCGGTAACACCCGAAATTACACCCATAAAATTCTGATCACGGTGCTCATCCATATATTTTACCTGCATGTATTTTATCGATTCTCTTTCTGCCTTTGATGCCATCATCTCTCTATCCGACGAATGTACAGCTTTAACTTCCCAATCTTCTTTAGCCACCGGACTTCCACCATCTAAATAATGCTGAAGTAAACGGTGTACCATAACATCAGGGTATCTACGTATAGGCGATGTAAAGTGTGTGTAATAGTTAAAAGCAAGTCCGTAATGCCCAATATTTCCAGTAGTATATTTGGCCTTACTCATTGATCGTACTGCTAAAGTTTCCACCATATTAGCTTCGGCTTTACCATGTACATCGGCAAGTAATTTGTTTAACGATGTTGATACTGCTTTACGGCCTTCAATATTCATTTTATAACCAAATTGGCTAACAAATGTTTTAAGCGATGAAAGCTTTTCTGGATCCGGATCGTCGTGTATACGGTAAATAAATGTTTTGTCTGATGGTTCTCCATTTATTTTAGTACCTACAAATTCGGCAACTTTACGGTTGGCCAAAAGCATAAACTCCTCAATTAAATGGTTCGAGTCTTTCGATTCTTTAAAGTAGATTCCAACAGGTTCTGATTTTTCGTTTAGTTTAAATTTTACTTCAACTCTATCAAACGATATTGCACCTTTATCTCCACGTGTTTTACGTAATTGTTTGGCAATATTATCTAACAATAAAATTTCTTCTTTATAGTCTCCTTCTTTGTTTTCAATAACATCCTGAGCCTCCTCGTAAGTAAAACGTCTATCAGATAAAGTTACAGTTCTACCAAACCATTCTTCAATAACTTCAGCATTTTCGTTTATCTCAAATACTGCCGAAAAAGTTAATTTTTCTTCATTAGGACGTAACGAACATACTTTGTTCGATAAAATTTCTGGTAACATTGGCACAACTCTATCAACTAAATAAACAGATGTTGCACGAGAAACAGCTTCCTCTTCAAGCAAACTACCTTCTTTAATATAATGAGATACATCAGCAATATGAATACCAATTTCCCAATTTCCATTTTCTAATTTTTCTACAGATAAAGCATCATCAAAATCCTTAGCATCAACAGGGTCGATAGTAAAAGTAGTAACACCACGCATATCTCTACGCTTAGCAATTTCCTCTTCGGTAATACTTGTATCAATTTGATTAGCCTCATGTTCAACAGCATCCGGAAACTTATACGGTAAACCATATTCTGCCAAAATTGAGTGCATTTCAACATCGTGATCTCCCGGAGTACCAAGCACATCAATTACTTCTCCAAACGGATTCTGAGCCTTTTCGGGCCAATCAGTCATGCGTACAATAACCTTTTGATTATTTTCGGCACCATTAATTTTATCAAGAGGCACAAAAAAGTCAACTGGCATTTTATTACTGTCAGGAATAACAAAAGCAAATCTTCCTGATATTTCAATCTGACCAACAAATTCGGTTCTCGATCTTTCAATTACTTCAACAATTTCTCCTTCTTGTCGGCTACTACGTTTTCTGCGTCGGTATAAATACACCTTTACAAAATCGTTGTGCATTGCATGTTGGGTATTTCCTCTACTTATATACACATCCGATTCTGTTTCTTCAGATATAATATATGCCGATCCGTTTGCCTTCATGTCAACCTTACCGTATATGTAAAAAGTTTCGGCTTTTAACTTGTAATTACCTCTATCAACCTCTTCAATACGTTTTTGAGCTTTTAACTCTTCTATTTTCAGAATAACTTCTTGACGACCTTTTGCGTCTTTAATTTGAAGTTTAGCAGCTATTTGCTTGTAATTTAAAGCCTGCCCCTGATTCTGACGGAAAACCTTTAATACCTTACGTAGCATATCTTTCAGCTTTAAAGCATTTCGTTTATCCTTTCCTTTATGTTTTTTGTTTTTTGTCATTTTGTATTTATTATTATGCCGTAGAGCTTATGTTTTATTTAACCCTAAATCATAAGTAGTTTACTTAACTAACGGGCTTAACTAATAAGTATTTTTGGCTATTGATTAACACCATTTATTCTCATGGAATATTATATAAATGGGTTAAAAGAATGTATTATTAAAAGTAAATACACTTAAGTATTTATGTTAATTATTTGCTCACAATATCATTATAAAAATTAATTGAACAATATTTTTAGGTATAAATAAGTTCAATTTATCATGCTAAATATTAAAAAACCTTTGATTATTTGTTTAATAAAATTGGTATTATTTTATTAGTTGATTTTAATGCCATTTTTATTATAAATAAAAATTCGTAACATTTTAATTTACAAAGATACTGAATAAGTTATGTATGATAAATTTTTATGAAATAAAATTACATGTTCTGTTGTAAGTTTTTTATGCTGATATTATTTAGAGTAATATAAGGTTAGTTACAATTGTTTTATGTGTAACTAGTTTTATAGTAGTTATGTGAGTTTGTACTTGTGATAATAGGGGGGGAGGGTAAGTATATTGATGTTTTACATTTACTACCCGTTTAAAACTAATACTGTTAATGTATGTTGTTGTTTTAATTGAAGTTTATCTTTTTTCTTACAATTTTTTATTTAACTTCGGTTTTTTGAAAAGTAAAATACTAAAAAGTAATGAATATTTAGTTATAAAATTTCACAAATTTGTAATTAAAAGTTACAAAACTGCATTTTTTGTTATAAAAATATAGTATAGTTATTTATTTACATCAAATTAAAATTACTAAACCACTAACCAAAAAACCAACTTAACCATGGATTCATTCGGAAAATTAATTTTAGAATTTAGCGACCTTATATGGGGAACGCCACTTTTAATACTACTTGTAGGAGGTGGATTGTTTTTTATGATACATAGCGAAATGAAACCATTAAGATATTTGGGACATGCCATTGCTGCATTAACAGGTAAATTTGATGATGATGATACTGAAAACGAAGAAGGAGATATAAGTCATTTTCAAGCACTATCAACAGCAATGGCTGGTTCGGTAGGTATGGGAAATATTGCAGGTGTTGCAATTGCCGTAACTATGGGTGGTCCTGGTGCCATTTTTTGGATGTGGGTTACCGCCATTGTTGGTACTGTAACTAACTTTTATACAATTTCTTTGGCAGTAATGTTCCGTGGAAAAGATGATAAAGGAGAAATTCAGGGTGGACCAATGTATGTAATATCAGAAGGTTTAGGACAAAAATGGCGTTGGATGGGTGTTATGTTTGCAGTATTTGCAATGATTGGTATGACTCCAATGTTTAACGTAAATCAGCTTACCGAGGTTATTACATCATCGTTTATAGAGCCAATGGGTGTTGAAATTAATATGTGGACACGCCTTGCAATTGGTGTGTTTTTAGCTGGTTTGGTAACTAAAGTAATTTTAGGAGGAATACAAAGTATTGCTAAAATGGCAGCTATGTTAGTTCCGTTTATGATGGTTTTATACTTTTTTATAGTACTATATATTATAATAAATAACTATACTAATATAATACCAACTTTCCAGTTAATTTTTCATGATGCTTTTAATGCCGATTCTATTACAGGAGGTACACTTGGTGCACTTATTGTTATTGGTGTAAAACGAGGAGCTTTTTCTAACGAAGCAGGAGTTGGTACAGCAGCAATGGCACACGGAGCAGCAAAAACTAACGAGCCTATTAGAGAAGGATTAATTTCGATGTTGATTCCTATTTTAGATACAATGTTGGTTTGTACGCTTACCGCATTAGCTATTATTATTACAGGAGCATGGGAAAATATAGATAATATAGCAGGTATTGATTTAACTCTTCAAACATTTGATCAAGCCATGCCAGGAGTAGGTAAAATTCTACTTTCAATTGTAGTAGTAGTATTTTCATTTACTACATTATTATCTTTTCCATACTACGGAAAAAAGAGTTTCGAGTTTGTTTTCGGAAGTAAATACAGCTGGATTTACACCGTATTATACATAATATCAATTCCATTAGCATCGGTAGTAAGTTTAGAAGTTGTATTAGGACTTATTGATAGTGCATACGCACTAATGGCTTTCCCTACAATGATATCAGGATTGTTGTTAGCGCCTAAAGTAAAAGCTGCAGCTAAGGACTATTTTGCAAGGTATTAGTCTGAAATTATATTTAATTAAGATTAACGAAAAATAACAATTTTACATCTGTAAATTTTTAACCCCACTAAAAAAGTTTTTTAGTGGGGTTTTGTTTGCTTCATACTCAAGAAGTAATATGGATGTATTTGTAGTAAAACTAATAGATATACGGTTTTATTATGAGTGTTGGTATTTGTTGTTTATTGTTGTTTTCTCTTACAAGTTGCAGTTTAATTTTACTATATAACTGATTATTAGTGTGTAGGATATGTTTTTTTGTTATAACTTTAGTTAAGGTTGATTGTTAAAACTAATTCAAATTATTATTATGAAAAACTTAATAAAGTTTACAATTACTGCTTTAGTAGTAATGTCGGTATTTTCTACATCATGTGTTAAAGATGAAGTATCAGAAGAAGTTAAAAGCTTAAGAGCTGCTCAGGTAGATTACGTAAAAGCACAAACTGCACAAAAAAACGCAGAAACAAATTTAGCTTCAGCAGAATTTGCTCTTACTAATGCAATGGTAAAAGCACAGGAGTTAAAAAATATTCAGGCAGAGGCAAAAGATATTATTGATTTAAGAAAGGCCGAAGCCGATGTAACTGCAGCTATTGCAGAAGCAAAAGAAGCGGAAAATAAAGCATTAAAATCTGCTAAAGAGTTAGAGCAAGAAATAGCATCGTTAGGAATGAAAAAAGCGGCGGAGTATTTAAGCTTAAAAAACATGGCTTTATTAAATAAATTAAGAGCAAATGGGAAACTTATAGATGCCGAAAAATACTTGTCGGATTTAAATTTAAAATTAGTTTCAGGTACCGATATTAATGGCGATGCTTTTAAGTATTCTTTAGAGCAAGACAAGTATAAGTTGTCGTTGTTGCAAATTGAAATTGAAGCTTTAAAAGAAGAAAAAGATGTAATTGAAGGCCTAGAGTCTGGAGTTAAAGATTTGACTGCTGAAATTGCAGCTTTAACTAACGAAATTACAGAGTTAGAAAAAGATAGAGTAATTAAGGTTTCAACTTATTTAAACTCGTTAGATGTATTTAGTCAAAAAGAAGCAGCTTTAAATAACGTACTAGCAGCAGGTGGAGATATTACAGATTATGTACAGCCATATAATGATGCAAATTCAGCTAAATTATTGTCTAAATTAGCATTAGATAAACTAGATATTATTATTAATACTAAAAAAGAGCAGTTAGAAATTTTATTGGATGAAGAAAAATTTAAAAATTCTTTTGAAAATGCTCTTAGTGTTATTGATGCTAAAATAACTGAAGCTGCTGTACTAGAAAATACAATTGCTACAGCTGAATTATCAAAAACATTTAGTATTGAAGTTGTAGATAAGGCTATTGTTGATACTAAAATTGCAATTACAAGTTTAAAATCTGAAGTTGACCAATACGAGCTTCTTATAGATAAATATGATGATTTATTTAGAATTGAAATGAACAAGTAATTAGTATGGTTTTCTGACAAATACCGTGATTTGATAAATCGTTATTATCATTACAATCGCAAAATGTTACAATAGATATAGCGTTATTACGATTTTTAGATAATAACGAATTTTAATATTTTCACTTGATTTGTCAGAGAACCATTAGTATTGCTAATTATACAAAACAGAAATGCTAAATGTTTTACTGTTTTAATAAATATTAATAAACTAATTCAAAATAAATCAGAAATGAAAAAATATTTCATACTAGGTTTTACAATACTTGGATTACTAGGATCGGTTTCTGCGCAAGAAAATAATATTAATTCGGGGAATAGGTCTAGTAACAGTGATTCAATGGCAGGAAAATTTACTGTATCGTTACTAATAGGACAAGGAAATTTCTTTGATGGAGGATTAGATATTCCGGTTGCTGCTGGCAATGATGCATATTGGAGTGTTGATGGTTCATCTCCCGAAGCAAATATGGTTAGTGGCGGATTTAATTCGGCAGGAATTAGCTTTCGTTATTTTTTCTCAAATAGTTTTGCATTAAAACTTGATGGAGGTGCTTTGTACCGAAATACACCAGCAAGAAATAATGTACCAGGCATAATTAATCCAAATAATAATAATGTTACTTGGATACCAAATTACGATGCTGTAGTTAACGATAATGAATTTAAAACTTATTTTAACTTAGGTACTGAATTTAATTTATCAACCAATATAGTACGTACGTATTTAGGTTTGAGTGTTCCTTTTTATTACTCTCGTCATTCGCAGTACAATCCTTCAACTATAAAAGAAGATGATAAAATTATAGTAACAGATATTAGTACTCGCCATGTTGAGATTGTAGCTTTTGGAGCTCAGTTTTCGGCAGGTGCAGATTACAATATTAGTGATAGAGCATATATTGGTATAGAAATTAAACCTGTATCATATTTATATGCAATAAGCACAAAAAAACCAGCTGCAGGTTTAGAATTGCAAGAAGCCGACACTCATACTGTAGGTTTCTTTACGCAGCCGTTATTAAAAATAGGGTTTATATTTTAAAAATATTTTTTGTTACTCGTATAATTGTAAACCGCATTACTGCAAAGTAGTGCGGTTTTTTATTGCTTATCGCACAAAAAAATCCTTTTTAGCATTATTATATTACATGTATTAATAATTAATTGCAACTTGCAGTAATTGATTTTTAATACAATAATTAAAATATTGCAATGAAAAAAACACTCTTACTTTTTATTATAATTTTTAGTTTTAGTAGTGTACAATCTCAAACATCAATTGCCGATAATTATTTGGTAAATGGTGATGTTTTAATGTTTCCTTTTAAACGGTTAGATACTTTAAAAATTTGTTTGGTATCTGAAGATTCAGTTGTTGAATTAATGCTGAAAAATTATACTAATATTCAGAAAGAAATTTCAAAATCGAATGTGTTGCTTTTTACAAGTATTAAAGATTTTGAAAAATATAATGGGGTAGGGGAGCAAAAAACTATTGTTATAACTAATAAAAATATATTTTCGGTGAAGTTGCCGGATGTTGAAATTGTAATTAATAATGATGAAGATAAAGCTGATGTAATTCAAAAAATGTTTGGTGCTAGCACGGGGTTGTACGATAATGGTGCACGTTTTGCTTTTGGCAATGCCGAAGATGTTGGAATTGATAGCAAAAAACTTTCTAATAAAATAGATTCAATAGCAAACGAAGCTATCCGAAAAGGAGTTGCTCCAGGTGTGCAAGTTTTAGTGGCTAGATATGGAGTTGTTGTTTTGCATAAAACTTACGGATATCAAACTTACGATTCAATAAAAAAAGTTGAGAAAGATAATATTTACGATTGGGCATCGGTAACAAAAATAACATCGGCGTTACCTGCTTTAATGAAATTGTACGACGAAGATAAGTTTGATGTTGATTCAACAATTGGTAGTTACATACCTTATTTTAGTACAGGAAATAAAAAGAATTTAACATTTAAAAGAATCTTGTCGCACAATGCTGGGCTAAAACCTTATATATCGTATTGGCAAACTACTACCGATGATGATGGGAATTTTAAAAAGAACACACTATCTCATAAACAATCTCAACATTATCAATCAAAAATTGCGCCCAATTTATATTTGTTCGATAATTACAAAACAGATATTTATAAGCAAATTAACGAATCGGAAATTAGCACTGATGCCAACCCAAAATATAAATACTCAGGATTATCATTTTATTTATTACCCGAAATTGTAGAAAATTTAAGTGGAGTTGATTATCAAGATTATTTAAAAAATGACTTTTATAGTAAACTTGGAGCAAATACAGTTTGTTATAATCCGCTTAATATTTTTGATAAAGACATAATTATACCCACTGAAGAAGATGATTTTTTCAGACACACTTTATTGCATGGAACTGTGCACGATGAAGGAGCAAGTTTAATGGAAGGAGTTTCGGCAAATGCGGGGTTGTTTGGTACAACTTTAGATTTAGCAAAAATTATGCAAATGTATTTGTGGAAAGGTGAGTATGGAAGAGAGCGTTATATTTCTGAAAAAACAGTTAATGAATTTACATCGGCACATTTTGTTGATGAAGGAAATAAAAGAGGCTTAGGATTTGACAAACCACGATTAGAAAACAGAGATGATGATTCGTGCTCGAAAGATGCATCAATGAATAGTTTTGGACATTCGGGATATACCGGAACATTTACGTGGGCCGATCCAGATACAGGAATATTATTTGTGTTTATGTCGAACAGAGTTTATCCTACCCGAAACAATCGTAAAATATATAAATACAATGTTCGTCCATCAATGCATCAAGCTATTTACGATGCGATAATTAATGATAATATTTAAAGTACAAAAAAATGGCTAAAGCTGGAAAAGCAAAAAACACATTAAACAAAGCAAAGCATTCTAAATTGATGAATCGTAAAAAAAATAAATTGCGAGAAACCAAAATGGCTACTAAAGAAAAAATGAAGGAATTGAATAGAAAAATTTGTGAAGATAGAATTAAAGGTTAGTTTTTTTTAATATGACTTTTATCACATGTATATTAAATTAAAA
>JAGLDK010000016.1 GCA_023145615.1 Ichthyobacteriaceae bacterium | reverse complement strand
TTAAGTTAATGCAATACATTTTTTGTAGCTTAATAAAGTATTTATGTAACTATCAAAATAATAATACCATGAAAAAAAAGCAAGACAATACTCAAGATATAGTGGAGTTTATGAGTTATTTAAACGATAAAAACCCAAACGAACCCGAGTTTCAACAAGCAGTAAAAGAGGTGGTTGAGGTTTTAATTCCTTTTATTAATGAAAATCCAAAATATCAGAATAATAAAATATTAGAACGAATGACCGAACCCGAACGTATAATTACTTTCAGGGTTGCGTGGGTTGATGATAGTAGAAATATACAGATTAACCGTGGGTATAGAATTGAATTAAATTCGGCTATTGGACCATATAAAGGCGGACTTCGTTTTCATCCAAGTGTTAATCAAAGTATATTAAAGTTTTTGGGGTTCGAGCAGGTTCTTAAAAATGCACTTACGGGCTTGCCTTTGGGTGGCGGAAAAGGAGGTTCGGATTTTAATCCAAAAGAAAAATCGGATAACGAAATTATGACTTTTTGTCAAGCGTTTATGTCGGAACTTTACCGCCATATTGGGCATAATACCGATATTCCAGCAGGAGATATTGGGGTAGGAAGTAAAGAAATTGGTTATTTATTTGGGCAGTATAAAAAATTAAAGAACGAATTTACGGGTTCATTAACAGGTAAAAGTCCGGGGTGGGGAGGTTCGTTAATTCGTACGCAAGCAACGGGTTACGGAAATATTTACTTTGTGCAAAATATGCTCGACACAATAAATGAGGTTTTAGATAATAAAACAGTTGTTATTTCGGGTTCGGGTAATGTGGCTCAATACACTGCCGAAAAAGCATTACAATCGGATGCTAAAGTGCTTACAATGTCCGATTCTTCGGGGTATATTTATATTGATGGTGGTTTAACTACCGAAATATTGGAGTTTATTTTAGATTTAAAAAACAACAAAAGAGGTAGAATTAAAGAAGTAGCTAACAAGTTTAAAAACGTTAAGTTTTTTGCAGACGAGAAGCCGTGGAAAGTTAAAGCCGATATTGTTTTGCCATGTGCAACGCAAAACGAATTGGATGTTGAAGATGCAAAAATAATAGTTTCAAACAAAACAATATGTATATCAGAAGGTGCAAATATGCCGTGTACTATTGATGCTGTTAATGAGTTTCAGAAAGCAAAAATATTATTCTCTCCAGGTAAAGCATCTAATGCAGGAGGCGTAGTAGTTTCGGGGCTTGAGATGGTTCAGAATTCGGTTAGATATAGCTGGACAAGCGAAACTGTTGAAGAAAAATTAATGGAAATAATGAATAATATACACGATTTATGTGTAGAATATGGCACGTTAAAAGATGGATATATTGATTATGTAAAAGGATCGAATATAGCCGGTTTTGTAAAGGTTGCCGATGCAATGATTGCTCAAGGAGTGGTTTAAATAATTGTTGATTTTTAATGAGGCTATTGTGGTTTTGTTTCTACTACATTTTATCTGCTTAGCTTTGAGAACTCCGCTAAACATAATGCTTTTACAATAACAATAATTATTACCAACTATTTTTAATATAGACACATTATTAGTAGTTATGAAAAAAAGGATTGCTAATAAAACAACATACACTGTTTTATTAGCAATCCTTTTTTTTGTTCATTTTACAACAAAATTATTTGTGTAAATATGTAGCTTGAATTCAAAATAGCTTGTAGAGTGTTAAATTTATAACTTAACGAAGTGTTGTAATTACCATTTAGAATTAAAAATTAACCATTATTAAAACCTATCGTTTCGGTTTATATTTCGATTTCATAAAAATTTTACGTGCATCGGTATTTAGTGCCAACTCCTCAAGGGTTGTATTTGTGTTTTCCATGTACGAATTAACAATTTGCCAACCTATCCAAGTACCAACTCTACCCGGAGATTTTCTATCTAAATCGAGGTAGAATTTTGAGAAAGGAGCAACTTCAATAAAGCGTTTGCTTAATTTTTTATTAGTGCTATAAATAGTTTTTTTCTGCACAAAATAACTCCACATGTACGATTCGTTAGCTTTACACCATTTTATTTGTTCAGGAGTATAGCCTATAATTAATGATTCGGTAGATTGGGGCGTCATTTTTTGACTTAAATAAAGTAGTTTTCCTTGATAAATAATATTAGATAAAAAGCTTTTATCGTAAGGATCTTTACCCACAATGGTACGCAATATAACATCCGAAACGTCAAC
The DNA here is from genome assembly GCA_023145615.1 of Ichthyobacteriaceae bacterium. Lineage (GTDB taxonomy): Bacteria > Bacteroidota > Bacteroidia > Flavobacteriales > JADGDT01 > JADGDT01. Next base: position 3,544 of record JAGLDK010000016.1, on the reverse strand, counting down.
TTTAATACGCTCTTTAGTCATGTTAGATGTTAAGTACAACGGAAACTGTTGATATTCTTCTTCATCGGCACCCAAATACATATCTAACGAAATAAAAAGTTTTTTGCCAGAATATAGAACCGGATATTGATAATCGAAATCGGAAATTACAGTAAGTACATCAGGCTCGTTAAACTTCGGAAAATAATATTTTATATGCTTAAATACGTTTTCTATTTCTTTACTTTGATGTTTAAAATCTCCAAAAACAGCCACCGATTTATTGTAAACATCTATTTCGTGCTTGTTATTTATTTTATTTAACCAAACAGTATCAGCAACATCAGCATTAACCATTTTCGGAAAGTTTTGTTGAATCTGTTTTAGGTTTGCAGAGTTTGAGTTGTAAAACAAGCTATCGAATCTAATAAGTTTACTGTTTATTGTAATATCCGAAACGTCAACCTGTTCACTATCAGTGCATCCTGCTAAAAGCAAAGCAAATACCGAAGCAATTATAATTTTTTTCATAAATATGTATTTATACTATTTAGCAAAAGTAAAATTTTATACTAAACTGTAGCTCTAAATAGTAAATATTGAATTTAAGTTTTAATATTAGTTGCCTTAAATTTAAGGAGTGTAAAAAAATGTGATTACAAATTAAAAGATGTTATTTTTGTATTCAGTAAACTAAAACATAGTAAATGGAATCGAAAAAAATTATTGCGCATATAAGTAATTGGTTAAACGAATATTGCGAAAGTTCGTTTACAAAAGGTTTTGTAGTTGGTGTAAGTGGAGGAATTGACTCTGCGTTAACATCAACATTAGCAGCCGAAACAGGTAAGGAAGTTTTGGTTATTGAAATGCCAATACATCAGCATATATCTCAGGTTACAAGAGCTCAAGATCATATTGAGTTTTTGAAAAACAAATACCCAAATGTAAAAAGTTTAAGAGTTGATTTAACCGAATCTTACGAGACTTTTAGAAAATCAATACCTGAAACTAATTTAGAAACCGAAGAAATGGCTTTGGTAAATACACGTGCAAGAGTACGTATGACTACGTTGTTTTATTTTGCTGGATTGCACGGTTTATTAGTTGCAGGTACGGGTAATAAAGTAGAAGATTTTGGAATTGGTTTTTTTACTAAGTATGGAGATGGTGGTGTTGATATTAGCCCAATTGCCGACTTAATGAAATCGGAAGTTTATGCCTTGTCGAAAGATTTAGGTGTTATTGATTCAATATTAATAGCAGCACCTACCGACGGACTTTGGGGTGATGATAAAACCGACGAAGATCAAATTGGAGCATCGTACAACGAGCTTGAGTGGGCAATGAGGTTGATTGAAAATAACGAATCGGAAGAAGAATTAACCGAAAGACAAAAAATAGTTCTTGAAATTTACAAAAAACGAAACAGAGCAAATCAGCATAAAATGAATCCAATACCGGTTTGTGTTATTCCTGCGGAATATAAATAGCTAATTAATTGGCAAAACTTAAAACAAAAAAAAGGTAGTTTAAGATTATATTTTCTTAAACTACCTTTTTTTTGTTTTACTATATTTTATTTATTTCCATTATATAAATGTATGCCTAATGGATTTTGAATATGTTCTTTTAATAGGTTTGCCTCTTGCTCTCCATCATCAATAATTGCTTTAAGTACATCTCCAATAGATATTAATCCAACAATTCCTTCATCATCGATAATAGGTATGTGACGAATTTTTTTCTGAATCATTGTATTCATCATTTTTGTAGCAGTATCTGTTAGTTTACCAACAACAATTTTTTCCGAACCAGTCATTCTTTCTTTTACCGTAACCTTGGTTTCTAACATTGCTTCTTTCGACGTGTAGCACTTGTAAATTATATCTCTTTCCGATATAATTCCAGTTAACTGATCGTTGTTGTTTACAACTAAAAGAGAACCTATTTTATAGTCATGAAGCTTTTTTACTGCTTTATATATAACATCATTTTCATTTATAGTAAATACAACTTTGCCTTTTTGCTCTAATATTTCTGATACTAACATGTTTATATTGGTTTAGTTAATGTTAGCATTAAGTTACAAATATTAGTTGAAACTTAACTGTTTAACTCTTAATATAAATTTTAAGTAACACTGTGTTTTATGAAATTATAGCAAATCTTTTAATGTCATTTGAAACGAAATAGTATCGGTATCAGTAACCATATCTATATTTCCAATGGCACTAAAATCAGGTCTTTCCGATAGAATAGTAAATACACTAGTAATTGCAGGCTTGTAATCTTTTGCGTTGCTTACATCGGTACTTGAGTATCTCATTACTGCATAATTTACAAATTTACCTTCTAACTCTTGTAACAAATTACTAGCAGTAGTATCGGCAACAACCTTATAAATACCAGCTTTTTTACCGTAAATATCTAGTTTCATATTACCCTTATTGCCATCTTTAACAAAATCGAATTCTACTACATATTTATCATGATATTCGGATACCGAATTAGATAATTTAGTATTTGTCATTCCTTCTCCGGTAATAACCAAAGTTATAACCTCTCCATCTTCAAGGTCCTTTTTAATATCTTCAACTTCGTTGCACGAAACAAAAAGAGTTAAAGAAAAAACCATAGCCATTATTGTAAATAAATTTTTCATATCAATTTAAATTATAAGTTATTGATGTTTGTAATGCTTTGTTACTTATTTTATAAATATACACTATTATTGAGCTTGAATTAATGCTTTAATAAATTAACTAATATAGTTATTTATAGTAGCGTAACATGTTGTATTGTATATAGTTATTGTGTGTGTTTTAAAAATTAGACATAAAAAAAGAGGCTTCCGTAAGGAAACCTCTTTCAAAATAAATTTTGCTAATGCAATTATTATTTTCTAATACCAAGTTCTTTAATAAGATCACGGTATTTTACTACGTCTTTTGCTTTCAAATAGTCAAGTAAAGAACGACGCTTACCTACTAATTTTACTAGAGAACGCTCAGTGTTAAAATCTTTGTGATTTCTTTTTAAGTGTCCAGTAAGGTGGTTAATACGGAAAGTAAATAATGCAATTTGACCTTCTGTTGAACCTGTGTTCTTTGCATCTGCTCCGTGTTTTGCGAAGATCTCTGCTTTTGTTTCAGCTGTTAAATACATGCTAATATTGTTTTTAATGATTGTTATGTACTTGCATTTATTTTTAAATGCGTGCAAATATATAAAATAATTTTAAACTAACACTATATAAATCAAGGTTTTAATGTTGGATTTTTATTTGTTGAAAAATTATAGTTATTGAAATTAACAGACTATAAATCAAAGATTTGTTTATTGAAAATATTACAGAATCAATTTATTACATAATTACTTTATGTATTTTTCTTTATTGATTTATAAATTTAAGGACATAGTACAGTCTTTTAACATTATTTAAAATAAGTTTTTTTTGAATAAAACGTTATGAATCAATTAATATCTATACATAAAGAAGAACTAACTTAAAATATGTAAATGTTAAAAGGATGAATGTATTTGGTTCGGTAGTTTCTGATAA
>JAGLDK010000015.1 GCA_023145615.1 Ichthyobacteriaceae bacterium | reverse complement strand
TGATAAAATTCTCTGAAAAATTATAGAGTTAATAATATAACAAATTATATCTAATCCGTTTTTTATAGAAAGCATAAATAAATTAAAAGAACTTATTTATGAAGCTTGTAATTGATGCTTTACTAAATAATATAATTTTTAATCAATACTTTTATTAACCATAGGAGAAATTAGAAATAGGGTAAGTATAGTTTAAATAGAAAAACGCAATGCTTAAAATGATAAACCATCATTCATCATTAAAAATACATAGCACTAAAAAAATATCGCATATTTGCATTGCAATCGGGACGTAGTAAACCCCGTTTGTGCTTATATCAGCAATGATAGTAAGTTTTTCATAGTAAGATTTTGGGTTAGTTTAAAAGCATTTATCAGTAACGATAAATGCTTTTTTTGTTTAAACTAACTTGTATGTTATTTCCGGAATTTGATCGATATAATTTATAAAGTCTTTATCAATTCTAATTTTTCTTTCTCTACTATTAAGATCTAACTCAATTTTTTCTTCTAAGTCGAAGATTTTAAACGATATTTTATGACTACCTGGGTGAGATGCAATCATTTCGTGGAGTTCCATTACAATTTCTTCAGTAATAGAATTTAATGGAGCAAAAATGGTAATTCCTTTTACCATCTGATTCATTATTTCAGATAATAATTGTATGTTAATCCATTTAGTAGTAAGTCTATCGGCGGTTGGGAAACGTTGAAAAACCTTTGTTTTAAAAAACAAAAAAGCACCTTCTACCAATATGTGTTTAAATCTTAAGTATTCCTCTCCAAACATCATAAAAGTGCTACTGTCGTTATAATCCGAAACAGTAAATTTTCCGAAACCGTTACCGTTTTTGGCAGTTAAATGGTTTACATCCGATAATATTCCAGCAAAAGTTACATCCTTATTCAGCATACGTTTCATATCTCTGAAATCGGTCATTGCAGCGTTTGTAAAGTTTTCTATTTCTACTTTATAATCATCAAGCGGATGCCCGGTAATGTATAATCCTACAACATCTTTTTCTTTCGATAACTTTTCAAGAGTACCCCATTCCTCACATTGCGGAACAACAGGTTCGGGTATTTGTACTTCCGAATCTTCTCCGAATAAAGAAGTTTGTGCCGAACTTTTACTTGCCTGATAGTTATGTCCGAATTTTATAGCCTTAGCCAAAAACGGATCACCTTTTAAATCTTCTACAAAATACTGTGCACGGTGTACGCCTTTAAACGAGTCGAATCCTCCACCTAAAGCAAGATTTTCGAAAGCCTTTTTATTAGCTGCTTGCAAGTTTATTCTTTTCGATAAATCAAAAATGCTAATATAATTACCGTTTAAATTTCTTTCGTTTACAATGGCTTCAACTGCACCTTCTCCAACTCCTTTTATTGCTCCCATTCCGAAACGTATAGCTCCTTCGGGGTTTACCGTAAATTTATATTCCGATTCGTTTACATCAGGACCTAAAACCTCAATACCCATACGTTTACATTCTTCCATAAAAAATGTAACCGTTTTAATATCGTTCATGTTATTACTCAAAACCGAGGCCATGTATTCGGCAGGGTAATGGGCTTTTAAATATGCTGTTTGAAATGCTATATAAGCATAACAAGTTGAGTGTGATTTGTTAAATGCGTACGATGCAAAAGCCTCCCAATCTTTCCAAACCTTTTCGGCAACTTTACGATTGTGTCCATTGGCCTCGCAACCATCTAAAAACTTAGGTTTAAGTTTTTCAAGTAAAGCAAATATTTTTTTACCCATTGCTTTACGCAACATATCGGCTTCACCTTTTGTAAAGTTTGCCAAAAGCTGAGAAAGTCGCATTACTTGTTCCTGATAAACTGTAATTCCGTAGGTTTCTTCAAGGTAAAGTTTCGATGCCTCAATGTCGTAAACAATAGGCTCTTCTCCGTGTTTACGTTTAATAAACGATGGAATATACTCTAACGGACCTGGACGATACAAGGCGTTCATTGCAATTACATCGGCAAAAACTGTTGGTTTTAGTTCTCGTAGATACTTTTGCATTCCGGGCGATTCGTACTGAAATACACCAACTGTTTCTCCTCGCTGAAAAAGTTCGTAGGTTTTAGTGTCTTCCAACGAAAAATCATCAGGAATTAATTCAATTCCATGACGTTTTTTTATTATCTCAACCGCATCTTTTATCAGCGTTAAAGTTTTTAATCCAAGAAAATCCATTTTCAATAACCCAGCATCTTCAACCACCGAGTTATCGAATTGAGTAACCAATAAATCCGAATCTTTAGCCGTTGCCACCGGAACATGTTCTCTAATATCCGACGGGGTAATAATAACTCCACAGGCATGAATCCCGGTATTACGTACCGAACCTTCTAATACTCTAGCCTTATTAATAACCTCAGCCGACAAGTCATGTCCTTTCGATTTTAGCTTTAATTCGTTAGCACGTTGTATGTCGTCGGCATTGTTTTTTAATTTATCTGCCAAAGCTACATCGTCCATTGCAAACAATTTTTTCAGCTTAATATCGGGTACTAATTTTGCAATTACATCGGTTTCGCTCAAAGGTAAATCAAGGGCTCTACCTGCATCTCTGATTGACGATTTGGCCGCCATTGTACCGTAAGTAATAATTTGAGCTACTTGGTTTTTACCATATTTTTCAACCACAAATTCAATAATTCTTTGTCGGCCTTCGTTATCAAAATCAATATCAATATCGGGCAACGATACCCTGTCGGGATTTAGGAAACGCTCAAACAGTAAGTCGTATTTAATAGGGTCGATATTTGTAATACCAATACAATAAGCTACTGCCGAACCAGCTGCCGAACCACGACCCGGACCAACCGAAATACCCATAACACGGGCTTCGGTGGTAAAATCCTGAACAATTAAAAAGTAACCCGGATAACCTGTCATTGCAATTACCGAAAGTTCAAAATCTAAACGTTCAATAACATCGGGATCTAAATTATCGCCCCATCGTTGCTTTGCACCTTCGTAAGTTAAAAAACGCAAATAGGCATTTTCTCCACGTTTTCCACCATCGGCTTTATCTAAATTATCAATAAAACGTTTGGGTATATCAAACTCGGGCAATAACACAGGTTGAGCCAAAACATAAGGCTCAATTTTATCGGTAAGGTCTTTTATATTGGCAATTGAATGAGGTAAATCCTTAAAAAGCTCTTTCATTTCTTCTTGAGATTTGAAATAAAATTCCTCGTTCGGAAATTTAAATCTAAAACCTCTACCACGTCCGGCTGGCGTAGCTTGTTTTTCTCCATCTCGTATGCACAGTAAAATATCATGTGCATCGGCATCAATTTTTTTAGGATAAAAAGTGTTGTTTTGAGCTATATATTTTACGTTATATTTTAATGCAAAACCAAGTAATACACTGTTAACATGATTTTCTTCTTCAAGTCCGTGTCTTATTAATTCAACATAAAAATCATCTCCGTATAAATTATGCCACCATACAAAAGCCTCTTCGGCACGTTCTTCTCCAATATTTAAAATTAAACTAGGAATTTCGGCAGTTATGCCACCAGTAAGAGCAATAGTTCCTTCTAAATGATCGGCTAAAAGTTCTTTTCCAATACGTGGATTTCCGGCATACATACCATCAATATGACCGAACGAACTAAGCTTGGCAATGTTGTGATACCCTGCTTTATTTTTGGCTAACAAAACCTGAGTAAACCTACGATCGGGATTATCTTTAGTAAATTTAGTACGTTTCCAATCTTCGGCAATATTAAACTCACTACCAACAATACCTTTTATAACAGGTTCTTTTTTCGGACCTTCCTCATCGCCATCGTCAACCGCTTTATTATACGCATCAACTTCGGCATTTGCCTTGTTTATATCTCTAACAAAATGGTAGGCACCATACATATTCCCGGTATCGGTAATACCCACAGCCGGCATACCCATTTCTATTGATGTATTTATTAAAGTGCTAATTTCGGTAGTTGCCGACAGTACCGAAAATGAAGTGTGATTATGAATGTGCGAATATTTTTCTTTCGAAATATCAATGCTTGTATCAGCACCAACACCTACTTCTATATCTTCGTCTTCATCATCAAAAACTTCTCCATCAATAGGTTTGTATGGCTCAATATTTAAGCCGATAAGTTTAAATGTACTAGTGTTATTTGTACGTAGCAGATTTACATTATCAGCATCTAAACTCCAATTTTCAACAAACTTATCGTTTGTACGTATTAATTCTAAAAACGCACGGGTGGTAGCCTCAACATCGGCAGATGCATTGTGGGCTTCGGCAAATCCTTCATGAAACAACGATGTGTAAAGCTTGGTAAGAGATGGACGAAGCAAACGAGAACCTGTATAAGAACTGGTTTCGGTGCTATACTCCATTAAATTCCAGTTTCCGGCAGTATCAATGGAGTTTTGTGGGCTGGCATCAATTTTAATACCATATTCAATTTCAAGACTTTTAATTTGGTCTTGTTTTTCTTTCTGCTGAGCTTTATCTTTTATTGCCTTACGTTCCTCATCAACCTCTTTTAATTGCTTAATTTTTTCGAGGTCGGCAATGGCTTTTGTAAATACACTATTTGGCTCAATACCGGTTCTATCAAACTCGGCACCAACAATATTAATATCGAAATTAACATTGTGTCCTATTAAATAATCCGATTTTTCTAAATCCTTATTAAACTCATTTAATACATACTCAAGTGGCATACCTTCCTTTTTTGCACGCTCGGTATTAATACCATGTATTTGAGCAGCATTAAAGGGTATAGAATATCCTTTGGGTTTTATAATAAAGTTTTTAACCTCCATTAACTCACCCGAAGCACTGTGTATTTGCCAAGCAAGTTGCACACATCTATTCCAGTTTTCATGATTGGTAATTGAAGCATTAAAATTTTTCGGAAGTCCGGTTGTTTCAGTATCAAATATTAAGTACATGCCAGAATGTTAGAGTTTTTTTATTAAAAATAAGCAAATACAAAGGTAACAAATTAGCACATCCAATTTTATTATATAATTTTTTATAGGAAGAAGCTTTTTTTTTGAAACAGAGCAAAATAATCCATGCATAAATTACTTATATCGAATTAAAAAATACTGATAAATGTGTTTTTCGATATAAAATACTTGGTTATATGTTGATTTATAATTAGTTGTAGTTTTTTAGGTTAAGTTTTATACTGATGAAAAAAAAATAAAAAATACTCATTAATGAGTATTTACTTGAGTAGGTTGATACACTACTTTTGACATGTAATAATTAACTACTATTACGGAGTTGCCTTACTAACAACTCTTAATAATCTTAATAAGTACTATGAATACTTATTTTTTATAAAGGCTCCTTATATAAAACTAACTAACAACTAACCTTGTTATTTTAATACTTAAATATGACTTAGGAGCCTTATAAAATTTTTGATACTTGAAATACCGAAACTAACCTTTTTATAAAGGCTCTTTAAGAAACTAACCTAAGTTTTTAACCTAACTTAATACGTTTAAAGAGCCTTATAAAAACCTTTTATATTTTTGAAATACTGAACTAACTTTTTTTATAAAATCTCCTTAATTGCTAACGTAATTTACCTCATATTTATACTTACATGTTTAAGGAGTTTTATATAAATACACAACCATCCTTATTAAAAAAACAACAACAAATATTGAATTGGTATTTTTAATATCCGATTTTCCTTCCTATATTTGACTTTCAAAATAAAAGTAAATGAATACAATGCAAATGTATATGATAATGCGATTTAGGCTCCTTTTGGAAATCTAACGGATTTTGTATGCTTTCTGTTTTATTTAAGAATATATACATAACGCCTGATGGATTTCTCCGTCAGGCGTTTTTTTTGGTTGTAATTTAATGTTAATTAACTTATAACTAACTTTAATTTATTCTGTAATAATACTGTATTCAGTAACCTATTAAACTGTATAATTATGTTAAAAGACAATACTAAAGCACTACACAGCGGACATGATGTAACTAAAACTTCGGGATGTAGAGCGGTGCCAATTTATCAAACTTCATCTTACGTATTTGATAGTGCCGAGCATGCTGGAAATTTATTTGCTTTAAAAGAAGAAGGATTTATTTATACTAGATTAAATAATCCTACAAACGATATTTTAGAAAAACGTTTGGCGGCTTTAGATGGAGGAATTGGAGCGGCTGTTTTTGCTACTGGTACTTCGGCTATTTCAAGTACGTTATTAACATTGCTTAAGGCCGGAGATCATATAGTTGCATCATCTCAGTTATACGGTGGAACGGTTACTTTAATGAATGTTTTATTACCTCGTTTTGGAATTACAACCACGTTTGTTGATATTTTAAATACTGATGAGGTTGAGGCTGCAATAAAAGAAAATACAAAGGCTGTTTATTTAGAAACTATTGGAAATCCGGGACTTGATGTTGCCGATTTTGATGAAATAGTAAATATTGCTCATAAAAATAATTTACCTGTTTTGGTTGATAATACGGTAGCAACTCCATTTTTGTTTAAACCAATTGAACATGGTGCCGATATTGTAATTTATTCTCTTACAAAATACATGGGCGGACACGGTACTACACTTGGTGGGGCTGTTGTTGATGGTGGAAAATTTAATTGGGCAAATGGTAAGTTTCCTGAATTTTCGGAGCCATCGCCAGGTTATCATGGTTTAGTTTACAACGAAGCCTTTGGTGGAGCTGCATTTATTGCAAAACTTCGTTTAGAAGGTTTAAGAGATTTAGGAGGAGCGTTAAGTCCTTTTAATTCTTTCGAAATTATTCAGGGTATCGAAACTGTATCATTGCGTATTCAGCGTCATTCCGAAAATGCACAAAAACTTGCCGAGTGGCTTGATAATAACGATGCTGTTGGAAACGTTAATTATCCGGGTTTAAAAAATCATAGAAGTTACCAAAGAGCCCAAAAATATTTGCCAAACGGAAATAGTGGATTAATAAGTTTCGAACTTAAAGGAGGTTACGAAGCTGCTGTAACTTTGGTAAATAATGTTGAAATTATATCGTTGCTAGCAAATATAGGCGATACCAAGAGTTTAATTATTCATCCTGCATCTACAACTCACCAGCAATTATCGGATGCTGAACAACTTAAAGGTGGTGTTACTAAGGGACTTATCCGTTTTTCGGTAGGTATTGAGGATGTTAGTGATATTATTGCCGATTTGGAGCAGGCAATTAAAAAAGTTAAATAAATTTGCGTGCAAATTATCTAGTTTAAAGTTTAGTGTAAAATGTATTGAAATGTTTTACTCTAAACTTTAAATATGTAAACAATATTGAAGTATGCTGAGCGATTTGAAATATATTACTATAACTAATGTAAATACAAAATCGGGTAAAATGATACCTGAAATTACACTTAGTTACGAAGTTTTTGGAGATGAAAATAAGTTAAATGATAACGGTATATTAATTGTTCACGCACTTACCGGAAACTCGCATGTTGCAGGAAAAAACGGTTGGTGGGACGATATTGTTGGAGATAAAAAGGCCATTAATACATTAAATTATCCGGTTATTGCTTTTAATGTTCCAGGAAATGGATACGACGGAGTTTTACTTGAAAAGTTTGATGAGTATAATGCAGGAGATATAGCCGATTTGTTTGCCATTGCTCTTTCCGAATTAAAAATAAACCACCTTTACGCAGTTATAGGAGGATCGTTAGGAGGAGGAATTACTTGGCATTTAGCCACTCAGTATCCTGATATTTTTGGTAAAGTTGTACCTTTTGCAACTCATTATCAAGCATCCGATTGGGTAATTGGTATGTCTAAAATTCAGCGTGAGTTGTTGAAAATTGAAAAAGATCCTGTACAAACAGCTCGTAAAATGGCTATGCTTTTTTATAGAACCCCCGAATCTTATCAAACAAAATTTGATAGAACTAGGGTAGAAAAAGGAGGTGCTTATAATGTAGATTCATACCTCGATTATCAGGGAGAAAAACTGCACGATAGGTTTGCTCTTGAGGCATATAAGGCAATGAATTATATAATGTCGACTATTGATGTATCGTATATCGATTCATTAGAAGATGCTGTATCTCGTATAAATGCTGAGGTTCATATTGTTGGTGTAAGTACCGATTTGCTGTTTACTGCCAAAGAATCGAAACAAGCTTTTACTACATTAAATAATGCAGGCAAACAGGTTTATTATCACGAAATAGATTCAATACACGGACACGATGGTTTTTTAATTGAAAACGATCAGCTTGAAGTAATTTTAGAAGAGGTTTTTCAGAAGCATGTTCAGAAAGTAAAAGAAGAAAAAGTTAAAGTACTGAAATTTGGAGGACGATCTTTATCGAACAGTAGTATAAATAATGTACTTGATATAATAGAAAAAGAAGCCGGAAAGAAAAAAGTTTATGTTGTGCTTTCGGCAAGAGCATCGGGTACCGATCAGCTCGAAAATTTATTAGAATCAGCAAAAAATCAAGAAGATTTTAAATCTTCGTTTGAAGAATTTAAAAAAGAGCAATCTGATATTTTATCCGATAAATCAATACTAAATAATTATTTAGAAGAGATTGAAAATATACTTTCGGGAGTTAAATTAATTGGAGATTACAGTGCAAAGTTAAAAGATAAATTTATGGCCTTTGGAGAGCTGTTGTCGGTATTAACTGTAAATGAGCTTTTAAAAAACCGAAATTTAACTTCTGCAATACACGATGTTAGAAATTGGTTAAAAACCGACGATAGTTTTGGTAATGCACAGGTGTTGAAATCGTTATCGGAAGGTCTTTTCAAAAAAGAAAAATTAGAAAGAGATAATGTTCAAGTAGAACTTGTTTCGGGCTTTATAGCATCTAATTTAGAAGGACAAACCACTACTTTGGGAAGAAATGGAAGTAACTATTCGGCAGCGTTGTTAGCTAGTTTTTTAAATGCCGAAGAGTTTCAAAACTGGACTCATGTTGATGGTATATATTCTGCAAATCCTAGTTTGGTAAAAGATGCCCAGCAAATTGCGTTGCTATCGTATAACGAAGCTAATGAATTGGCAAATTTTGGTACAACAATATTACACGCCAAAACCATAATTCCACTTATCGACAAAAATATTCCATTAAGAATATTAAATACTTTAGAACCCGAAAATAAAGGAACATTAATTACCCAAGATGGTAAAAAAAGCGGAAAAGCTGTAAAAGCTGTTACTGCTTTAGACGATGTTGCTCTTATAAGTTTAACAGGTAGAGGCTTGTTAGGTACTGTAGGTATTGATGGTAGAATATTTGGAGTTTTAATGCAACATCATATTTCAATACGTAATATATCGCAGGCATCGTCAGAGCGTGGTGTAGGTTTTATTGTTGATATTGAAGATGCTGATAGAGCTGTTGAGTTTTTAAGAGAAGAGTTTGAAAGAGAAATTATGGCAGAAGATATTAATCAAATTTACGCCCGTAAAGACGTAACTGTTGTATCGGTAATTGGTAATTATTTAGATTATTTCGACAAGGTTTTTAAAGCATTACGAGTAAATAAATTAGAACCTATTTTATTTAATAACTCAATAAATGGAAATAATATTTCAATAGTTATTTCCGATAATCAAGCAATAAAAGCATTAAATGTTATTCATGATTATATTTTCGATGAGGATTAATTTGGGTTGAATTATGTATGGCCTGAAAGGCTATTTAATTCTGCTGTGTATTTTAAATATCCCAAGGCGTTGCCTTGGGTTGAATTAAGTATGGCTTTCAGCCAATATGTATGCCCTGAAAGGGCTATTTAATTCAGCAGTAGGCAACGCCTACTGAATCCGTGTTGAATCCGTGTTGAATCCGTATTGAATTAAACATCGTAAATAAATAATAACCGTCCTTACGGACAGATTAATAATTTTAAATGTCACAGTCTTTATCAAGGTTATATGTACATATAATATTTCATGTAAAAAACAATGATATTTTGATTAAAAAAGAAGATAGAACTGAATTGTATGCTTACATGGGAGGTATAATAACTAACAATAAATCAATACCAATATTGATAAATGGAGTTGGAAACCATGTTCATATATTATGTGTGATGTCTAAAAATATTGCATTATCGAAATTAGTTGAAGAAATAAAGAGGTATAGTAGCAGGTGGATAAAAACAAAAGGTAGTTATTATTATAATTTTGCTTGGCAGGGTGGTTATGCAGGTTTTTCGGTTAGTCAATCATTGCACGATAGAACAAAGAAATACATCGCTAATCAAGAAGAGCATCATAAAAAAATGAATTTTAAAGAAGAGTATTTGTTGTTCTTAAAAGAATATGGAGTAGTATATAATGAAGGATATTTGTGGGAAGATTAGGTGCTGTTTCGTTGATTATGTATCCCAAGGCGTTGCCTTGGGTTGAATTAAGTATGGCTTTCAGCCAATATGTATATCCTGAAAGGGCTATTTAATTCAGGCAACGCCTACTGATTCCGTGTTGAATCACATCAATACCACGTACTGAAATGCATTAAAATGTAATAAAAATCAACACTGTGCATTTATAATTTTAATTGAAAAGAGAAATGAAATACAATATAAAAGAAGAACTTAAAAAGCGTCGTTTGGTTTTAGATGGTGCAATGGGTACTATGATACAGAAGCTTGAACTTACTGAAGAAGATTTTAGGGGTGATAGGTTTAAAAATTGGAGTTTACCATTAAAGGGGAATAACGATATACTTGTTTTAACAAAGCCTGAGGCTATTAAACAAATTCATGCCGAATATTTTGAGGCAGGTGCTGATATTGCTGAAACAAACACTTTTTCGGGTACAACAATTGCTCAATCTGATTATGCTTGTGAAGAGTTAGTTTACGAAATTAATTTTGAGGGAGCTAAAATAGCTCGTGAGATAGCTGATGAGTTTACTGCTAAAAATACTGAAAAGCCTAGATTTGTAGCTGGATCAATGGGACCTACAAATAGAACGGCAAGCTTGTCGCCCGATGTTAGTAATCCGGGAGCAAGAAACGTTACTTACGATGAGCTTGTTGAAGCATACTCGGAACAAGTGCGTGGTTTGATGGATGGTGGTTGCGATGTTTTAATGGTAGAAACTATTTTTGATACGCTAAACGCAAAAGCTGCTATGTTTGCTTGTGAAACTGTTTTTGAAGAAAAAGGAAAAAAGCTTCCTATTATGATTTCAGGAACTTTAACCGATGCTAGTGGACGTACTCTTTCGGGGCAAACTGTTGAGGCATTTTTAATTTCAGTTTCTCATATGGACTTGTTGAGTGTTGGATTAAATTGTGCTTTTGGTGCAAAAGATATGCAACCACATTTGCATGCTTTAGCTGCAAAATCGCCTTTCATGGTTAGTGCACATCCAAACGCAGGATTGCCAAATGCTTTTGGAGAGTACGATCAAACTCCTGATGAAATGGGTATTGAAATTAAACCATTTTTGAAAGAAAAAAACTTAGGTATTATTGGAGGATGTTGTGGAAGTACACCTGCACATATTGAGGCAATTGCCAATCAGGTTAAAAATTCATAACATCAGTAAAAAAGATATAGTTCTCATATAAATGTAGTGAAATGGTTATTGTAATTACTATCCGATAGTAACGGTATTAACAACAATAACGATTCTATAAATCACAGAATTTAGAGAACTAAAAATAATTAAGAATATTTACAATAATAAAATATGCAGAATAGAAAACCAATGATGCTTTCGGGTTTAGAACCTTTAATTATTGACGAAAATTCAAACTTTATAAATGTTGGAGAACGTTGTAATGTAGCTGGTTCTAAAAAATTTCTTCGTTTAATTAAAGAAGAGAGTTTTGAAGAAGCTTTAGCAATAGCACGTAATCAGGTTGATGGTGGGGCGCAGATTTTAGATGTGAATATGGATGACGGGTTAATTGATGGTAAAGAAGCCATGGTTAATTTCCTTAATTTAATTCAGTCGGAACCTGATATCGCAAAAATTCCGGTAATGATTGATAGCTCAAAATGGGATATTATTGAGGCAGGTTTAAAATGTGTTCAGGGTAAATCGGTTGTAAATTCTATTTCTTTAAAATCAGGTAAAGATGAGTTTGTAAAACAAGCTAAACTGATAAAGAAATATGGTGCAGCAACTGTGGTAATGGCTTTCGACGAGGATGGTCAGGCCGATACTTACCAGCGCCGAATTGATATTTGCAAACGTTCGTACGATATTTTAGTTGATGAGGTTGGCTTTGCAGCACAAGATATTATTTTCGATCCTAACGTGTTTCCTGTAGCAACCGGAATGGAGGAACACCGCACAAATGGTATCGACTTTTTTAAGGCTACCGAATGGATTACAAACAATCTTCCGCATGCAAATGTTTCGGGTGGAGTAAGTAATATTTCGTTTTCTTTCAGAGGAAATAATACGGTTAGAGAGGCTATGCACTCTGCTTTTTTATATCATGCCGGAAAGGCGGGTATGAAAGTTGGTATTGTAAATCCTACTATGCTTGAAATTTACGACGACATTGATAAAGAACTTCTTATAAAAGTAGAAGATGTACTTTTAAACAGAACAGAAGATGCTACCGAAGCTTTAATTGAGTTTGCCGAAACTGTAAAAGGTACTAAAAAGAAAGAGGCTGATGTTGCCGAATGGCGTAGTTTAGATGCTGTTGCTAGGGTTCAGTATTCGTTAGTAAAAGGTATTACCGAGTTTATTGAAGCCGATGTTGAGGAAATTAGGTTAACATACTCAGAGTCGTTAGAGGTTATTGAAGGTCCGTTAATGGGCGGAATGAACAAGGTTGGAGACCTTTTTGGAGAAGGAAAAATGTTTCTACCTCAGGTTGTAAAATCGGCTAGAGTTATGAAAAAAGCGGTTAGTTATTTGCAACCGTTTTTAGAGCAAGAAAAAGATTCGTGTAGTTTATCGGCAGGAAAAATAATACTTGCTACGGTAAAAGGTGATGTACACGATATTGGAAAAAACATTGTAAAAGTTGTTTTAGAGTGTAATAATTTCGAGGTTATTGACCTTGGTGTTATGATTCCTAACGATAAAATTATTGAAGCTGCAATTCAGCATAAAGCTGATATTATTGGGGTAAGCGGACTTATAACTCCGTCGTTAGAAGAAATGGCGGATTTAGCTAAAATGCTTGACGAAAAGGGGCTAGATATTCCATTGATTGTTGGTGGTGCTACTACATCAAAAGCACATACTGCTGTAAAAATAGATCCTAATTACAGAAACATAGTTGCACATAGTAACGATGCTTCTAAATCAATTCAGGTAATTTCTGATATTATTAATCCGAAGAAAAAAGAAGCCTACAAGCAAAAACTTAAATCGGAATATAAAGAAGTTAGAACCGAGTATTTAAAGCGTAAAGAAGCCAAGAAATTTGTAGATATTAGTACTGCAAAAACAAATTCATCAACATTAAATTTTGATGATTATACCCCAGTTGAGCCACGTTATTTGGGAGCTAGTAATGTTATGCATATTAGTCTTTCGGAATTGAAAAAGTATATTGATTGGACGTATTTTTTCCGTGCTTGGGAATTAGTAGGAAAGTTTCCTGCAATTTTAACTGATGATAAAATTGGAGAAGAGGCTACCAAACTTTATAATGATGCTTTAGAGTTGCTTGATGTTATTATTGATAAGCATTTACTTAAAGCCAGAGCGGTTTTTGGTATTTATCAGGCTAAATCTAATGGAGAAGTTGTAACGGTTAAAAATCCTAACTTTGAAGCTGAAAAGCAAGAAAACGAATTTACCGATTTTGTTTTTCCACGTCAGCAAAAAGAGAAAAAAGCAGGTGCTACATATAGCTCGTTGTCGGATTATATTGCACCCGAAAATGATTATTTGGGAATGTTTGCTGTAACTGCCGGAATTGGAACAAACGAATTAGCCAATTTTTATGCCGAGCAAGGCGATGATTATAAATCTATTTTGGTTAAGGCAATTGCCGATAGATTAGCAGAGGCAGCATCGGAATATTTACATAAGGAAATAAGAACAAATTATTGGGGGTATAGTGCCGAAGATAATTTAAGTAATAATGATTTAATTGCCGAAAAATACGATGGAATACGTCCTGCACCAGGATATCCAGCTTGTCCGAATCATAAGGATAAAAAGAGAATTTTCGACTTGTTAGGAGTATCAGAAAAAATAGGAATAGAGCTAACAGAATCGTATGCAATGCAACCCGTAGCATCGGTTTCAGGATTTTATTTTGCCAATCCAAATGCTAAATATTTTGGTGTTGGATTAATGAAAAATGATCAGATTAACAGAATTGCAGAACTTAGTGGAGAGAGTGTAAATGAGCTGAAGAAATTATATTCGGCAAGTTTATAAAGTTGTTTAATTGCTTAACTAATTCAACAAGAAAATAGAAAATGAAAGTAACAGAACATATAGAAAAAGCTAAAGGACAAACATTATTGTCGTTAGAGATTTTGCCACCGTTAAAGGGGCAGGATATGAAAGATATTATTACAAACCTTAATCCATTAATGGAGTATAATCCTGCGTTTGTTGATGTAACTTATCATAGAGAAGAAACTATTTTAGAGGAGGTTGAAAATGGAATGTTCCGCAAGCGTACTGTACGTAAACGTCCAAGTACTATTGCAATTTCAACAGCAATTCAGCACAAATATAATGTAGATTCTGTGCCGCATTTATTGGCTGGTGGTTTTACTAAAGAAGAAACCGAAAATGCCTTAATAGAAATGGATTTTTTAGGTATTAACAGTGTTCTTGCTTTGCGTGGAGATGCTGCACCTGGCGAAAAATATTTTACTGCCGATAAAGAGGGACATGCTTATGCCGATGGAATTGTTAGCCAAATTAAAGATTTAAATGATGGGAAGTATTTAGATTCGAACATCGTTAATCCACATTCAACAAACTTTTGTGTAGGAGTTGCTGGTTATCCCGAAAAGCATTTCGAATCGCCAAATTATAAAGAAGATTTAGAGTTTTTGAAAGCTAAAGTTGATGCTGGAGCCGATTATATTGTAACTCAAATGTTTTTCGACAATCAAAAATATTTTAAGTTTGTTGAAGATTGTAGAGCAATAGGTATTGAAATTCCAATTATTCCGGGTTTAAAACCTTTATCTACAAAACGTCAATTGCGTTTATTACCGCATATGTTTAGCCTTGATTTGCCTTGCGATTTGGTACGAGAAGTACACAAATGTAAAGACAATAAAGCAGTACGCCAGTTGGGTGTTGAGTGGTTAACTCAACAGTCGAAAGAGTTGAAAGAAGCTGGTGTACCTTCTCTACATTATTATACAATGGGTAAATCAGATAATATTCAGAAAATAGTTAAGGAGTTGTTTTAATACTTAATTGTAAAGTTTCATACCATTAACAACGTTGTGAAACTTTACAATTAGTAAATATAACTACTTAAAAATAAAGAGTGTAAATCTAGCATCATTGTAAAAAAATAACATGTATAAAAAGTATTTTTTTTAGATGTGTTATTTGTAACTGTTCTGAAAAATATTCAACACTATTTCTTAACTTTTGTATAAAATAATTTATACAAAACATCAGTTGTTTTATTACTGATAATTTCAGTATAAAGTTGAGTTGTGTAAATGGTAAAATCAATTATTTTTGCACTAAATATTATTACATTAATTATGAAATTGATAGGAGAACTAGAAAAAATTATAAGTCAATATTTTAAGGATAATTTAATTGAAGGTAGCCCTGCCGAATTATATAATCCTATAAATTATATTTTGGCACTTGGCGGAAAAAGAGCACGTCCGTTAATGGTTTTAATGTCGTACAATTTATATTCTGATAGTGTAAATGATGTTTTATCGTTGGCAAAAGCAATTGAAGTGTTTCATAATTTTACACTTATACACGACGATATAATGGATAAAGCGCCGTTGCGTAGAGGAAGCGATACGGTGCATATAAAATGGAACGAAAATATTGGGATTTTGTCGGGCGATGCTATGCTTATAAAAGCTTATAGTTTGTTAGAAGATTTATCTCCCGAAATACTTAAAAATGTATTTTTAGCATTTAATAAAACTGCTATTGAAGTTTGCGAGGGTCAGCAATTAGATATGAATTTCGAAACCAGAAACGATGTTACTATTGATGAGTATATTAATATGATAACTTTAAAAACATCGGTATTATTAGGAGCATCAATGAAAGTTGGAGCTATTGCAGGAGGTGCCGAACAAATAGATAGTAATAAACTATATGATTTTGGTAAATATTTAGGATTGGCTTTTCAGCTTCAAGACGATTATTTGGATTTATATGGCGATACTGAAAAATTCGGAAAAAGAATTGGAGGAGATATTGTAGCAAATAAAAAAACATTTTTAACATTAAAAGCTTTCCAAAAAGCGGATAATAATGAGTTAGTTGAATTGAATAATTTGTTTGCATCATCAAACTTATCAATATTTGAAGAAGAAAATAAAATTGAAAAGGCTAGAACTATTTTCAATAAATTAGGTGTGGTTGATTGTATGAAAAAAGAGATTGAAAAGTATTACGAACTTTCGTTACAATCCTTAGCATCGGTTAATGTAGCTGAAGGAAAAAAAGCCGAAATACGCAAATTTGCAGAGTCTATTATCAGTAGAGAAGTATAGCTGTTTGTATATATTTAAATTAATGTTTTCAATATAATTACATGAAATTATACCTTAATAAACCTCCACAAATATTAAGGTTGGTGTTTCCTGAAATACTATGGAAAATTGATTCAACTAAAAAGAAGTTATATTTAACTTTTGATGATGGACCTACTCCGGAAGTTACAAGTTTTGTGCTTGATGTTTTAGACGAGTATAATGCAAAAGCTACTTTTTTTGTACTCGGAAAAAATATAAAAGGCAACGAAGAGTTGTTTAACAGAATAAAAGAAAAACACGCCATCGGAAACCATAGTTTTTCTCATATAAAAGGTTATTCAAGTAGTATGAGTAATTATGTTTCAGACGTTAATAAAGCCGATAAAATAATTAATAGCAAGTTGTTTCGTCCACCTTACGGACAAATAAAATTATCGCAATACTCAGCATTAAAACAAAAATATAAAATTGTTATGTGGAATGTTTTGTCGGGCGATTTCGATAATAATATTAGCGGAATACAATGCTTTAATAATGTTGTGAAATACTCAAACAACGGCTCTATTATTGTGTTTCATGATACTTTAAAAGCATCAAATAATTTAAAAATTGCATTGCCAAAAGTGTTGAAATATTTTACCGCCTTGAATTATAGTTTCGAGAAAATAGATTTTTAGATTATTTTATAATGGTTAATTAATTTTAGTCTATTGTTTTTATATAGCAACAGACACCGTGTACCACTGAATTAAACAGCCCTTTCAGAGCAAAATAAAAACAATTAATAAAAAAGGAGATGCTAAATTTTTAGCATCTCCTTTTTTTATTTTAATATTGAAATTATGCAATTGATATTACATTTTCCCAAGCCAATTTCTAACATTAACTTCAGCGTCTATAATATTTTTTAATTCCGAAATAGCAACACGCTCTTGTTTCATTGTATCACGGTGACGAATTGTTACCATGTTATCGTTTAATGTATCATGATCAACTGTAATACAAAACGGAGTTCCGTTTGCATCCTGACGACGGTAACGACGCCCAATAGCATCTTTTTCGTCGTAAGCCATGTTGAAATCGTACTTTAAATCGTTCATTATTTTACGTGCAACATCTGGTAATCCATCTTTTTTAACCAACGGAAGTACAGCAGCTTTGTAAGGCGATAATACCGAAGGTAGTTTTAGTAAAGTACGAGTACTTCCATCTTCTAAAACCTCTTCTATCAACGAAGTTGCAAGTACCGAAAGGAACATTCTATCTACACCAATTGAAGTTTCAACAACATAAGGAACATAGTTTTTATTCAATTCAGGGTCGAAAAATTGTAATTTTTTACCCGAATGTTTTTCGTGCTGAGATAAATCGAAATCAGTACGAGAGTGTACACCTTCTAATTCTTTAAACCCAAAAGGAAAGTTAAACTCAATATCGGCAGCAGCATTTGCATAATGTGCCAATTTATCATGATCGTGGAAACGGTAATTTTCCTCTCCTAAACCTAATGATTTATGCCATTTAATACGAGTTTCTTTCCAATAATCATACCATTTCATTTCCTCACCCGGACGTACAAAAAATTGCATTTCCATTT
>JAGLDK010000014.1 GCA_023145615.1 Ichthyobacteriaceae bacterium | reverse complement strand
TTAATACTATGAACAAAATTTTACTATTACTGATTTCTTTATTTTTTATTACTCAAGTTTTTAGTGAAGAAATTACATCGGAACAAGCTAAAAAAGTAGCTTTAACTTTTTTGAATAACAATAATACAGGAAGTTTTAAAAAGTCAATTACTCTAAATTATATTGGCGATTTACCAAACAACACTTTTAATAAATCAGGTTTAGGAAAAAAATCAAATGTATTAAATGGGGGTGAAGATTCTAATAAATATGTTTATGTTTTTGAAATAAATAACAGTGGATTTATTGTTATTTCTGGAGATGATGCTGCAATGCCTATTTTAGGATATTCATATAACAATACGTTAGATTTAAATAATTTACCATCTAATTTTGTAAAATGGATTGAAGGATATAAGCAACAAATAAAATATATTAAATCTAATAAAATAAGTCAAACTAAAGAAGTTAAAGCTCTTTGGAGTGGAGAGATTTCGCTTGCAAAAACGTTGAGTAGTGTAAGTCCGTTGGTGTCTGCTAAATGGAATCAAAGCCCTTTTGTAAACGATATGTGTCCTTATGATAGTGAAAAAGAAGAGAGAACTTTAACAGGTTGCCCTGCAACAGCAATGGCACAAATAATGAGATATTGGGAGTACCCGAAACAAGGTACTGGCTTTCATTCGTATCAAGATGATAACTATGGAATGCTATCGGCTAATTTTAGTTCTACTATTTATGATTGGGCAAACATGCCAAACGAGGTTGTAAGTGCAAACAATGCTGTGGCAACTTTAATGTATCATTGTGGAGTGGCTGTAGAAATGAACTATGGAGTTGAAGGAAGTGGATCGTATGTTATTATATCTCAATCGCCAACAAAGGAACAGTCGTGCGAATACGCATTTAAAACATATTTTGGATACGATGATTCTACTCTTAGAGGTTTAGAAAGAGTAAATTATACTGATGGCGAATGGATTAATATTTTAAAGAAAGAACTTGACGAAAAAAGGCCTGTACAATATGCTGGTTATGGAGAAGGTGGACATACATTTGTTTTTGATGGTTATGATAATAATGATTTTTTCCATGTTAATTGGGGATGGGGAGGATATGCAGATGGATATTATTTAATAGATAATTTAGTTCCTGGAATTGGAGGTGCAGGTTCAGGTGCCGGAAATTATAATAGTGGTCAACAAGCCTTAGTAGGTATAAAACCACCTGTTGAAAATGAAAATGGACTTGAAGAAGGAGAAACTATTGTTGAAGTTTACGAAGATGTTACAGCAGATAAAAGCATTATATATTATGGAGAGGAATTTATTATTCATACAAATATTGTAAATGATGGTGATTTTGATTTTGATGGTGATTTTGCTGCAGGTGTTTTCGATGAAGATGATATGTTTATTGATTTTGTAGAAATAAAATTGGATTATAACTTGTCTAGCGGATATGTATATGAAGATGGAATTGATTTTGTTACCGATGGTTTGTTGTCGATGTTGCCGGGAAGTTATTATATAAATATACTTTATAAATCAACAAACGAAGAGTGGTCTATTATGGAATCGTATGATTCAAGTATAGATGATTATGTTTATATTGATGTAGTAAACGATAATGATATTCAACTTATTTCTGAAATAAATGTTCTTACATCTCAGATAATAACAAACGGAGAATTATCGGTGGAAGCTAGTATATTAAATAATTCGAATAGTACATTTAACGGAATGTTTTATATGTCACTATACGATTTTAATGGAGAATTTATTGAAGAAATAGGGCAAACAGCTACAGGGGAATTAGAATCGGGTTATTATTATGAGGATGTTTATTTTACAACTAGTAACCTTGATGTTGCCCCCGGAACATACTTATTAGCACTTACTCATCAGTCAAACGATGGAGAAGAAGAGTTAACAGGATCAATACCAGGATACGTCAATCCAATAGAAATTATAGTTAAAAGAGAGCCAAGTGTATTTGATATTTACGAAGATAATAACGATATAGAAAATGCAAAGGCTTTAAATGTTTCGTTTGATGGTAATGTAGCATCTGTAAATACAATAGGATCGAACATACATTCTTCGTTAGATGTAGATTTTTACTCTATTGATCTTAGAGAAGGTTATACATACGATATAAATGCAAGAGTGCAAGATGAGTATAGCTCTGATGACAACAGAAAATACACTGTTGACGTGTTGTTTGCATATTCTGTTGATGGAGAAAATTGGTCGGATCTTTACGATGATGTTATGCTGGATAATATAGCATTTAATGGTGGTAAGATGTATTTTGCAATAGCACCTTATTTTGCAGGTTATGAAGGTGATTATATGTTGGATTTAAAAATTACAAGTAATCAATATTTGTCTATTGATAAAGATAATTCAATAAACGTATCAGTATATCCAAACCCATTTGCTAATAAATTTAATGTTAAAAATAAAAACAATTCGGTAATTGATTTTGTAAATGTTTACGATGTACAAGGACGATTAATTTTTACAGATAACTCAACGCAAAAAATTAAGAATATTGATTTGTCGGATTATTCTAATGGAGTTTATATGTTAGAGATAAAGTCGGAAGACAAAACAACTATTAAACAAATAATAAAGAATGATTAAACTACTAATCGCACTACTAATTGTTTTTACTTCGTGTAATTTAAATAAACAACTATCTACAATGGCAAATAATCAGGCTCCTTTAGTTATTTATAAAACTAAAGCCGATTACTCTAATAACGTACCGGTTGTAATGGATAGCAGTAAAACTAAAATTATATCATATCCCTCAATGAGAGATGTACTGTATAATGGTAAAGTAGTAAGTCCGATTAGTTTAAAAGAAAATTATTTGCTCGATAATTTGGGTGTAAACACAAATAGTGTTTACACATCTTACACTTTAAAAGAGTATTCGGAACTTTCGGTAGTGCCAACTCTTGATGTTTTAATGAAAAGTATAATTGATGACGATCCGTTTTTAGAGATGTTTTCTTGTGGAAAAAGAAACAATTTTACAAATGTTAAAGATGTTAATGTGCTGATTGATGATTTAAAATTGAATGTAAATTGTATAAAAATAAAATAAATAGGTATTTAGTTTTTGAAATGAAGTACATATTTTAACTAAAAACACTTAGCTGTATGGCTAAGTGTTTTTTTTATGGACGAATTTATAACGTGTAAATAATATGTTATTAAATTGGTATATAGTGTTTTAAGTTTTGAATAAAGTAGTTTGTATGAATTCTTAAATTCAACTAATAAACCTGTGTTTTGTTTTTTAGATAAAAAAGGATAAAAAGGTTGCATGGTGTTAAATTTTTCATCAAGTTTGCAATCTGAAACAGAGATACTGTTCGTAGTAAAGTTTTATGCTCTTTTAAGTTTTGTTTTTTATTGAAAATTCATTTTTTTAATAAAAAATTTGGTAGAAACAAAAAGTTGTATATCTTTGCACTCGCAAAACGGAATAAAGAGAGTAGTTCTTTAGGAAATAATGCAAATGCGAAAGTAGCTCAGCGGTAGAGCACGACCTTGCCAAGGTCGGGGTCGCGGGTTCAATCCCCGTCTTTCGCTCAAGTACGCCTTGGTGGTGGAATTGGTAGACACGCTGGACTTAAAATCCAGTGGACAGTAATGTCCGTATGGGTTCAAGTCCCATCCAAGGTACTTTTACAATACATCACGCCTAGGTGGTGGAATTGGTAGACACGCTGGACTTAAAATCCAGTGGGCAGTAATGCCCGTATGGGTTCAAGTCCCATCCTAGGTACAATAAGCTCAATCATTAATTTGGTTGGGCTTTTTTGTTTTTATACCAAATAATAAACATTACACAAGTTTAAAAGTTAGGTAAATATGAATTAAATTTACAATAGTGTAGGCTAAATTATTAGTTAACTATTTACATATAAAGCCAACAATAATCTGTTTGCTTTTAAACTCAGAATATTATACTGAACTAAATTAAATATGGATTTCAGTTAAATATAATCCTAACTTGTTTTTTAAATCTTGAATTCAAATTACAATCTCAAAACGTTATAATAGATATAGAGTTATCATTATTTTTAGACTATAACGTTTGTTACGACAATAAAGAATATCACTTGATTTAACTAGAAGCCTAAAAAGATAATAAATACTCTAAAAGAAAAACATTAAGCTATGATAAAGGAAATTAACAGTATTCAGAATCAAACAATTAAAGATGTTTTTCAGCTTAAAGAAAAATCACGTATCAGAAAGAAAAAAGGTTTGTTTTTGATAGAGGGTTTACGAGAATTGGTTATTGCCTTAGAGGGAGGGTATGTGGTTGAGAAATTGATTTTCTTATCAGAAATAATAGAACACAATATATTACTTGATTTGTTTGAAGGTAAAACCCAACCCGATTATATTTCGGTTAACAACGATGTTTATAAAAAATTAGCCTACCGAGAATCAACCGAAGGAGTAATTGCAGTTGCCCGAACTAAAGATCATAGCATAAAAAACCTGAAACTAAAAAGTAAAACACCGCTTATACTTATTGTAGAGTCAATTGAAAAACCGGGTAATATAGGAGCGATGTTGCGTACTGCCGATGCGGCTAATATTGATGCTGTAATAATAGCCAATCCCAAATCCGATATCTATAATCCAAACGTGGTACGTTCAAGCGTAGGTTGTGTGTTTACAAATAATGTAGTTACAGGCAGTACCGATGAGGTTATAGAGTGGTTGAGAAGTAATGATGTAAATATATATTCGGCAGCTTTAACGGCTTCTAAACCGTATTATGAGATAAATTACAAACAAGCATCGGCAATTGTTGTGGGTACCGAAGCCACAGGTTTGTCAAACGAATGGTTAAAAGCTTCCACTCAAAATATTATTATACCTATGGAAGGTGCAATTGATTCAATGAACGTGTCGGTTGCCGCAGCTATTATGCTTTTCGAAGCCAAACGACAGAGGTTAGATTTAGTAATTAGAGATTAGTGGCTAAATATTAGATTTAGTAATTGGATATTAGTGACTAGAGATTAGGTACTAATTTTAATAAATAGTCAACAATAACAAAGATTAACAACGTTGTGAAACTTTACATCTAATCACCCATTAACTAATTACTGATCACTAACAACTATTTCAACTTCCGAATCATCTTTACATTCGTTAAGTATTTGTTTTATGGTTTTATTTTCGATAGGATGCACTATGTTGCCGTCAATTTCGGCTAACGGCATAAGTGTAAACATTCTTTGGTTCATGCGTGGATGAGGCACTATTAAGGCTTCGGTGTTTATTATCAAATCGTCTATTAATAAAATATCAATATCAATAATTCTTGATTCGTAACCATCTTTTCCGCTTCGGGTTCTGCCGAGTGTTTTTTCAATATTCAAAAAAGTTCTTAATTGCACTTGAGGTTTTAAATTGGTGCTAACTTTTAAAACTATATTATAAAAATCATTTTTACTTTCAAAACCCCAAGGAGCGGTTTTATAAAACGATGATTTTGCAATAACCAAACCAACTTCTTTGTTTACCTCTTCAATTGCCAAATTAATTACTTCAATGCTGTTGCCTAAATTCGAGCCTAAAATTAAGTATGTGTTTCTCATTATATAATAAAAAATATTAAACCAATATTTAATTCGTTAGTGTTTAATGATATTGGATCTATTGTTTCTCCAGGTATTTTTGTAGTGTACGTGTTGTTTGCAAATAATTTACTTAATCCGTAATACATTCTTAAATTCCATGCACCATATCCTAAAGTTAAAGTTGGGCCATATCTTAATAGTTGAATTTCGTGTGCATTATAATATGCAATTTCACTAACGTTTGTTGTGGTTTTAGAGTATTGATCAATTATAACCCCAAGCTTCATGCCAAGGTAAATTCTAAAAAAGTTACTTTGGTTGGGCGTAGATGTTCTATATCTTAACTCAATAGGAATTTCAAGAGTGGATATTGTTAATTTATTTCTAATGTAATCGTTTTTGTTAAGTATTTTCAAGTACGATTCTCCTGTTGTTGGGTAAGTAAAAATACCAATATTTTGATAAATATGAGAAGATGCATAATTTATACCAACTCCAATACCAATATTTCGTTGTTTATTAAAGGGTATATCTCTCATGTATCCAATTTCCCAACCGTTAGAAAAACCTCCCTGAGAAATATCGGTTGTATGATTAATTATAGAATTATAGGTAACACTTAAAAATATTTGATCTTCTAAATATCTTAAATCGGGCTCTTTTTCTTGAGCTATTAATACATTATTCAAAAATCCAAAAAATAACACTAATACGTAATAAACATAATTTTTCATACTTTATAGTAGGTTTTACTTTGAATTTTGTTTTAAATTATTGAAACATTTGTGTTTCAGTAATTTACTATATAAAAATTTATATACAAAAAAAAGAGGCTACAAATAAGTAGCCTCTTTCTGGTATATATAAAATTTTGTAAGATATTAATAATCAATCTCTTCAACTTCAACTGTAGAATAGTTAAGCTTTAAAGCCTGTACTTTTCTAAGTTCTTGTTTAATGTCAGTAATAATTCCCATCTTAACTTCAATATCAGCTTTAAGGTTGGTAGTTAAAAGAGGAATTTCTTCTTCTTTTCTTGCCTCACGTTCAGCAAATATAAAATCTTTGATATCTTCTTTACTTGCAAAAAAATCGTTTAGCTGAATAGTTCCTTCAGTACCAAATTTAGATTGATACTTTCTCATTGGCTTACCAATATAAATGTTCGAAACCAAACTTTTACGTTCTAGTTTTTTTACTTCAGTTGCCTTTGGTTGTCTTACAGATACAACTAAATCCTGCTCACGCATTGTAGTTGTAGTCATAAAGAAGAATAAAAGCATAAAAACGATATCAGGAAGTGCAGACGTATTAATAGCCGGCTGCCCACCACTTTTCTTTTTCTTAAATTTAGACATATCGTTTATTATTATTGTAAATCAACTGGTTCTGCTTCTGAAATTTTCTGAGGGTACATCTTCTGAATTTTCTTCTGACGGTCCTCATCAAGTTCATCTAAAGGAACACCATATTTTCTTATAGCAAGATCTTCTCTTAACTCGTTGATAGCAGCTACCAATTCGTTCTGAACTTTTATGTATAAGTTATATGACGTACCACGGTCATTTTGCACTGTAATAATTGCTTTCTGAGGGTTGTCAGAAGATCTTTGGTTTTTGACACCAGTACAGTAAGTACAAGTTCCATCACCGTTGTTATTAAGAAATTCTTTAGTAGCTTCTCTTAAATCTTTAACCTTCATTAAATTACCTTCAACAAGCAATTGGTCATTAGCGTTAGCTACCACTTCAAAGAGGTTTTTCTCTCTAATTGGTGGTGGCTTTATGTTCGGGTCAACTTTCTCTGGCATTGGAGGTAGCTTACGCATAATACCCGTATCCACATCCATTGTTGTTGTTACAAGAAAGAAGATTAATAGCATGAAAGCAATATCGGCCATAGAGCCGGCATTTACCTCCGGTACTTCTCTTTTTGCCATATTACTTCAATAATTTAAAAAGCGGAGAAAATGCTATTGATAAAATAGCTAATGTCCCTGCAATATAAGTTGTGTATAAACCTGTTCCTACCCATTTAGATTCTATTGGGTTAGATAAATCTACCCCTAAAAAAGAAACCACTGCGTCTGAAGCTAGGTTGTATGAAATAAATACAATACCACCAATTATTGCAAGTGCAAAAATTGCACTCTTTAATTTAGCAGTGTCAGTAAATACTTGTATAAGTGTTGCTAGTACAGTAATTCCAACTGTTACCGATAACATAACTACGGTTAGTGCGTAGAACGAATCAATGTCGCTTATAACTGGATCTTCGTTTCTTGCAATCGCAACCCATAAATAGGCTGCAAGTGCTCCGATAATCGCAATTACATATGTTAATATTTTTTGAACTTTTACCATCTTAGTAATTAATTACTTTTTGTGTTTAACAAGCATGTCAATTAAAGTAATAGATGCGTCTTCCATTTTGTTAACGATACTATCAACTTTAGATACGATGTAGTTGTAGAATACCTGAAGTATCATTGCTACAATAAGACCGAATACAGTAGTAATAAGAGCTTGCTTAATACCTTTTGCTACAAGAGTAGGAGAAATGTTACCTGCTGCTTCAATAGAATCAAAGGCTGCAATCATACCAATTACCGTACCCATGAATCCTAACATTGGAGCCAAAGCAATAAATAAAGATAACCAAGAAAGGTTTTTCTCTAACTGACCCATCTGAACTCCACCGTAAGCTACAATTGATTTCTCAATCATGTCAATACCTTCTTCGTTTCTGTCAAGTCCTTGGTAGAAAATAGAAGCAACTGGTCCTCTTGTATTTCTACAAAGCTCCTTAGCCTCTTCAACTCCACCTGATGCAAGTGCATCCTCAACATTCTTAAGAAGTTTAGTTGTGTTTGTAGTTGATAAGTTTAAGTAAATAATTCTTTCAATAGCAATTGCTAAACCTAAAATAAGAGTAAGTAGTACAATTCCCATGAATCCAGCACCACCTTCAATAAATTTCTGCTTAATGATTTGGTGGAATGTTTGTTCTGCCTCCATTTCATCTTCTTGCACAGGTGCAATCTCTTCTTTTGCAACTTCCTTAGTTGCCTCTGCAGCTACTGCCGTAGAATCTGTAGCTTGTTCAGCTTTGTTTTCTACTGCTTCAACATTTTCTTGTTGATCTTGCGCAGAAACGTTATTCAACGCTCCGAACGTTAATAAGCCTGTTACCGCTAAAATCGAAAATACTCTTTTCATTTTGTTTGAACTTAATTGTTAATTTGATTTATCCGAATTTTTTGAGCGGAGAAGAAAGGAAAGTAATTCCCGTTTCGTTTCCGTAAAACACGTTTTAAAAACGTATAAAACAAACTATTTAGCTACTTCTCCAAGTTTTTACTGAGATAGTTTAGAAACGAATGGCAAATAACGAAATATTTTTTGTATATTAAAACTTATTTTCAGAATTGCTTAATTCACCTCTAAGGTTGACTCTCAGCGACTTTACAGGGTTTTTTCTTAATTCGGGGCTTCCTAACACAAACATTAATTTGGTAATTGCTGCCTCAATCGTCATATCTCTACCTCCAATAACTCCAAGTTTTTTCATTTGCATACCAACTTCATATAAATCTTGGTCAACAATTCCGGCAGGACATTGCGTAATATTTAAAACAACTAACCCACTGTTAATTGCGTCAGAAAGTTCTGTAATTAGCCAATCGCTACTAGGTGCATTTCCAGCTCCATATGTCTCAATAATAAGCCCTTCTATATTTTCGATATTAATAATTGCACGTACAACTTCTTTTGTAATGCCTGGAAATAATTTTAATATTGCAACATTTCGGTTTAACGACGAATGTATGATAAGTTTTTTGTCATTTTTTGGTTGCATTACATCACATTTGTATTTTAAATGTACTCCGGATACTGCCAAATGTGGATAGTTTAACGATGCAAAGGCCTCAAAATGCTCCGAACTATGCTTTGTAGTTCTATTTCCTCTATATAATTTATATTCGAAATATAAAGCTACCTCTTGTATTTTAGCGTAACCTTCATCGGTATAATCTCCCGCAATTTGTATTGATGTAATTAAGTTTTCTTTAGCATCGGTACGTATGTACCCCATTGGTAGTTGCGATCCGGTTATAATTACCGGCTTCTTTAAATTCTCTAATAAAAAACTTAAAG
Source organism: Ichthyobacteriaceae bacterium (assembly GCA_023145615.1). Classification (GTDB taxonomy): domain Bacteria; phylum Bacteroidota; class Bacteroidia; order Flavobacteriales; family JADGDT01; genus JADGDT01. Next base: position 20,652 of record JAGLDK010000014.1, on the reverse strand, counting down.
CCGAAGCTGTGTACGACATAGTATCCGACCCATGTAGTATAACAAAACCATCATAATCGTCATATTTATCGCCTATAATTTTGGCCAAATCAATCCAATCGTCAGGGTGTATGTTTGATGAATCTATCGGATTTCTAAAAGAATATGTGTCAATATCACAATCTAAAAGTTCAAGCTCTGGAACTAAGCTTAGGAGGTTATCAAAATTAAAAGGCACAAGTGTTTTGGTGTTTTTATCTCTCACCATTCCAATTGTGCCTCCTGTATATATTAAAAGTACTTTTCTAACTAAATCCATCCCTTATATAATTTGTTCAAAATATTTAAATCTATTTTGGTAAAACTATTGGGATAGTAACTACAAAATTACCACTTTTTTACTAGAAATATTAGTCTAATAAATTAAAATTCATTTTATTAACTATTGGATTAGCGTACATCTCTAAAAATTTTCGTTCTGCATCAAAGTGCACATGTTGTACAGCTCTTCTTTCTAAACGTCTTAAAAACGACTTTTCCTCAAGCTTATTATACTTACTTTTATACTTATCGGTTTTGTTTAAAATATCGTAAGCAATAAAATTCGATGGCCATAGCTTATAATTTCTAACTATTTCTTTATCTAAAATATCAGCTAACCTTTGTAATAATTTGTTTCCTGCAAGTCCCTCTAGTTCATCTAATTCTTTATCTAAAGGAGCTCCAAGGGCAAGGTGCATTCTTTTTTTCTTTCCAATAATACCCATTAATATATGCTGGAAATCTTCGTCTTTTGCCTTTGCATAAGGAATTGCATTTTCTTTAGCAATAAGTTCGTCAATTTTAAACCTGTCGTTAGGGTCATTTTCGTAAGAAACAGCCATTGGTACAATCTTTTGCTTTTTCAAATACTCTACCATGTTTCCTTTTCTATCGGCAGCAAGAGTAAGCATCTTTAATAAGCCTGGATTTGTTTTATCCAAACCATCTTTTGTTCTTCCTTCTCTTTGAGCAATCCAAACATTCCAGTTTTTTTCGTGTAGTGTAAGCTGTATATATTCCGATAAATGACGAGAGTTAGCAACCATTTCTCTAACAGGAGCATCACGTTTAACAATAAAATTTCGGTTTACTTTAGACAACTGACTGATAAAATTCTTTGAAATTAAATTATCTCCAATTGCTTGTTCTGCCAAATTTAAACCATGTTCGTAAAACAGATAGTTTAAAAAACCAGCATCAAGTAAAATGTCTCGGTGTGTTGAAATAAATAAGTAACCATTTTCAGGTTTTAAACCATCTAAACCTTCATAAGTAAGTCCATCACTAGTTATATCCTTAATATATTTCATGCCTAAATACGAAAATTTAGCCTGAAAATCTTCTACATCTTTGATTGATGCAATGTATTCAACTAGCTCTTCTTTACTTAAAGTAGGATTGAATAATTTCATTATAGACTGTACAATAGGGTGCTTGCTTAAATACTTAAAAATCTCGCGTGCTTCCTCGTCGGTACTTGGACGTATATCGTCGTATTTTGATAAATTATTCATTTTATATCTCTCTTTAATACTATTTCTTTCAATTTGCTGAGCAAACAAACGAATTATTTAATTAAATAACTAATATGTACTATACAATAGTAACTAGCTTTTTTACAAGCATAAAACGGTAGCTTTATTTTTGTTGTAGCTTTGTGCTCACTAATGTTTTGATTTGTAATGCTTTATTTTGATAATAATTTGATAATAAAATAGCTATTAAACCATAACAGTAAACTTAGTAATGCTTATTTTTTATTCAAATCATTCACTTTTTTAATTATTTTACTGTCGTTCATTATCACTGTTATATCATCGGTACCTGCAATATTAAAAGGAATAGTAAACTTGCACCCGTTTTTATAATTAGCACAACCAAAGGCATTTTTACCCTTTATAAAAACTGTGCTACCACATTCCGGACACTTCAATATTTCTTCTTTTTTTTCTTCAAACTCAATATTACAGCTTTCGGTAAGTATTAAATGTCCGTTTACTTTATTGTCGTTTATAATAAAACCTTTTATTAATGCCGATTTCTTCTTTTTAGCAAGTGTTTTTATTTGGTTGTCGGTAAGTTTTTTATTCATCAAGTAAAATGGAATAGTAAAATCGCATCCCGATTTATAGTTACTACAACCATAAGCCGATTTACCCTTTATTAAATGTCCTTTTCCACATTTAGGGCATACTGTTTCATTGTTTTTATTATCCGATTTTTTATTCTGGCTATTATTATTACTACTACTATTATTTGCAGAACTAGAACTTACACTTGCCTGATTTTTTTGTGCAGGTTTATCATTGTCGAAAGTTTCAATTCGTGGAGAAAAATCATTCTTAACCTCATGAACCAAATTTATAATTAAACTATTCATCTCGTTTTTAAAATCATCAACCGAAAATTCACCCTTTTCAATCATTCTAAGTTTACGTTCCCATTGCCCCGTTAATTCTACCGATTTCAGAATGTCGTTTTTTATTGATCCAATAAGCTGAATTCCGGTAGGCGTAGCTTCCAAACGTTTTTTTGCTTTCGATATATATTTTCTTCTGAATAAAGTTTCAATAATTGCCGCTCGTGTCGATGGACGTCCAATACCATTTTCCTTCATAATATCGCTCAATTCTTCGTCATCAACTTGCTTACCCGCAGTTTCCATAGCTCTAAGTAAAGTTGCTTCGGAATAATGTTTTGGAGGAGATGTTTTTTTCTCCTGAACTTTTGGATTATGAGGCCCCGTTTCTCCTTCAGTAAAATTGGGCATAACTTGTTGTTTATCGTCGGATGCTTTTTCTTGCTTATCGTTTTTATAAAGTACTTTCCAATTCTCTTCTAAAATTTGCTTTCCAGTAGCTTTAAAATTTATTTTTTCAGCAACTCCTTTAACTTCGGTATTCGACACTATTGCATCAGGATAAAAAGCCGCAATAAATCTACGAGTAACTGTATCGTAAACGTACCACTCATTACCTCCCAAATGATTTGCCACAACCCCTGTTGGAATTATTGCGTGGTGATCGGTTATTTTTTTATTGTCGAATATCTTTTTTGTTTTGGTAATTTTATTCTGTAAAACTGAGGCTGTAAATTGTTGATAATTTACCAACCCTCTCATTATTTGCGGAATTTTAGGGTGCATATCGTCAGGTAAATACTGAGTATCGACACGAGGATATGTAACTATTTTTTTTTCGTATAAACTTTGTATCGTCTTTAGAGTTTCATCTGCCGACATTCCAAATTTCTTGTTACACTCTACCTGTAACGATGTTAAATCGAACAATTTTGGAGGAGCTTCTTTTCCCTTTTTTATACTGAAAGACGTAATTCTGAAATCACTATTTTTAATAGATTCAATAAACTTTTCAGCGTTATCTTTTATCTTGATTTTTCCTTTATCAGAACTAAAAAGCACATTTCGGTACAAAGTTTTAAGCTCCCAATAAGTCTCCGATTTAAAGTTTTCTATTTCATGATGACGATTTACAATCAAAGCTAGGGTAGGAGTTTGCACCCTTCCAATAGAAAGTACATGTTTTGCAGGGGCAAATTTAAGTGTAAAAAGTCGGGTTGCATTAATACCCAAAAGCCAATCGCCAATGGCTCGAGATGTTCCAGCAGCATACAAATTATTGTAGTCATCTTCGGGTTTCAGGTTTGCAAAACCGTCTTTTATAGCATCTTCGGTAAGCGATGAAATCCAAAGTCGTTTTACTGGCTTTTTATTTTTAGCCTTTAGCAAAACCCAGCGCTGAATTAACTCTCCTTCTTGCCCAGCATCCCCACAATTTATTACTTCAGTACATTCGTTGGCATTAACCAATTTTTTAATAATGTTAAATTGTTGACGAACACCGTTATCTTCCATTACCGAAATTCCGAAATTTGCAGGAATAATAGGTAAAGTTTCTAAACGCCATTGCTTTAAATAACTCTCGTATTCGTGAGGTTGTTTTAAAGTGCAAAAATGACCAAAAGTCCATGTAATTTGATAGCCATTACCCTCAATATATCCTTGCTTAGATACATTTGCACCCAATACTTTTGCAATATCTCGGGCAACACTTGGCTTTTCGGCTATACATACTTTCATGTTCTTATTTTTTTCAGGGTTGAATTAAAATAACAGGTTTTCTGACAAATCAAGTAAAATTATTAAAATTAGTTATTATCGTTACAACCGTTATAATCTAAAAATAGTGATAACGCTATATTAACAATACCGATAGTAACGGGTATTCACTAACTTTATCAATCCACTACATTTATCAGTAAATGAAATAAAAAATACACCTAATAAATTACTGTTTTTTTTAATGCTTGGGGGTGTGTTATTCTTTATTTAATTCGGCAGCTAACTTAATAAGCATCTTTTTGGTTTTTTCTTGAATAAGTTTTTGGTCAAGCTCTTTGCGTTGAGTATAAATAACCATCACAGCAACCTCTTCCTTAATATTATCAAGCAAATTATATTTTTCAAGCCTATAGCCTTCACGCATCAAACGTTTTATTCTGTTTCTATCAACTGCGTGTTTAAAATTTCTTTTCGAAACCGAAACACCAACTTGAGCAATAACGTCGGTTTCTAGTTTTGTTTTCTTGTAAAAAACCCTAAATGGATAAGACGAAATAGAAGAGCCCGATTCGAATATTTCTCCAATCAGTTTTCTCAGTTTCAATTTATCCTTTTTTCCGTATGTATATTTTCTATTTTCCTCCATGTTTCTATCCGTAAAAATCAAAATACAAAATTAAGCTAATTTATATTTACACAATATACTATATCATGTAAATGTGTTTTTAATGTTTAATATTATTGAATTTCAGAGCCTTAAAATGATAATTGTGCATTTAACGGAGAGTTGACTATGTAAACCACAAAAAAAAGAGATTGTTATAGAAGCAACCTCCTTTACTATATTTTAATTTGTTGTGAGTTTTAAAATTATATTCAGTTTTTCTTAATTTCAATTATTTATTATCAGATAAGTAATTGTGTGTTTAATATTAAAAAAATAAGCTATAATTAATAGCTCAAATAGTAAGTGTTTTTTTTATAAAGATTTTTAAATATTTAATAGATAGTTAATAAGCTTAAGTTTTCAAGAAAAAAATGATACTGTAATTAATATTAAAAACAGAAATACAGTAGCCTTCAATGATAAAATAATTTCATAATTAAATAGTTTGAGTAATTAGTAGTTATATAAAATACAATACACCAAAATGAAAATACACATACTTATTATTGAGTATTTTCAACAATTAATTAAAGTGTAATACAGTTGTTAATGAATTTATTTTACTTACATATTTACAGTAAAATATGGTTACAGATTGTGTTTTTAAACTAAAATACTATTGTAAGATGATTTTGGATAAATCTATTACAGAACATATATTCAACTTATAAATAACAGCTTATATTCGTGGCAATAATTAAAAAATATTGCAAGTTGAAAAAGTTTAGTTTACAAAATTTAGGTCCTGGATTACTTTATGCTGGGGCGGCTGTTGGAGTATCGCATTTGGTGCAAAGCACAAGGGCAGGAGCGTCGTATGGTTTATGGATGGTGGCAATTGTGTTGGTTACTAATCTAGTTAAATATCCGTTTTTTGAATTTACTAGCCGATATACAGCGGTAAAACGCAAATCGGTTTTAGAGGCTTATAAAGATATGGGTAATTGGGCTTTATGGTTGTTTTTAGCCATAACAGTGTTAACCATGTTTATAATTCAGGCAGCAATTGTAACCGTTACATCGGGCTTGGCAAAAGGTATATTTGGGCTTGATTTATCAATGAGTATTATATCGGCTTTTATATTAGTTATTACTGCAACTACTTTAATTATTGGTAAATATTCGTTGCTCGATAAATTAATGAAGTTTATAATTATATCTCTGACAGCAACAAGTTTGGTAGCTGCATTTTTATCGGTAGGAGAGAATTTACACCGCACCAATCAATTTAACTTTAATATGGATTTATCCGAAAACGCTCACCTATTTTTTCTGGTGGCTTTAATAGGGTGGATGCCTGCACCAATTGATATAACCGTTTGGCAGTCGATGTGGACGAGAGAACGTCAGAAATCAGACAATAATTTTGATTTAAAAAGCACACTTTTCGATTTTAAAATTGGCTATTGGGGAACCGCAATTTTAGCTGTGTTATTTGTTATTTTGGGTAGTATGACTTTGTACAATACCAACATTGAACTTGCATCGGGAGGGGTAGCATTTTCTAATCAATTATTAGGAATTTACACAACAAGCATAGGTAGTTGGGCATATCCAATTATAGCAGTTGCAGCACTTACTACAATGTTTAGTACAAATTTAAGTGTAATGGATGCGTATCCTCGAGTTTTGGGCGAAACCATTAGGCTATTAGGTTTGTCTACAAAAAAAATTCCGTATTCAACATGGATTGCTTTGGTAGTTTCGGGCACATTAATAGTAGTGTTTTTCTTTATGAAAAATATGCGTCAGATGGTAGATTTAGCCACAACACTTTCGTTTTTATCGGCTCCAATATTAGGTTTTTTGAACTATAAAATTGTAACAAATAAAAACTTTCCGGATAATGCAAAACCCAACAAATTGTTAAGAACACTGAGTATTATTGGATTAACTGTTATGGTTGTTTTATCGGTGGTGTATATTTATACTAAAATAGTTTAATTTCAATATTATTAAATAATAAACAAAAAAGGATTAGTACAAATTTGTACTAATCCTTTTTTGTTTTTACTACTTAAAATTAATTGTGTACACAAATTTAAACTAATGAGAGTTTATAGGTACTGTATAATTAAAAATAAACCATTATTTACTACTTCCTCAAATTTTTCTGAAACAAGTTGTATGTTGATATTGGAAGTGTTTTTTCTCCTACCTGTATAAATCCCTGATTTGTATAATACTTAATTAAGTTAGGATTTTTACTGTCGCAATCTAGCCTTAAATAATCACAATTGTTTTTTCGTGCATCGTTTTCAATCATATCAATAACTTTGCTTCCAAGTTTATTGCCTCTGTATTTATCTACAATAACTAACGAGTGTATATACTTTGCTTTAACATTATTTTTGCCCCAATAAAGCAAATCATTATCTAAAATACGCACCATTCCTACTACTTCATTATTGGTGGTTTTAATAAAGTAAAACTCATTATTTGCAATTCCATCTTTAACCCAATTTATTTTTTCAATAGGTGGGTTTTTCCAATATTGCCAATGATTAATTTTTTTCAGAGCAACTCTTTCGGCAGCCGATTTTAGTAAATCAAAAACAATATTTGATTCATGTAAATTTACTTGTACAAGGTTTAAATCCATAAAATAAAAAGGTTTTATATGCAATATTTAAAACAATATGTTACTTTTTGCAGTAACATATTGTTTATCAGTTATAGTAAAATGTAAAAAATACTACAACTGTTTTAATGCTTTATATTGCTGAATTTTAGAGTAATTAAATTGCTAATTGCACATTGTTAATTTAACGGAGTATTGAGTTAAACTAAATTTATTTAATTCTAATACTTTTTATAATAGCCTCCATTTCAAAAACGTAATCTCGTTTTTTAGTTCCGGCAGCATAAATAAAACCTTCGGCAGTAATAATTCTATTATTCTTCTCATCGAAAATTGTGTAGTTCAAAAATGGGCCTCCCATAAAGTCACCTTTCACCATCCATAAACCACGAGTTTCTATTGCCACATTACCGTTTACAATTGTATTTTTCATAATAGGAGCATAAAGCGGACGAGGTTCGGTTTGCATATATGAACCTTCAAGCGATCCTGCTACGTATTTTTTTCCTATTGAATCTCGGGTAGAAATAACATCGCTACCACTAAGTTGTAAATCTGATTTTAAAGGAGTAATATGTATTATCAAGTTAAGTTGTGGATATAATTTACCCTGACGAACCTCGCTTCTATACCACCAAAAATTATCGGCTACCTGAATTTGACTGTAACTTTTTGGTAAAATAATACTTATTCCATTATCATTTAACTTCGGAATATCTCCACGTCTTATTCTGTAATAACGTTTCTGAATACTCTTTATATCTTGTTTACGAAATGGCTCAATAAGTTTATTTTTATTAGCTTTTAACTTTAATATTAAAGCCTTTTCGTTTTTTGCATACACAGTTTCAATAATTTGTGGCTGAGCATGTACATTTTTACTAATACTAAACTTGTTGTTTTTTTTAACATCAATTATAATAATATTTCGGGCAGCTTTAAAAACACGTCCATAAGCCTGAGGTGCAATATGTGCTACTCTATATAAAGGTTCGGGTTGTGGTAAACCTTCCATTTCTTGTCTGAAAATTTCTCTTACAGTATTTCCAACTTCACCTTTCCATAAATCGTGTTTCATTACAACAAGTAACTCATTCATTCTGCCCGACGATGAAGACTTAATACTTTCCGATTCATTATTCTTTTTATTACCTTTTTTAGAATCATCATTGTTGCACGACGAAAAAATCAATGGAATTATTAGTAAGCTTAATGCTATAAATTTGCGCATAATATAGTGTTGTATTTTTATTCTACTACTTAAGTAATGGTTAATTTTTAATTGTCAATGGTTAATTTACAGAACCTATAAATACTAGTTAATTTAAATTTATGTACACAAATAATTATGTAATGGCACTTATAAATAATAGTGCAAATCTATATTTTTTATTATGATAAACATAAAAGCACCTCTATAATCTATATTTAAAATGCTTTGTGCGTATAATCTCAAAGCAAATGTTTAAAATGTAGATTAAAGAGGTGCAATAAATCAAACTTTATTTTAGTTGAATAAGAAGTTAAATAACCAACTTAATTAATAATCAGTTTTTTAATTATTTTTTTATGTCCCGATTTAAAAAGTATAAAATACACACCTTTTAGCCCCTTATTGCTAAGGTTAATATCAACATCATTTTTATTTATATCAGTTTTATATATTGTATTTCCACTAACATCTACAATATCCATATTGTAATTATTGAAGTTTTTTACAGTAAAATTTCCGTTCGATGGTATTGGGCTTATAGTTTGCGTATATACTGTGTTTTCTGAATTTAAAAAGTTGATAATTAAATTTTTCGACTTAAAAATAACACCATCTTTTTCTATTTCAATGTAATATGTTCCATTTTGTTCGGCAATAAAATCCGAATAATTTTCTCCTTCAATTAAAATATCATTTCTATACCATTTAAAAGTATATCCATCATCAATGTTTATATATAAATTAGATCCATCTTCTGTAATTTCATACACTATTACCTTCTGATTTTGTGTTTTAGTATCTCCAAAGTCATCTGTAAAAACCCACTCAATATTGTACGTGCCAGTTTCGGTAAATATTAAATCATTTTCGGTAGTAGCTTCAATTTCATTTAAACAATTAATTGTTGCTGTTGGATATTCAATAATTTCAAAATTATTTTCGACAAATAATATAGGTAAATCCTTAATGTTGGTAATGGTGTTAGTTTCCCCTATAATTTTAACATTAATATCTTTTGTAGCAATGTTACCCGATTCGTCGGTAGCAGTTATTGAAACAAGCATCGAGTTTAATTTGGCATTTATTTTAGTACCAGCTTCAGGCACCTGAGAAGTTGTAATTTCTCCTGCACAATTATCTGTAATTTCAATTATTGCTAAATAATTGGGTAATATTGCGCTACAACTATTCGATACATCTAAAATAATTTCGTTACCAACAATAATTTTAGGTTTAGTTAAATCTTCATAAATAATTAAGTCGAAAGATTTACTACTACTGTTTCCTGCATCATCGGTAGCAGTTAATGTAATATGATTAGAACCTACTTTTAGTTTTGTGCCTATTGCAGGGCTTTGTGTAATACTTAGGTTGCTATCTATTTTATCAATAGCCTCTAAATTATCAGTATAATCTTTTAGTGTACATTCTTTATCAGACTGAAATATTACTATTGATTGTAATTCGGAAGTTATGTAAGGAGGAGTGTTGTCTTCAATAATAATGTAATTAAAATCTAAACTTGTACTATAATCTCCATCAGTAGCAGTTAGTGTTACAACAGTTGTTCCTACTTGTATTTCGGTTCCAAATTGGGGAGATTGAACTATTGTTAGTGCTTTGTTTTCGGAATTGGTAGCAGTAACACTGCCTGTATAATTGGGTAATAAACAAATCACTTCCGATTTTACATATATTGTAATATCGTTGTGTGTTTGAGGAGTTAAAATAGGATTTTGAGCGTTTAGCACATTAATTATTAATACATTTAATAGAGCTAATAGTAGTGCTTTTTTAATAGTTGTTTTCATATTATCAGATATAATTAGAGTATCTAAAAAAAATGTAGAAATCAAACTTGTTACAAGTATTAAACCTGAAATTTGCTTGTTTTTAATCTTTAATCTTTACTTTTTATGGATACTTGGATTTGTACTATATATTATTCAGCATTGTTAACTACTTAAAAATAAGAAATATAATTGAACTAAGTTTGTAGTAATCATAAAATATTATGATTGTATTTTTTGTACGGATTATTTATGCTTGCTGAAAAAATAAGAGACAACAACTAATAATATTTTAGCAATGAGAAACATTAACAACGTTGTGAAACTTTACAATTATAGTTTAACAACAACAACAACATAGTTTTATATGCACGAAATAGAACCTTTTTATAAATGGAGAAATAAGTATATTTCTGCCGAAGATGAGCAATCGCCATTTTATGGACAATTAAATTCTGAAACTCATTACACCCATTCAATTTACAATCATTACATACATCCGCAGTGGGATACTTTCGGGTCGGAAACATTGGTAGCAAAGCAAATTTGGGCAGATTACAACCACAGTTTTACCATTATTGAACTAATGGGGGAGTGGAACGATTTGCTGTATAACGATGTAATGTATTTAAAAACCAATATTATTGATGCAATAATAGAATCAGGAGTTGATAAGTTTATTTTTATTACCGAAAATGTTTTGAACTTCCACTTTTCCGACGATTTATATTATGCCGAATGGCTTGAAGAAATTCCCGATGGTTGGATTGTATTTGTAAATACACAAAATCAAATTATAACCGAGCTTAATGAAAATGCAATGGAAAATTATATTAATTATAATGAGCCATTAAATAAAATGAGTTGGCGTTCCAAAAAACCTTTGTTAATTTTTGATGCTATAAATTCAGTTTTAAACATATAACATTAAATGCTAATCCGCTAACGCTAGTAAATATAGAGTTCAGTTATTAGTTAACAAACCACGTAAGGTGCTGTATAATTAACCATTATATATCATTTTGTCTGAACGAAATATGAAATGTAATAGTATCGTTTTGTTGGTTTTCTTTCCACGAAATTACAGCTCCAACTCTATGAAGTATTTTTTTAACTATAAACATATTAACAAACATATTATCAACAAACTTGCAGTTCGATGAGTTATTGTTGTTTGGTTTAATAGTTAAATCTTCTCCGTAAATCTCCGAATTCATATATAAGTTTGACAATGAAAGCTTAATTTTTATTACATCAACATTCTCTTTCCCAAACTCTATATCAATGTTTCCTTGAGATGAATGCTCGTATATTGCCGCCAATAAATAATCAATTGACTGTACTATTAAAACCTTATTATCTTCTAACTTTTGGTGTATAAGTTTGTTGTTATTCTTAATACGTATTTTATGTGTATTGTCGTATTTTAGGTAATGTTGAACTAAAATATTTAAGGTTATCAGAAAGTTTTTATCATTCTTGTTGTGCGATAACTTCTTTTCTTCGAGCTTATATAATTGGGTAATTGAGTTTACAACCGAATTTAATCTTGATGTACTTACATCAATTAGTTCTAACTGCTCGTAAATTTCAATATTATCCTCGTTTTCCTCTTTTAAAATAACCACCAACTGATTAATACTTTCAATAGGCGATTTAAGAGATTGACTAAGGTTACGTAACACCTCCGATTTAATTCTATTTATATCCGTTTCGTTTTTCTTTGAGTTGGCCAGTTTTTTACTTGTAAGCCCAAGCTCGTTGGTGCGTTCTTTTACTTGCCCTTCTAGTAGTTTTGTGTGTTTTTGTTTGTTTCGATATAAATTATAAACCAAACCTAAAATAACAAGTCCTAGCAGTAATATTATATATAGGTAGTTGCGTATTGTTCTGTTTCTATTTAATTTTTTTTCGGTTTCCTCGTTTATTTTTTCAAGTACAATTAATTCATTTTGCTTCTTTTTAATAGCCAAATGATCATCAAGGCTTGATGCTACCTGAATTGTTTTTAAATTAGATATTGAATCGTTTAGCTTAATAAATTTCGAGTAGTATTCAAATGCATTTGAATATTTTTTTTGATTGTAATTTATTTCTGCAATAGATAATAAATTGTACAGTTCAATTTTAAAAAAGTTATGCTGTTCGTTTATTTCTTCCGATTTGCTAATGTATTGCTTTGCAATATTAACTTTGTTTACTTTAGAGTATGCGTAACCAATTTTACTATACAACCACGATAGTTTTTTAATGCTTCCGGTTTTTATAAAAATTGCTTCCGCTTTTTTTCCATAATCAAATATCGAATCGAAATTTTCCTTAAATAAATCAACATCAATTAATCGGGTATAAACCCTACCAATACCAAGTAAATTGTTTTTACGACTATAAACTTTCTTGGCTTTATATATATAGTATAAAGTAGAATCAACATTTTCGTGTTCTAAAAATATTTTACTTACCAATAAATAATTGTCTGATTGCTGTACTTCATAACCTTCAGCATTATTTATTTGCTGAGATAATTTCAAATACTTTTCGGCTTTTATAGTAATCCCCATTAAATAATAGGCCTCGGCAATGGTGTTGTATGCCATAGAAACACGCTTTGAATTGGTGGTTTTTTTTTCGCTTTCTAAAGCGTTAAAATAGTAAGCCAGCGCTTTTATATACTCGTTTAAATGCAAATTTACATCTCCTAAATTGTAATATGCCGATGCCATAAGTGCATCTCCTGCTTTAAAATGTTTTTTCAGTTTTAAACTTTTATTTAAATATTGCAGTGCCAAAGGATAATTGTGTCCCCATTTAATATAGTACACCCCTAAATTGTTATATACCTTTGTAAGGCTTTCTATATCGTTAGTTTTTATTAAAGTTTTTTCGGCAAGGTGTAAATGCAGTTTTATATCATTACCCATATTGTAGTAATGATATGCCGAACCTAATTGCTTATAACTAGCTCCAAGTTGTTTATTGAGATTGTTTTTTTTAGATATATTAACAGCCGATCTTAAATATTTAAATGCCAAAGTAGAATCACTCTCAATATACTTGTTCGAAAGTTCAATTAAATATGTTACTTTAATACTAGGTTCGTTTATGCTATTTAACGAATCTAACTCTGTATTTTGAGCAAAAGCACTAAAAGTTATTATCGAAAATATGTATATAAAAATATATTTAATCATAGTTTAAAACAGTATTACTTCGGTATAAAATAAGAAGTTGTATAAGCAAACAAAACTAATTTAAAATATATATTTTAAATATCAATTATAAACTTAATAAAGATGAATATAAACGAACTCCATAATCCGTGGGAAGTACTTGAAAACAAACGTGTTTACGAAAATCCGTGGATAGCAATAGAAGACAATAAAGTCTTAAATCCTAGTGGAGGAGTAGGAATTTACGGTAAAGTGTTTTTTAAAAACAAGGCCATTGGAATTTTGGTTTTAGATGAGGATTACAATACGTGGATGGTTGGACAATATCGTTTTCCAATCGAAAAATATTCGTGGGAAATTCCTGAAGGAGGAGGTCCGCACGAATCGTCTTATTTAGATTCTGCAAAACGAGAACTAAAAGAAGAAACCGGAATAATTGCCCAAAAGTGGACTCATCTATTAGAAATGGATATTAGTAATTCGGTTACAAACGAGGCTAGTGTAACTTATATTGCACAAGGTTTATCTTTCGGAGAATCGGAACCCGAAGAAGTAGAACAATTAGTTATAAAAAAGATGCCATTTACTAAAGTTTATAATATGGTTATGAACGGAGAAATACGAGATAGTATTACTGTAGCAAGTGTTTTAAAAGCTAAAATTTTAATTGATAAAGGAGATTTGTAAACTACAAAGTAAACTATATACAATCTTGTAAATAACTCAAATAAACAATCAGGTAAACAATATCATTATATAAAAACATGAAAATATACTCAATTGAAACCCAAAGTTTCATGCTTGATGGTGGAGCTATGTTTGGTGTAGTTCCGAAAGTTTTATGGAGCAAAAATTACGCATCAGACGAAAATAATAGAATAAAAATGGCCGCACGATCGTTGTTAATTCAAGATAACGATAAGCTTATTTTAATTGATGCCGGAATGGGAGATAAGCAATCTGATAAATTTTGGAGCCATTATTATTTATGGGGAAATAACACTTTAAAAAAATCGTTGCACCAAATTGGTTTTACTACCAATGATATTACCGATGTGTTATTAACTCATTTACATTTCGATCATGTTGGTGGTTGTGTAGAGTATAATGCTGATAAAACCGAGTTGGTACCAACTTTTAAAAACGCAACATATTGGACTAATAAGGAACAATGGAAATGGGCTACCGAACCAAATGTTAGAGAAAAAGCATCTTTTTTATCCGATAATATTTTGCCATTAAAACAAAGTAATCAACTTAAATTTATTGATTTTAAAGGAGAAGTTTTACTGAAAAACTCTCCATTAGGTTTCGATATTTTACGTACCGACGGACACACCGATGCCCAAATGATTCCGATGATAAATTACAAAGGTAAAAAAATTGTTTTCATGGCCGATTTTTTGCCAACCACGGCTCATATTCCGTTGCCGTATGTTATGAGTTACGACACACGCCCTCTGCTAACAATGAACGAAAAAAATACTTTTTTAAACGAAGCAGCAAACAACAATTATTATTTGTTTTTACAGCACGATGCTTATCATTCGGTTTGCACTGTAAAAAACACAGATAAAGGAGTGAAGTTAAATGAAGCCTTGCAATTTAATGATGTTTTTTAATGGTTAATTATATAGCACTTATTCATTATAGTTTAAAATAAAAAACACCCTTTTACAATTTGTAAAAGGGTGTTTTATTATTATATATTTCCTTACACATATTATTAATAACAATATGTTGGATAATAAATTATCTCATTGCTTTATAAGCATTAATCAGTCCGTTTGTTGACGAATCGTGAGATTCAACTTTACTTTCGTTAGTAAGTTCTGGTAAAATTTGGTTAGCAAGTTGCTTTCCTAATTCAACACCCCACTGATCGTAAGCGTAAACATTCCAAACAATACTCTGCACGTAAATTTTGTGCTCGTACATTGCTAAAAGGCTACCAAGTACTTCAGGAGTTAATTTTTTGAAAAGAATAGAGTTTGTTGGTTTGTTTCCTTCAAATATCTTGAAGTTTTTAAGCTCAGCAATTTCCTCTTCAGTTTTTCCAGCAGCTTTTAATTCGGCAACTACAGTTTCTTCGTCTTTACCAAAAGATAATGCTTCGGTTTGAGCAAAGAAGTTTGAAAGTAATTTTGGATGATGATCTCCGATAGGATTAACCGACTGTGCAGGTGCCATAAAATCAGCAGGAATCATTTTAGTTCCTTGGTGTATTAGCTGATAAAAAGCGTGCTGTCCGTTTGTTCCTGGCTCTCCCCAAATAATAGGTCCAGTTTGGTAATCAACTGGCTTACCATTTCTGTCGGTCGATTTTCCGTTACTTTCCATATTTCCTTGCTGAAAATAAGCAGAGAAACGGTGCATATATTGATCGTAAGGTAAAATAACTTCACTTTCGGCTCCAAAAAAGTTGTTGTACCAAACACCAATCATTGCTAAAATAACAGGTAGGTTTTCTTCGAACTTAGCAGTTTTAAAATGGTTATCCATTTCGTGTGCTCCTGTTAAAAGTTTCTCAAAATTTTCGAATCCTAAAGAAAGAGAAATAGAAAGACCAATAGCACTCCAAAGAGAGTAACGTCCTCCAACCCAGTCCCAAAATTCAAACATATTCTCTTCAAGAATACCAAATTCGGTAACATTTTTTTTGTTTGTAGATAAAGCTACAAAATGCTTAGCAACTTCACTTTCGGCTTTAGCCGATTTCAAAAACCAATCTCTAGCCGACAAAGCGTTAGTCATTGTTTCTTGAGTAGTAAATGTTTTTGAAGCAATAATAAAAAGGGTAGTTTCAGGATTTAAATCCTTTAACGTTTCAACAACATGAGTACCATCAACATTAGAAATAAAGTGCATGTTAAGGTGGTTTTTATACCCTTTTAATGCCTCAGTTACCATTAATGGACCCAAATCCGATCCACCAATTCCAATGTTTACAATATCAGTAATTGATTTGTTTGTGTAACCCTTCCAATCTCCTGAAATAACTTTTTCAGAAAAATCTTTCATCTGAGCCAATACCTTATTTATACCAGGCATAACATCTTGCCCTTCAAAAATAACAGGATTGTTACTACGGTTACGTAAAGCAGTATGCAGTACAGCTCTGTCTTCGGTAACGTTTATTTTAGCTCCTTCAAATTGTTTTTTAATAGCATCGTCAAGTTTTACCTCTCTTGCCAATTCAAAAAGCAATTCTTTAGTTTTATCAGTTAAAATGTTCTTCGAGAAGTCAACCAAAATATCATTAAAGATAATTGAGTTTTTTTCGAAACGTTTTTCATCATCAGCAAACAAATTTTTAATTTCAATTTTCTCTGCGTCTAATATGTGCTCTTCAAGCTTACCCCATGCTTCGGTAGCAGTAGGGTTGATATTTAATAATGCCATAATTTTCGTAATTTTTAAAGTGCAAATATATTATAAACCATTAATCTCTACTTAACTATATGGTTTATTACACATTTTTTTTTTGCATTAATTTTATAAAAACAAAAAGTGTGTTTCAAACTAATTGAAACACACTTTTTTACGTATTGTATTTTGCAAAATCTTGCTTTAATTATTTGATTGCTAGCAAGTCTTTTTCTTCTTTTTTATCTTCAGGCTTAACTTTAAGCTTGTCTAAACGTTTTTTATACGGAGTCATTACCTTAATAAAATCGTTTTTACTCGATTTTTCAATCGATTTTGCCTCAGGTAATTTCTGTTTCATACCATCAACCTGCTTTCCATTTTTCCAAAATCTATAACAAACATGAGGTCCTGTTGCCAAACCTGTCATACCAACATAACCAATAACTTGCCCTTGTTTTATTTTTTGTCCAACTTTTACAGCACGTTTTGTCATGTGTAAATATTGAGTAGAGTAGGTGCTGTTATGACGTAATTTCACATAATTACCATTCGATTTGGTGTATGCCGATTTTGATACCGTACCATTTGCTGTTGCAATAATAGGAGTTCCTGTAGGTGCAGCATAATCGGTACCTAAGTGTGCTTTCCATCTTTTTTGAACAGGATGAAATCTACGTCCCGAATACTTTGAGCTAATACGGAAAGTTCCAAACTTTAACGGAGCTTTTAAAAATGCTTTTCTTAAATTTTTACCTGTTTCATCGTAATACTCCGGATAAATTCCACCTTCGTATAAAAATGCATAATGAGATTGACCACCATTCGAAAATTCAACAGCTTTTATGTTTCCAATACCAACATAAGTAGTATCGTTAATATATTTTTCGTCGTAAATTATTTTAAAATAATCTCCTTTCTGAAGACGGAAAAAGTCAATAGTCCAAGCGTAAATCTCCGATAGTTTATTCGAAACTCTATAATCAACATTTTGCTTATCTAAAGCATTCGACATTGACGAAGTAATTTGTCCGCTAACAACACGTTCTTTAACCTTAACTTCTTTTTGAGCCGAGTAAACATTAATAGAGTCTCTTAAATCGAATACTATATAATCAATGTTATTTGGCTGATAAATCATTACTTCAGCAGTAGGAATAGAATCAGAATTGCAAAGTAAAGTATAGTTTTTACCCCTACGTATTTTTCGTATATTAAATATCTCTTTCGATTGTTTTGCTATCTGAAGTATTTTAGAATAAGGCACATTTTTACTTTGAAGTATCTCTCCAAAAGTTTCTCCTCTTTTTACTTCCGATTTAAAAACATGGTATTCATTTAGATTAATGCCAAATTCTACTTGTTCGGGTTCTGTTTTAACTTCAACACTAGCAACCTCTGTATTTTCTGTAATATTGTTGTTCGAATTGTTGCTAGTATTATTATTATTATTATTATCAGAATTACTACAACTAGTAAGTACGGTAGTAATAATAGCAATTATCACAAGTGAAATTCTTGGAAAATGTTCTTTTTTCATATATTATAGTAACTAATAATTATAGTACAAACTTACATCACTTTAACATAAAAATTTACGTTGTAATGTTTTGTTAACATAATATATGACAAAGTACATTAAGTTACTGATGTTTAGTTGATTGTAAATTCGCTTTCAAGCCTTTGTATGATATTATATCCATACTTAAAGCACCAAAGCGTAGTTTCGATTCCATACGAATGGGAATTTTGTTCTCATCGTCCGATATCCAAAGAGCAACACTTTCGTTTTCTCCAAAAACCCTACCTGACTGTACTAATGGTATAAATTTTAAGCATTTAATATCTCCAAAAGTTGTTTCTACAACATCTTTACATAAAAATTTTAACGAAAACTTATAAAGATCAAAGTCCATAAAAACATTAAAATTATAAATGTCTCCTTCTTTTAAGGTTTTAGCGTCTATATTTCGGGCTAAGTAAAAAGTTGATATTAAATCTTGCACATTGCTAGGTACAACATATAAACTATCCGATTTTTCAAGATTTTTTTCATCATAAACCTTTGCAGTATTATTTTTTCTATCGAAGTTTATTTTTCTATTTAAAACATAGCCACCTTCATCAATATTTCTTTTAAAATAATGAGGTTGTAAAGTTTGCTTGTGTATATGAGTTTCGTATTTATCTTTTATGAAAAAGAACCAATTAAACATACCTACTGTCCAACCTTTTCCTATTATTGAATAAAAATTTTTATTGCTTGGTAAATCGTCAACTTCCAGAGTTACATATCCTGCATTTATTAAACCATAATGAAGTTTAAATTTTAATTTTTCTCCTGATTTAAATGGTTTTTCAACAAGGTTTAAATCAAAGTTTATTGTATCCTGAGCTATGGTTTGGGTTGATAATACAATAGATATAAGTATAATTATTACAGAATATTTCATAGTTTGAGTGGTTAAGTTTTAGGAAATAACATTGTTTTTAATAAAATGTATTACTTGTTTCTAAATTATAAAAATTAAGCACAAAAAAAAGTGATAATTCTTATTTATTACCACTTTTTTTTTAATATCCAAAATAGTTACATCACTATTCCTCAATCCAATCGTCAACAATTACTATCTCAGATAATTCAATTTCGGCAACAGAATATAAATCTGTTTCCTCGTCGTGAACTATAAAGTACTCTTGGTACATGAAATCGTCTTCAGTACCGGCAGTTTCATTTCCTGCCTTTAAATCTGTGTCATTAACTGCGCTTGTTTTTTCAGTATCGTTTCCACATGAAACAATTAAAAACATTGCAAAAATTACCAGAATTGTATAGAAATTATTTTTCATTTGTAGTTTTTTAATTGGGTTATTAAATACTCGTAAGTTTTATTAAGATACGAAAAAATTAGTGTAAAATGAAATTCTTGTAAGTAAAATACCACTTATGGTATTGTATTACCCCAAAAATTATAATTCAAACGCCATAAAGGCATCTTTAATATGTTTAATACTGTTTCCGTTTTTGGTATTTAATATCGAAATTATATCAAACCTAACCTCAAAATCAATGTTACGTTGTTCTAAAAAAGCATTAGCAGTAATAATAATTTTTTTGCGCTTACGTTTATCTACAGCATCTTCTGGAGATCCAAAAAAATCGGTAGCTCTGGTTTTAACTTCTACTATAATAATTTCGTTGTTTTTAAATGCTATAATGTCAATTTCGTAACGCTGAAACCTCCAATTAGTTTCTACTATTTTGTACCCGTTGTTTTTAAGGAAATTAATAGCCAGTAGTTCTCCATTATCTCCAATTTGTTTACTGTTCATAGTGTTTAGTTTTATATATGCTTGTTTTAAATTTAAGAATATATAATTATATGCAAATGCCATTACATAATTATTTTGCATCAACTAAACTGATTATTTACAACCAAACATTGGCAAATACGCTTTGAAGTAAAAACGTTATTTTTTAAGCAAAAAAAAGCGATAGATAATAAGTGTTTAAACTTAATATCTATCGCCGTAAATTTGGGTAGTTATTGTTTTTTATTGTTTAAAACGGTTAATAGTCCGTTGTGTTATCTACTTTAATTCAATAAAGAAATTATATTGATAAGGTAAGTTCTATACCTGCCGAATATGATTTGTTTTGTGTTTTTACTATGTTATCTGCAACGGTTGCATAGCCTTCCGAAGTTTGTATTTCTCCAAAAGCACCAATGTCAAATCCTTTTATCGAAAATCCAACCGAAAC
>JAGLDK010000013.1 GCA_023145615.1 Ichthyobacteriaceae bacterium | reverse complement strand
CTAAATATTATCTCTAAAAATTATTATGAATAAAGGATATTCTCAATACTTAAAACCTGTAAGCATCTTCCTCGATGTTTTATTATTAAATATACTTGTATATTTTTTTGTAATTAAACATGAAGGTTTGAGAAGTATTGTTGGTGATATTAAATTTTTCATAATTATTAATTTAGGGTGGCTTGTTATTTCTTATATGCTTGGATTGTATAGGGTTTACAGGTTTACTAAGGTTGTTAGAATTATTAGAGACCTGGGTAATCAACTTGTTATTTTCTTCTTATTAATATCTTCTATTTTTGCTTGGGCACATTTGGTTATAAACAGAGAGTTGTTATTTATATTTTTTGGTTCAATGTTTTTATTAATGTTGATGATGAAAATATTATTGTTTTTCGGACTTAGAAATTATAGAATATACGGTGGTAATTACAGAAATGTAATAATTGTTGGTTATCATGAAAACTCACAAGCTTTACATCGTTTTTTTATTAATCGTCCTGAATATGGTTATAAGTTTAATGGTTTTTTTACTGATGATGATTTAGATATTTCGAAAGGAAAAATTAAAGATGTTATTAAGTATGTGTTAGATAATAAAATAGATGAAATATATTGTACTATTGAGTATTTAACCAAGGAGCAAATGAAAGAATTGGTTGATTTTGCTGATAATAATATGATTGTGCTTAAATTTATTCCTATTTCTAAAGGAATTTATACTCGTGGATTATCGTTGCAGTATTACGATTATCAGGCTGTATTTGCGTTAAGAGAAAACCCATTCGACGATTCGATACAAAAAGTATTAAAGAGATTTTTCGATATAGTTTTTTCATCTCTTGTAATTGTATTTGTATTGTCGTGGCTTGTACCTATTTTAGGTTTTTTTATAAAAAAAGAATCTAAAGGAAGTGTGTTTTTTAAGCAAAAACGTAGCGGATTAGCTAATAAAGAATTTGAAGTTTTTAAGTTTAGATCAATGGGAGTTAATAAAAAATCAGACTCTCAGCAAGCTACTAAAAACGATCCGCGTATTACTAAAATTGGAGCATTTATCAGAAAAACATCTATTGATGAATTGCCTCAGTTTATAAATGTTTTTAAAGGAGAAATGTCGGTTGTAGGTCCTCGTCCTCATATGCTTAGTCATACTGAGTTTTATAAGAATAGAATTGATAAGTTTATGGTGCGTCATATTGTAAAACCCGGAATTACTGGTTTAGCTCAAGTGCGAGGTTTGAGAGGTGAAACAGAAACGGTAAACGAAATGAGAGCTCGATCAAGAATGGATAGATTTTATATTGAACATTGGTCGATGATTTTAGATGTTAAAATTATAATTCAAACATTTGTAAACGCTATTGTTGGAGAAGAAAAAGCGTATTAATATTTTGTTTTTAAGAACACTCCGATTTTGTTCTTTTTAATATCTATTAAGCCCATATTGAAACATTAAATATGACCATTTAAAATAGGTGCATTAAAATTGCGTTGATATCAGAACAATACTTATAACAGACTTGATGTATTATTTTCTTTAAAGGATAATAATGTTTCTTAGTCTGTTTTTTTTTATTGAAAATAATATTGATGTAAGTTGAATTATTAAAATAATAATCAAAATATTACACTATGAAAAACTTAAATAACATAACCACAATAGCATTTGATGCTGACGATACATTATGGATTAACGAGCATTTGTTTAGAATAACAGAGCAAAGGTTTGTTGATTTATTATCGGAATATGTTACGGATAAAACTGTAATTGATAAATTATATGATGCTGAATTGCGTAATTTGCAACATTTTGGTTATGGAATAAAGGGTTTTATATTATCGATGATTGAAACTGCAATTGAACTTACTAACGGAGAAGTTAAAGGCTGCGATTTGCAAAAGTTTATTGATTGGGGAAAAGATCAAATAAATCATCCTGTACATTTAATAAGTGGAGTAGAAGAGGTATTGAATAGTTTGCAAGGCAAGTATAAGCTTATACTTATTACAAAAGGCGATTTGTTTGATCAGGAGAGTAAAATTGCACGTTCGGGGTTGGCTAGTTTGTTTAATCATATCGAAATTGTATCAGAAAAAAACAAAGAAACTTATAGCTCTATTTTATTAAAATACAATATCAATCCTATTGAGTTTTTAATGATTGGTAATTCTTTAAAATCAGATATATTACCTGTTTTAAATATAGGAGGCAAGGCAATATACATTCCTGCTGATACAACTTGGGTGCATGAAGCTGTATCAGACTCGGATATTGCAGATAAAAATTATATTGAATTAAGTTCTATTACTAAGCTTATTCCTAATTTAGAAATGTAACTAATTTTTAGTTATAAGATTTATAAATCAAGCTTTAATTGATTCGGAAGTAATTTAAAAGTCATTCTGTGATGTGTATTTGCCCCAAGTTTTGCAATACCTTCTCTGTGTTTTTTAGTAGGATAACCTTTATTCGATTCCCAATCGTAGCCAGGAAATTCCTTTGCTAACTTTGTCATATACTCATCTCTGTAAGTTTTAGCAAGTACCGATGCAGCGGCTATTGATAAATATTTGCCATCGCCTTTAATTATAGTGTCGTGCGATATGTTTTTATAAGGTTTAAATTTGTTACCATCCACAATAATATGCTTAGGAATAGTATTTAAACCATCTAATGCTTTGTGCATAGCTAATATAGATGCATTTAAAATATTTATCTCCTCTATTTCTCTTGGCCAAACAAATGCCACACTATAAGCAATTGCTTCTTGCTCTATTACCTTTCGTAGTATTTCTCTGTTTTTTTTAGTTAATTTTTTCGAATCGTTCAATAATTCGTTATTAAAGTTCTTTGGTAAAATTACTGCTGCAGCTGTAACAGGTCCAGCTAAGCATCCTCTTCCTGCTTCATCGCAACCTGCTTCGGGGTATATTTCAGAATAATTATTTAGTAACATGTTTTTTATTGCGAAAATAACCATTAATTATTGCTTATGTATAGTTGGAGTGTGTTTTTAGTGGGGTATATTTTTTTAATCGTGGTTTTTGTATAAATGATTTATGTCATAAGAAAAGGATTACATTGTTTTTGGATGTATAATTATTTATTATTATTCGTTTTATAAATTGTGTTAATGTGTTAGTTATTGTTAATATTTCTTTTTGCTTAAACTATGTAGTTGTATAGTTGGTAAAGGTTTCTTTTTGCAAGTATTTTCTTGATTTTAATTATTTAATTTACACTTGTAACGTTAGTTTGCTTATATATAGATAGATTCGGTTTTTCTATTTGTTTGCTATAAATTGTGATATATTATAATTGTATTTGTAATTTCCTACTTGTTAACATTTGTTAATATTAATTGCTTTTGTGCTTGTCAATTGAAAGGGTATTCCTTTTTTTTGTTAAAGTAGAAATCACTAATAATAAATAAATATGAGGTTTAATTTTACTGGATTAATGGCGTTGTTAATTACGCTGTTTGCTCCATTTGCCATGATGGCTCAGGAGTTACAAGTTTCCGGTACGGTAACATCATCAGAAGATGGTTTACCTATGCCGGGTGTTAGTATTGTAAAGGTGGGTACCACCGAAGGAACATCAGCCGATTTTGATGGAAACTTTAGCATTACAGCTAACAAAGGAGATAAGCTAGAATTTAGCTTTATTGGTTATAGCAACAAACAAGTAACTGTAGAGTCAGAAACTCTTCAGGTTGTTTTAAGCCCTGATGCACAAGCATTAGATGAGGTAGTTGTTACGGCTTTAGGTATTTCAAGAGATAAAAAATCTCTAGGTTATGCTATGCAAGAAGTTGGAGGAGATGAGCTTAATAAAGCTAAATCTGATAACATTGTAAATTCTATTTCTGGAAAAGTTTCAGGAGTTCAGGTTAAAACAAATACCAACATGGGTGGTTCTTCGAATATTGTAATTCGTGGTTCTTCTTCTTTAATGGGAAACAACCAAGCGTTGTTTGTTATTGATGGTATTCCTGTTAACAACTCAACAAATAACGAAAAAGGTCAAACAACTGGTCGTTCTGGATATGACTACGGTAACCCTGTAAGTGATATTAATCCTGACGATATTGAAAGTATGTCGGTACTTAAAGGTGCTGCTGCTACTGCTCTTTATGGCTCTCGTGCTGCAAACGGTGTAATTGTAATTACTACTAAAAAAGGTAAAAACTCTGATAAGTCTGTTGTAAGTGTTGGTATAAATTCAGGTATTATGGTAGGAGTTGTTGATAGATCAACATTTCCTAAGTACCAAACTCAATACGGTTCTGGTTACGGACCATATTATAGTGGAGGAGATCACCCTGGTTTATCATATAATGATGAGACTAAAGAATACACAATCCCTTTAACTGAAGATGCTTCTTTTGGAGAAAAATTTGACGAGAATTTAATGGTTCGTCATTGGGATTCTTTTTACCCAGATTCTCCAACTTATGGACAAACTGCTCCTTATGTTAATACTCCAAATGGACCTATTTCATTTTTAAATAACTCTTTGAGTTTAACAAATGGATTTAATATTGGTGGAGGTACTAAAACGTCAACTTTTTACCTTTCTTATACTAATACTAATCAGTCTGGTATTATTCCAAACAGTACTATTAATAAAAATAATGTAACATTAAACGGTTCTTATAAACTTTCTGAAAAAGTAAAAGTTTCTGCTTCTGCAAACTATACTAATACAAAAGGTAAAGGTCGTAACACAACTGGTTATAGTGGAAACATGATGTCTGCTTTCCGTCAGTGGTGGCAGGTTAACGTTGATATGAACAAGCAAGAGGAAATGTATGACTTAATGGGAACCAACGCAACTTGGAATCCTAAAAGTAGTACAAATTTATCTCCAATTTATTGGAATAACTTCTATTTCCAGGTTTACGAAAACTTTCAGAATGACGAACGTAACCGTATTATGGGTTATGCTCAACTTGATTGGGATATAACAGAAGATTTTAGCTTTATGTCGAGAGCTTCTATTGATACTTATAATACTTTACAAGAAGAAAGATTATCTGTAGGTTCTACTTCTATGGAGTTTGGTGTTGGTCGTCCTGATGCTACTTCTGGTTATGCTAAGAAATCTATTTTCTTTGCAGAGGTTAACATGGATGCAATGTTTAAGTATAATAAATATTTTACCGAAGATTTAAGCTTTACAGCTTTAGCAGGAACAAATATTCGTCGTACAAGAAATGATTTACTTTCTGTTTCTACAAATGGAGGTTTAGCTGTACCTGGTGTTTATTCACTTGCCAACAGTGTTGATCCAATGATGCCACCAGAAGAAACAAAATCTGAAATTGGAGTAAATGGTTTATTTGCTAGTGCTTCTTTAGGTTATAATAATATGATATTTATTGATGGAACTATTCGTAGAGATGTTTCTTCAACTTTACCAGAAGATAACAATGCTTTTGTTTATCCATCAGTATCTGCAAGTTTCTTGTTTACTGATTTAGTTTCTCAAGATTGGTTATCGCTTGGAAAACTTAGAGTTAACTATGCACAAGTTGGTAACGATGCTCCTTGGGGTTCTATTCAAGATACTTATTCAATTGAGGCTCCTTTTAACGGAAATCCAATGGTGGGTATTAATGATACTAAGCTTAATTCAGAACTTCGTCCTGAAATTTCTAGTAGTATTGAAACAGGTGTTGAAATGAATTTCTTCAATAACAGATTAGGATTTGACTTTGCTTACTATAAAACTAATACTGTTGATCAAATTGTTCCTCTTGCAGTTTCTTTTGTAACAGGTTATAGATCTAAATATGTAAATGCTGGTGAGGTAGAGAATTCAGGTATTGAATTAATGATACAGGGTACTCCTATTAAAACAAATGATTTTGCATGGAATGTAATGGTGAACTATTCAAGAAACCGTAACAAAGTTATTTCTTTAGGAGAAGGTGTTGAAAATTTACAAATTGCAAGTCTTCAAGGTGGTGTTTCTATCAATGCTACTGTTGGTATGCCTTATGGAGTAATTCAAGGTACTGATTTTGTTTACGATAATAATGATGAGAATAACCCTGATGGTTTCCGTGCTGATGATGCTAATAAAGTAGTTGGTGCTAACGGTTATTATAAAGTTAGTTCTACTTCTGATAAAATTGTAGGTAATATAAACCCTGATTTTATGATGGGTATTAATAACTCTTTTACTTATAAAAACTGGTCGGCTAGTTTCTTGTTTGATTCTCAAATTGGTGGTCAGCTTTATTCGTTAGATCAAAACTATGGTTTAGCTACAGGACTTTATGCTGAAACAGCTTTCGATAACGATTTAGATAATCCAGTTCGTAATGCAACTAATAATGGTGGTGGATTTATTAATCCTGGTGTAAGTTTAGATAGAAGTGGAAATTATGTTACAAACACAAAACGTGTTGCAGGTAATAACTTCCGTGCTTTTGGATATGCACGTAAGCCAGTTGCTGCTTTTATTTACGATGCTACTTATGTTAAGTTAAGAGAAGCTTCAATTTCTTACAGCTTAAACAAATCGGCTGCCGAAAAAATTGGAATGAAAGGTGCTACTTTAAGTTTAGTAGGTTCAAATCTTTGGATCCTTTACAAAGAATTACCACATGCTGATCCTGAAGCATCTCAGGGAGCAGGTAATATTCAAGGATGGCAGAGTGGTGTTATGCCAACTACCAGAAACTTTGGATTTAATGTTAATCTTCAATTCTAATAAGATAACGATATGAAAAAAATATTTATAGTATTATTAACTTTCGCCGGTATGTTGGGTTCTTGTACAAAGGACTTTAGTGAAATGAACTCCGACGATAAAAACCCTACTGAAGTAAAAGGAGAATATTTGTTCTCTAAGGCTCAGAAGGAGTTGTCTGATCAGGTATCTTCAACAAGTGTTAACCTAAATGTTTGGAAAATTTTTGTTCAGTATTGGACGGAAACAACCTATACAGATGAGGCTAACTACGATATCTTAAAAAGAAATATTCCAGGTAGTGCATTTTCGGCATACTATCGTAAAGTTTTAGCTCCTATGGCTGAAGCTGAAAAGATAATTTTAGCTGATAATTCTATCTCTCTTACTCCAGAAAAGAAAGCAAACATGGTTGCAATTATTGAATTGCACCGTGTTTATACTTTCCATAATTTGGTTAATATTTTTGGTAATGTACCTTATTTTGATGCTAGTGATGTAAATAATATATCGCCTAAGTATACTGATGCTGTTGTTATCTATAAAGACTTAATTAAGAGAATTGATGATGCAATAGTTGTTTTAAATAAGAAGCCAGAAGCTGGTAGTTTTGATGGGGCTGATTTAATTTACCATGGTTCTGTTACTAAATGGATTACATTTGCTAATTCACTTAAACTTAAAATTGCAATTAATCAGTCTGATGTAAATGTACTTGATACTAAAAAGGTAATTGAGGAAGCAATTGCTGGTGGAGTTTTAGCTTCAGCTAACGATAATGCTTTGTTAGTTTACCAGGGTACACAACCTAATACTAACCCACTTTTTGTTGATTTAGTTGCTTCAGGTCGTCAGGATTTTGTACCTACAC
This sequence comes from Ichthyobacteriaceae bacterium, assembly GCA_023145615.1. Lineage (GTDB taxonomy): Bacteria > Bacteroidota > Bacteroidia > Flavobacteriales > JADGDT01 > JADGDT01. The sequence continues at coordinate 24,802 of JAGLDK010000013.1, read as the reverse complement.
GTACATTAGTTGATTTAATGTCGTCTAAGTCTGATGCTCGTATGGATGCGTTCTTTAATCCAGAATCTAAGATTAAAGGTGCATTTAAAGGTGGAGTATATGGTAATACAAACGCTTATGATGACTATTCTCATATTACTAATACTATTATGAAAGCTGAATTTGCAGGAATGCTTATTACGTATTCTGAAGTACAGTTTTATTTAGCAGAAGCTTCAGCAAGAGGTCTTGTTTCGGGAGCTGCTAAAGATTACTATGATGCTGGAATTACTGCATCGTTTAGTTTTTGGGGTGTTGAGGGAGCTGCTGATTATATTTTGGCAAACGCTTACAATTCTGCTAATTGGAAACAATCAATTGCAGAACAATCTTACCTTGCAAACTATACTCGTGGTTTAGTTGCTTATAACAATTACCGTCGTTTAGATTTTCCTATTATGGAAAAGCCAGTTGGTAACGGTGTTAATTTAGGTGTTACTTCTGATAACCTTGTTCCTCGTCGTTTTACTTACCCTGTAAACGAGCAAACTTTGAACAAAGTAAATTATCAAGCAGCAGCTAAAGCTGTAGGAGGTGATAAAATGGAAACTAAATTGTTCTGGGATAAGAATTAATTTTAATTAAGATTATTATGACAAAAAAATTAATATATACATTGGTTTCGGCAGGAATGTTCGCAGTTTCTTGTCAAAAAGAGCCAAAAATTGATACTTACGATTTAGGTTCTGAGTTTTTCATTTCTTCTAATATTACTAGTTTTGATAGTAAAGCATTAGTTAGTATTGACAATCAGCCTAAGAATTTAAGTACTGTTGAAGCTTTCCTTATTAACTTTAAAGATGGAGCTTATGAAGGGGAAACTAAATTAGGAGATATTGCTATTACCAATGGTGTTGGTACATCAACTTATTCTGCTTCTGATCTTAAAATTAGTAAAATAGGAGACGAAGCAACTTTAGATTTTAAGGCTACTTTCGATAATAAACCATTTGTAAGAAGTCATTCTATTGTAGTTGCTAATGCTGTTTCTTATAAGGTTAAAGATGATTCGTTGGTAACTGTTGATGTTAATACTGCATTTGCTACTATTGATAAAGTTACAGTTAAAAGTGTAGTTGTTAAAAAAGGTGCTTTAAGAGGCGATTTAACTGATATGGCTTTTGAAAAGGAAACTTTAGATGGTACTGATTTTAATGGTTATATTCTAGTAAAACAAGCTTTGTTAACGGCAACAGATTCTGTTGTTGTTTATGAAATTACAACTGAAGCAAACGGCTTAACGCAAGTTGAAGAAGTAATTGTTACTGTTAAAGAAAAAGAATAAAAATAACTTAGTTCTTTTTGTAAAATTTAAAAGCTACCAACATCTGTTGGTAGCTTTTTTTGTTAATATTGTTTAAATAAAATTAATTTATTTAACTGATTTCATATATTGTATTTTCAAATACATATAAACCCCTCAATCATGATAAAAGCCATTGATCACATAAATATATCAGTAACCAATTTAGAGGTTTCTAAAGAGTTTTATATACAGTTGTTAGGATTTGTGCTTGATGCCGAAGGAGAGTTAAAAGGGGAGTGGATAGATAAGGTTGTTGGGCTTAAAGGAGTGCGTGCCAAGTATAGTAAATTGGTTTTGCCAAATGCCGAAACTTGTATTGAGTTAATTCAGTATTGTAATCCGGTAGGAGGAGAGGATGTTAATAATGATTTAGCAAACCAAATAGGAATGAGGCACATTGCGTTTAATGTTACTGAAATAGAAAGTTTGTACAAGAAATTGCAAAATTATGGAGTAGAAATGTTTTCAGAGCTTCAGGTGTATAGTAACAATGGCATTAAAAACAAGAAACTTTGCTATTTTAAAGGTCCCGACAATGTTATTTTAGAGTTAGCCCAATACTATTAGTTATAAACAAAAACAAGCTCTTTTAAACTAGTTAAAAGAGCTTGTTTTTTGTAATAATATTAATGATTAAATTGTTTTTAAATAATCATTTTTAAGTTTCCAAAGATTTAAATTTTCTTTGTTACGTTCAATTTTACGGTGTACATCCTTAACCAATGGGCTATCAGGACTAACATTAAAGAAACCTAAGTTATTATCAAGTAAGTTTATTTCTTTTCTGATTTCCTCCATTTTTTTACGAACAAAATCTCCTTCTTTTCTAACTCCAATAATATCGTCAGATGCAACAAGTGTATCAATTTTATTCTTGAATTTAATTAAGGCAGTTTCGTTTTGGTCGAGGTTTAGTTTGTCAAAAAACTTATCAATAACACTACTAAATTCATTTTCAATAGCTTTTTTGTTTCTTGGTACAGGTCCAAAACTTTTCCACTTATTAATTTGCTCTTTTAGCAAAGCAACTGCTTCTTTCGAATCTTCAGGAAAAACAAGTTTCTCAAGCTCAACTAAAAATTCTTGTTTAGCAATTAAATTACCATCAAACTTGCTGTCAATAGCCTTTCTGTTCTCTGTCATTTTATCGAAGAAGTAGTTACATGCTCCTCTAAAACGATTCCAAATTTCATCGGATTGTTGACGTGGTACATGACCTATTTTCTTCCAATCAGCCTGAATTTTCTTTAACTTATCGGTAGTGTTTTTCCAATCGGTGCTATCTTTTAACGATTCAGCAACTTCAACAAGCTTTACTTTTTGTTCTAAATTTTTTGTCTGAACATCTTTTAAGCCTTTGTAGAAATCGTTTTTCTGCTTGTTAAAAGCACGAGTAACATCTTTAAATTGTTGCCAAATTTCATCGTTATGAGCATTTGCAACTCTACCTATTTTCTGAAACTCACCCTTAAGTGCATCAATACGTTTTATACGATCCTGTAATTCGGCATGTGCAAAACCTTCTTCAGCAGTAACAAGTTCAATATTTTTACAAATAGCTTGTTTTTTTACAAGATTTTCTTCCCAAATTTTACGCTGCTCCTTTAGTTGTTCGTGTCTTCTGTCGTGTATAACCTTGGTAGCATCACTAAACTCTTCCCAAATAACATCTCTAAGTTCTTTAGCAACTGGCCCAGTTTCTTCTTTCCAAATTTTATGTAAAAGCTGAAGTTCATCAAAAGCAATTTTAATTGATGGCTCGTTAGCTAAATTTTTGGCAGCTAAAATTAACTTAGCTTTTTTGTCATAATTATGTTTGAAATCTAAATCACGCATTTCGTTGTTTAAACGAAGGAAATCGTAAAACATTTCAACATGGTGGTGATATGTACGCCATAAATCATTCGATTCTGTTTTTGGTACATGCCCCGCATTAGCCCATTTGTCTCTAATTTCGGTAAACTCTTTGTAAGTTTCCGACATAGTTTCTTCCTTGTTAATCAACTCTTTAAGTTCATTAATAAGATCTTGGCGGAATTTAAGGTTCTTTAATTGCTGCTCTTCTAAATTTTTCTGAAAAGCATCTTTCTTAGCACGGTAATCGCTGTATAAAGCTGCAAATTGCTTCTTAATATAACTCTCGTATCTAAAATCAATAACATTACCACCTTCAGCAATAAATGCTTCTTCCTTATCCTTTTTATCCAGATTAACTAACGAATAAAATTGCTCTCTTATTTTTTCAACGTGAGTTTTAATAAGTTGTACCTGATAAGATTTAATTAGCATCTCAGCCTCATCATACAACTTTTCAGCATCCATTTTAGAATAGTCGTTTAAAGGTATCTCAACTTTTTCCGATTTTTCAACTTCAGTAGTAGATTTATCACCGTTTTCTTCAGTGGTTTCATTTTCTACCGATACTTCAGTTGTATCGTTTTTGTTTTCTACCTCATTATTTACCTCAATATTTTGTTGAGTAGAATCATTTCCTTCTGCGTTTTGCAGGTTGTCCAATTTTTCTTCTGACATCTTAATCTTAATTAGTTTACTGATTTAAAATCACGTAGCAAATGTAAACTTTTTGGTTTATGTATATGTCTGTTTATCTGTTTATTTACAGCTTGTTTAAATGTTTTTAATTGATTGATTTTGTTGCATAAATCAAGTTTATTTTGCTTGTAATTATTCTTTTATATTAATTTATCAATAATCTATTTTTGTTGTGTTTTGGTAATGTGTTTTTCTATTTTATTGATATTTACAGCTATGCTATTGATTATTTTGTAGTGTTATTTGTTTGCAGAATATTTTTCACTAATTGTTGTTTTATTATTGATGCATGAAACTTAAATTATATTTTAATTATTTGTAGTATTTAGTTTACATGTTTATTCTTTTTGTTCATGTGTAGTTACTTAAATATTATGGTATTTCTTACAAATACCGTGTTTTGATAAATCGTAATTATCGTTACAATCGCAAAACGTTATAGCGTTATCGCTATTTTTCGGCTATAACTTTTGTAACGATAATAATAATAACTTGATTTATCAGAGAGTCAATATTATAAAATTACGAGTACACTTTATTTGGCTGTTTATATATTTAATAGTGTTAATAAAAAAAGCCCACTCCGAAATTTCGGAATGGGCTTTTTTTTATATTTATTTAAGAGTTTTACTTTCCAACGTAATTCGATGGAGAAAACACTCTAAGCTCAGCTTTAATTTCTTCCGATACATCAAGAGTTTCAATGAAATCGGCAATTGTTTTAGCTGTAACTTTTTCGTTTTTACGTGTTAAACCTTTCAAAGCTTCGTAAGGATTAGGGTACTGCTCTCTACGTAGTACAGTTTGAATTGCTTCTGCAACAACAGCCCAATTATTTTCTAAATCTTCGGCTAGTTTATCAGTATTCAAAAGCATTTTTTTCATACCCTTCATGGTAGATTTTATAGCTATTAACGAGTGTGCAATTGGTACACCAATATTACGTAATACTGTTGAATCTGTTAAATCTCGTTGAAGTCTTGATATTGGTAATTTTGCAGATAAATGTTCGAAAATAGCATTTGCCATTCCTAAGTTTCCTTCCGAATTTTCAAAATCGATAGGATTTACTTTGTGTGGCATAGCCGAAGAACCTACTTCTCCTTTTTTAATTTTCTGCTTAAAATATTCCATCGATACGTAAGTCCACATATCACGGTCAAGATCAATTAAAATAGAGTTAATACGTTTTAAAGCATCAAATAAAGCAGCCATATTATCGTAATGCTCAATTTGTGTAGTTGGAAAAGAACGATTAAGTCCTAATACATCATTAACAAAAACCTTTGCAAAACCATTCCAATCATAATCAGGATAAGCAGCATAATGTGCATTGAAATTTCCAGTTGCTCCACCAAATTTAGCGCTAAATGGAACTTTTTCAAGAGTATCAATCTGAACATTTAAACGCTCAATAAATACCATAATTTCTTTTCCTAATAAAGTAGGAGAAGCTGGCTGACCATGAGTTCGTGCTAATAAAGGTATGTTTTTCCAATCGTTAGCAAGATCGTGTAAATATTCAATTAATTCGGTAATTGCGGGTAAGTAAACCTCTTCAATTCCGTTACGTAACGAAAGCGGAATTGCAGTGTTGTTAATATCCTGAGATGTTAATCCGAAATGTATAAATTCTTTATATTCTTGTAAGTTCATTTCATCAAACTTACCTTTAATAAAGTACTCTACAGCTTTTACATCGTGGTTTGTAACTGCCTCAATATCTTTTATTGCTTGTGCATCTTCGGTACTAAACTCTCTATAAATAGTTCTAAGTTCGTCGTACTTTGTGTGGTCGAAAGATTTTAGCTGAGGAATTGGAATATCGCAAAGAGCTATAAAATACTCGATTTCAACTTTTACACGATATTTAATTAAAGCTTCTTCTGAATAATATGCAGAAAGTTCAGCTGTTTTTGAATGATATCTACCATCAATTGGAGATACTGCGTTTAAACTATTAAGGCCCATAAGAATTTTAGTTTTATTCTTTAAGCGTGCAAATATAACATACATAAAGCAATGTGCAATAATTTTAATTGTATTTGATGTTTTTGCTGAAATTTTGTTTTCAATATTTATCTTCAGAGATGTTAAATAAATAATGGTTAATTTAAATGAGATATGACAAAACAAGTGTTGTGGAAGTGTTATTGTAGGTTATATGATTCTATAAATCATGGTATTTATCAGGTAAAATAAATTATTACATTTATTAGTTGAATCTAAGAGAGTTAATAGGCACTGTGTAATTAATCATTCACAATTAACCATTAAAATAAACCATTATCTAAATTTTAATATTAAAAAATGAAAATACTAATAGCATCCGATTCGTTTAAAAACTCTTTAACTTCAATTGAAGTTGCTAATAATTTAGAGCTAGGTTTGATTAAAAACAAACAAATATCAGTGCAAAAACAAATTATAAGCGATGGAGGAGAGGGGGCTTTAGCTGTGTTTTTACACAATAAGTTATTCAGTAAAATACAAATTGAAATATCCGATTCTCTTGGCAGAAGTATTAATGCAGAATATGCAATAAATTTAACCGATAAGGTTGCATTTATCGAAATGGCTCAATCTTCGGGTTTAGAGTTGTTGAACGATAATGAGAAAAATCCATTTATAACCTCAACCTACGGAGTTGGAGAAATGGTTTTGGATGCTTATAATTCAGGAGTTAGAAAATTTATTTTATCAGTAGGCGGAAGTGCTACTAACGATGGAGGTGCAGGTGTTTTATCGGCTTTAGGAGTTAAGTTTATTGGTTTAGAAAATAAGTTTATTTGTAATTCGGATTTACATAGTATTTCGGGTATTGATTTATCAAAAGTTTTAATAGAAAATTGCAGTTTTAAAATATTAGCAGATGTTGATAATCCTTTGTTGGGAGATAATGGTGCAACATATACTTACGCTATTCAGAAAGGTGCATCTATAAGTAATTTGCCAATTTTAGAAATAAATATGCACCGTTATGCCGATGCACTTGAAAATACAACGGGTTTAAGATTGAGAGAAGTGGCAGGAATAGGTGCTGCTGGAGGTATTGCTTTTGGATTGGCAAATGTTTTTGATGTTGAAATAGTTTCGGGTGTTGATTATTTTATGAAGATTGTGAATTTAGATGAGCAGATTTCAGAATCGGATTTGGTTATAAGTGGAGAAGGATCAATAGACGAACAAACTTTAAAAGGCAAGTTAATTTCTGGAATTGCTAAAAAATGTAAACAACATAATAAATCTTTTATTTTAGTTGGAGGAAAAGTAGATTATAATATTGTTGATGAATTTTATGAATTAGGATGTGTTTCGGTATTTTCAATTCAAGATAAACCACAAAGCTTAAACGAGTCGGTTAAAAGAACTGCCGAATTATTACAAAATACGGGTAGGAATATTGCAGAATTAATGAAACTTAAATAGTTAATCAATATTAACCTGTTGTTTTTTATAAAATGTACACGATTGAAGCTCTTAATTATATTTCAACTTTTTTTCTTCAAAATCATTCGTCCAACAGCTTGAAAATACGGAGGAGAACCTGCGTAATTATTATCTATAAAAGTTTTTAGTTCGGGTAATATCCATTTTCTTCTGTCCGATAAATTATAAAGAGTGTACATTGAATAACCTTTTACCGCAGCTTTTTCATCAATATTAATTAGCCATGTAAAAGCTGTTTCTACTATTTTATCAATTAAATTATTTGGGATTTTATATTTGTTTTTTCTTTCAGATATAACCATTAATAGCCTTGCGTAGTTTCTTGATACGGCAGCATGTTTTACGTTATTTAAGTTGTTAATTATTTCATCAATAAAGGGTAATAAATTTACATAAAACTCATCCGAAAATTTAGCTAAAGACCAAGCCGATCTTTGTGCTGAAATTTTATCTCCGTAAAGTGTAATATTTATCAATTCGGGTAATAAGTCAGGATTTAGTTCAATATAATTAGCTATTAATATTGCGTTTTTCACTGAATGTTCTACAAGAATTTGTTTTGATATATTCATTGTTAATTCAATAGTTTATGCACAAGTTTAGGTAAGCCAATACATGCTTTTTCGGTTATAAAAAATCTGTTATCTTTCTTTTTAATCGATGGAATCTCGGGGTTTATGATGTAGGTTTCGCAATCTTCTTTTGTGTATTCTATTAATTCAGCAGCCGGATATACTTGCAAAGATGTACCTATTACTATTAAAATATCTGCAGTCTTAACAATTTCAATAGCTTCTTTAATTTTAGGCACCGGCTCTCCAAATAATACAATATGTGGCCTTAGTTGAGAACCCTTAGAACATAAATCGCCTAAATTAACATCCTTTTTTTCTTCAATACTGTAAATCAACTCTTCATCAATCATACTTCGTACTTTCGATAATTCTCCGTGTATGTGTAAAACGTTTTCCGAACCAGCACGTTCATGTAAATTATCAACATTTTGAGTAATAACTTTTACTTCAAACTTTTTTTCAAGCTCGATAATAGATTGGTGTGCAGCGTTAGGAAATGATTCCCACATTTTATTTCTACGCATATTATAGAAATCCATAACCTTTTCGGTGTTGGTTTTTAGCGCATTAATAGTAGCAAGTTCTCGTGGGTCATAATCTTGCCATAAACCATCAAAATCTCTAAATGTTGGTATGCCACTTTCTTTACTTAATCCTGATCCTGAAAATATAACTATTCTTTTCATGTGCTTACTCCTAAAATTATATCGTAGTGTTTATTAGTTGAATTTAAGAATATAAAGCTTGTTGGTGTATAACTTAACTATAAAACTAAGTGCATGTAATTATGTATAATTACCTTTGCTTTAAATTCATTTGTTTTGAATATAATTAATTCAGTTATTAAATTATGTAAATTATGGTAATAAAGCACTATTATTTAGTGGAAGTACAGTATTTAGGGTATCGTTTTCATGGATGGCAGAAACAAAAAGAGCTGAAAACGGTGCATTACATGATTGATAGAACTATTAAGTTTGTATTGAAACACGATAATTTTAAAACATTAGGTACCAGCCGAACCGATGCAATGGTGTCGGCTAATCATAGTGCTTTCGAATTATTTACAGAAGCTCCAATTGATATTGATGTATTTTTAAAGGAAGTTAATTTTAATATTCCTTTCGATATAAAGTTGATTTCGATTAAAGAGATTGACAACACTTTTAATATTATTAATACCCCTAAAATAAAGCATTACTATTACTTGTTTGCTTCGGGTAATAATTCTCATCCATTTTCAGCTTCATTATTAACAACCTTTCGTGTAGATTTAGATATTAAATTGATGAAAGAAGGTGCAGAGCTATTTTTGGGTACTCATAATTTTATTAAATATGTAACCAAGCCAAACGAAAATACAAATACGGTACGAGAAGTTTTACAGTCTGTAATTGTTGCAAATACAGAATATACTGCAAGTTTTTTTCCTCAAGAGTCATATTTGTTTAAAATATCATCAGTTGGATTTATGCGTAATCAAGTCCGACTTATGATGGGGCAATTAGTTAAATTAGGTAAGCATGAAATTACATTAGAAGAACTTGAAAAAACATTATTAGGAACTGATAAAACACCGTTTAATTATATAGCACCTGCATCAGGATTAATGCTTCATAAAACTGAATTTTTTGAGTAGTGATATTGATGTTTTTCACACAAATAATTGTGTCATGGTATTTATAAGCAGGTAAAAACCACTGTTTATAATATAGATTTGTTCTCGGAATCGAGTTTTATGAAAATAAATAATAGAATTGTAAATCCCCATAACGATGAACCTCCATAGCTGTAAAATGGCAAAGGAATACCAATAACAGGTGCAATACCCATAACCATTGCAATATTTATTGCAAAGTGAAAGAAGAAAATCATTGCGGTAGAATAACCGTAAATTCTACTGAAAACAAGTTTTTGTTTTTCAGATTTGTAGAGTAAGTACCCTATAAAAAAAGAGAAAATTATAATGAACGAAGCACTTCCAACAAAGCCCCATTCTTCTCCAACTGTACAAAAAATAAAGTCGGTACTTTGTTCGGGTACAAAATCACCTTTGGTTTGAGTTCCTTTTAAAAAACCTTTTCCATTAAATCCACCCGATCCAATTGCCACCATTGATTGGTGTTGATTATAACCTACACCGGTAGGGTCGTGTTTCATGCCTAATAAAACCTCAAGTCTGTTACGGTGTCTGTCTTCAAGTATGTTGTTGTAAACATAATCTACCGAAGTTAGAAACACAATTATATATGTTAAATACAAAAACAGTTTTACAATTGGTTTGCCTCTTTGCTTTTGGTAAATAATGTAAATTATTAATGATATCGAAAAGATTAAGATTAGTGTTTTGTAGTCGAATGGAATACTTAAAATGAATAAAAAAGCTGTTAAAAAAGCTAAAGTCATATAATTACTGTTTAAACCTTCTCGGTATAAAACAAATAAAAACGAAACGTAAACTAGTGCCGAACCTGGGTCGGGTTGAGGTATAATAATTAATGCCGGCAACATAATAATAGCAAATATCATGTATTGATATTTTACTTTTTTTAATGAGAAACTAGGTATGCTTATAAATTTTGCAACTGCCAAAGCCGTAGCAAATTTAGCAAATTCTGATGGTTGTATTGAAAAAGAAGAACCTATTGCGTACCATGATGTGGCTCCTCCAACTTTTTTACCAAAAACAAATAACCCAACTAAACTTAGTAATGAAACAAAGTATATTACGCTCGAAAATCGTTCATAAAACTTGCCATCTAGCATTAGTATAATAAAGATTAATCCTAATCCCGCAATTATAAAACTCAGTTGTTTTCCGTACTTCTGACTCATGTCGAAAATGCTAGAATGGTCTTGATCAAGCACAGCCGAGTAGATGTTTATCCAACCAGTAAACACAAATGCAAAGTAGAGTATCACAAGTATCCAGTCCAAGTTGGCGAATATGTTTATACTTCTACTTTTCAATATTAATGATTTTTTTGTTTGTTATATTCATTTTGTAAACTACCCTCAATAATCTTTTTTTCTAATCTTTTTCTTTTAACCTCTCCTGTTAAATATTTTTCAATCATTAAGGTAGAAATAGGAGCTGCCCATCTCGAACCCCAATAACCATTTTCTACAAAAACAGCAATTGCAATTTTCGGATTATCAGCCGGTGCAAAAGCAATAAATATTGAGTGATCCTGCCCATGTGGATTTTCTGCAGTACCTGTTTTACCTGCAATTTTCATTCCCGGAATTCTCGATGCCCAACCAGTTCCACCTGGTTCAAATACATCTATCATTCCTTGTATAACTGCCGGAAAATATTTAGGATCAACAGTAGTGTTAATTCTGTTTGCAAATCTAGTGTTCTCAACTGAATTTTCACCTATATTTTTCACAATATGAGGAGTATAGTAATAACCCTTGTTGGCAACAGCAGCCGTCATGTTTGCAAGTTGTATTGGAGTTACTAATAATTCTCCTTGCCCTATTGCATTCGATATATTGTATGTTGGTCTCCACCTTCCTTTTCCGTAAACCTTGTCGTATAATTGTGTGTTTGGTACAAGGCCTTTTCTTCCTGTTGGCAAATCGTTGTTTAAATATTTACCTAATCCAAAACTTTTTACGTGCTCGCTCCAAACTCTAAAGCCTTCTTCGGTTGTTGGATATTGTTCTATCGATAATTTATACGAAGTAGAAAAATAATTATTACACGATCTTAATATAGCTGAGTTTAATTTTTGTGGTCTATCGTATATTCCGCAATGGCATTTTACATGTAAGCTACCGTGTCGGAAACCATGATGACATGTAAAGCCTGTATTTTCGGTTATAGCTCCAACTTGTAATGCAACAAGTGCATTAATTATTTTAAATGGCGATCCTGGGGGATATTGAGCCAATAAACCTCTATCAAAAAGGGGTTTACCGTCTTGACTTAATAGTTTTGAATAGTTTTTAGATCTTTTTCTTCCAATAAGTAAATTAGGGTCGTACGATGGTGCAGTTATTGATGCTAATATTTCGCCAGTTCCTGGTTCAATAGCAACAATTCCTCCTCTTTTATTAGTCATTAATTTTTCTCCATATTGTTGCAGAAAAATATCTATTGTCGATTTTATGTCGGCTCCGTTAACCGGAATAGTATCGTAATCTCCTTGCTCATATCGTCCTTGTACACGATTGTGCACATCAACAACAACGTATTTTACGCCTCTTTGTCCTCTTAATTCTTTTTCATACGATTTCTCAATACCCGCAATTCCAATTTGATCTCCTTGTCGGTAAAAGCCTGAAGTGTCTTTTTTTAACATCCACGACGATACTTCTCCAACATACCCTAATACATTTGGAGCTGATTTAAATGGATATTTTCGGAGTGTTTTTTTCTGAATATAAAAACCAGGAAACTTAAACATTTTCTCCTGAAAAAATGCAAAGTTTTCTTTTGATAGTTCTCCAATAAAAACCGATGGTTTACGCCATGAATAAGACTTTACTCTTTTCATACGTTTTATATATCGTTCTTTTGTTATGTTTATAAGTTTGCAAAATTTCAGAGTATCAATGTTTTTAACCTTACGTGGAATAACCATTAAATCGTAAGCTGGTTGGTTTGATACTAATAAAATATTATTTCTATCGTAGATGTAACCTCTATCGGGATAGAGTTTTATTTTTTGACGTGAGTTTTTATCTGATTCAAATTTGTACGAATCATTAACTATTTGAATGTAAAATAACCTTATTAAAAAAATTATCATTACTATAAAAAGCATTAGAAATGAAAATATTTTTCTGTTCATAATGTACTATAGCTTAATTGTTTTATTATGATATTTTTTTACTTCGTGTAAATATAGATAAAACCAATATTAACATTGCAGTAGTATATAATGTACTACTAAAAATTTTAATAAACATTGTGTCAAGTTGATTAAAACTGAAGTTTTCGAGCCAAAACATTGATGTATGGTGTATAAATGTCATAATAAATAAATATACAAATGATTTTACAAATGGCACTTCTTCAAAAGCAACTCTTGGTTTCGATTCTTCAAATCTACCAATAATAGCACTGTAAATATCGTATCTTAAATATGCAATTAATGTAGTTGAAAAGGCGTAAATTCCTCCCGAATTCATATAGAAATCAAGTATTAAACCCAAGAAAAAACTACTAATCATAAATATGCTTTTGTTTTTTCCGTAGTATGGAAATGATATTACATATAGTATATATAGTTGTGGATTTATATAACCTCCGAAATCAATTTTATTTAAAATAGCTAATTGCACTATTATTAAAATAAAAAATCTGAATATAATTTTTAAGTTTTTATCCATTATTATATGTCTATTGAATAGTGTCGAGTTCTATTTTATGTAAGTTTTTTATAATGTACACCGATTTTATATTGGCATAATCTATAAAAGTTTCTAGTTCAATATCGTAATAATTTTGTCCTTCTTTAATTTCGAAATACGAAATTTTTCCGATTGGTATTTCTGCAGGAAAAATAGAAGAATATCCACCGGTAGTAATTGTATCGCCTATTGATATTTTGGCATGCTTAGGAATATCGGTTAATTGCAAAATGTTATGATTTCTTCCATCCCATTTTAAAGAACCAAAATAACTCGATTTTTTAAGTTTAGCATTTATCAGTAAATTTTTATTTAATACTGAAATTACACTTGAATAATTTTCTCCAATATTATTTACAACACCAACAATACCATTGTGTGTTACAACTCCCGATTCTTCGGTAACGCCATTAATTTTTCCTTTATTTATGGTTAAATAGTTGTTGCGTTGGCGGTAAGAATTATTTATTACTAAAGCTCCAGAATATTGGTATTTCTGTCGGAATCCTTTATTTATAGAGTCGGAGTAGGTTGTGAAGTTTGTAGATATGCTATACATCGATTTTTCGAGAAGAGAATGTAGTTTAGCATTTTCATCAAGTAGTAATTCATTTTCGTCTTTCAGTTTTAAATACGAATCGAATTTATTGATGTTTTTATAAGTATCTCCAATAAAATTACCTGTTGACCCAACTATTTGAGAACGATGATAATCTTGATTTTGAATAGTTAAAATAAGGGCAACAATTTGAAGAAGTAATAACAAAAAAAAGTATTTTCGTTTAATTAAAAATAATATCAGTTGTTGCATATCAGTTAGTTGCTTTTAATTTAGAGGCTTTTAAAAAGCAATTTGCGGATTTTTATCTAATGTAAAAATCCGCAAATTATATTTTATTACTTCAATAAGAAGTTGAATTTATCAATATTTTTTAGTGCAATTCCTGTACCACGTACAACTGCTCTTAAAGGATCTTCTGCAATAAATACTGGTAGCTCAGTTTTCTGAGAAATACGTCTGTCTAAACCACGTAACATCGATCCACCTCCTGCTAAATAAATACCTGTGTTGTAAATATCTGCCGAAAGTTCTGGTGGAGTAGAAGATAGTGCTTCCATAACAGCATCTTCAACACGTAGTATTGATTTGTCAAGTGCTTTTGCAATTTCTCCGTAAGTAACAGTAATTTGTTTTGGTTTACCTGTTAATAAATCTCTACCCTGTACATCAAGTGGTTCAGGTGGATTTTCAAGATCAGTTACTGCTGCACCAATTTCTATTTTAATTTTTTCTGCCGTACGTTCTCCAACATATAAGTTGTGTTGTGTACGCATGTAGTAGCTAATATCGTTTGTAAAAATATCGCCTGCAATTTTTATTGATTTATCCGATACAATACCTCCCAAAGCAATAACTGCAATTTCAGTAGTTCCACCTCCTATATCAATAATCATGTTTCCTTTTGGTTGAGTTACATCAATACCAATACCAATAGCTGCTGCCATAGGTTCCTGAATCATGTAAATTTCTTTTGCATTTGCATGTTCGGCAGAATCTCGTACAGCACGTTTTTCAACCTCTGTAATTCCCGAAGGGATGCAAATTACCATTCGTAATGATGGAGTAAAAAGTTTTCTTTTTATTCCTGGTATGCTTTTAATCATCTCACGCATCATGTATTCCGATGCTTGAAAATCGGCAATTACACCATCTTTAAGAGGACGTATTGTTTTAATGTCTTCGTGCGTTTTACCCTGCATTTGACTTGCAGTTTTACCCACTGCAATTACTTTTCCACTACTACGGTCAATAGCAACTATTGATGGACTGTCAACCACTACCTTGTCATTATGTATAATAAGTGTGTTGGCTGTACCAAGATCTATTGCTACATCCTCTGTCATAAAATCAAAAAAACCCATGTTGCTATTGTTATTTAAAATTTATTAAAGATGCCGATTATTGTAAATGATTATGAGTAATAGTGTTTGCATTTGCAATAACATTTACAATAATCGGCAACTAGTATTTTAAAATAATTTTTGTTGATAATAACAATTTGTTAAGTATCAGCCAATTATTATTTAGTGTTTAAAATGTCTTGTTCCAGTAAATACCATTGCCAAATTGTTTTCGTTACAATAGTCAATTGATAATTGGTCTTTTATTGAACCACCTGGTTGAATAATTGCATGTATACCTGCTTTGTCGGCCACTTCTACTGCATCAGGAAAAGGGAAAAACGCATCAGATGCCATAACAGAACCACTTAAATCGAAGTTGAATGATTTTGCCTTTGCAATTGATTGATTTAATGCATCAATACGAGATGTTTGTCCGGTACCTGATGCAATTAATTGTTTGTTTTTAGCCAAAACAATTGTGTTTGATTTAGTGTGCTTACAAATTTTAGAAGCAAACAATAAATCGTCAATTTCGGTTTGGTTAGGCTCTATATTTGTTACAGGTTTTAAATCTTCCTGTTTGTCAGTAATAGAGTTTTTATCTTGTTCTAAATACCCGTTTAAAATAGTTCTAACTTGTTTAGTAGGAAGTTCAACTTCTTTCTGAACAAGAATAATTCTATTTTTCTTCGATTTAATAATTTCCAATGCACCATCTTCGTAAGAAGGAGCAATTACAACCTCGCAAAATAATTTGTTTATTTCTTGAGCCGTAGCACTGTCAATTTCTTTATTCGATATTAATACTCCTCCAAATGCCGAAGTTGGATCTCCTGCAAGTGCATCTAAATACGCATCTTTTAGGTTATCTCTTGTTGCTAAACCACAAGCGTTATTGTGTTTTAGTATTGCAAAAGTTGGATTATTATCTTTAAACTCATTCATTAAGTTAACAGCTCCATCTACATCAAGTAAATTGTTGTACGAAAGCTCTTTACCATGAAGTTTGTCGAAAATTGCATTCATATCTCCAAAGAATACACCTTTTTGATGAGGGTTTTCTCCGTAACGAAGTACGTTTGCGTTATTCTCGCTTATTTTTAATACATCTTCTTTTTCTTCCTTGTTAAAGTAGTTGAAAATTGCAGTATCGTAGTGCGATGAAACACCAAACGCTTTAGCTGCAAACTTCTTTCTTTGTTCAAGAGTTGTAGACGCATTTTGCTCTGTAATAATTTTATTGAATTCGTCGTACTGACTCATCTCTGAAATTATTGTTACATCTTTAAAGTTTTTTGCTGCTGCACGAATTAACGAAATACCTCCAATGTCGATCTTTTCAATAATATCTGCTTCCGAAGCTCCTGAACTAACAGTTTTTTCGAAAGGATATAAATCAACAATTACAATGTCAATTTCCGGAATTCCGTATTCTTCAACTTGCTTTATATCTCCATCAAAATCTCTTCTTGATAAAATACCTCCAAAAACTTTTGGATGAAGTGTTTTAACTCTACCACCTAGTATTGACGGGTATGAAGTTACATCTTCAACCGGAATTACATCAACTCCCAAATCGTTAATGAATTTTTGAGTACCACCTGTTGAATAAATTGTTACACCATTATCATTTAGTGTCTTTATAATAGGCTCTAATCCGTCTTTGTGAAATACAGATATTAGTGCTCCTTTGGCTTTTTTTAAGTTTTCCATTTAAAGTATCTAGTTATAAAGTATGCGAATTTAGATATTTATGTTTGATTTTCAATGTATAATTATTATAAAAGGATAAAGCTTGTTTTTAAGCTTATATAGTATGTTTAAATTATTTGATTGAGTTTTATTTAGTTAGGAGTTTACATGTACGTTAAATATTACTTGATTATTGAGAAATATAAATAATTAGATGTGTTTAATTTAATGGTTGTTTGGTTTTGTTAGTATATGTTTTTTTATTATTGATTACAGTGTTGTAATATGCAAATAACTGAAAAAGAGTTGATTAACTATTTATTATTTATTAGTATAAGTGTATATAAAATCGTTTTTCGTATATTTATAAACAATAAATACTATCATATTGAAGTCATGAAGCTATGTAATTAGTGTTACTTGTAATTTAACTAAGTAGTAGGTACATTATATAATTGTATTAATTTGGCATACTTCTATACATGTTTATTATACAGTAGTATTTATTAACCTAACTAATATGAAATCAGCTTTACTAAGTAACTTTTGTTTGTAGTAGTTGGTTATAGAAGTGTAATTTTTCATCGGCTGTTTTTTTCAGTCATAAATGTAAGATGATTATGAAGCAAGCAAATTTTATGGACAATTTTAAAGATTATATAGGTTTTAATAATTTAATTAAAAACAGGGTGGTTAGTTTACTGCTTCTGGTTTTTGTTATGGCTTTGCCTATGTCGGGTATTTCTCAATCTATTGATAAGGGTAGGTTTTATTTAGCCGATTTATGTGCTGGTGAAACTTACAGCTATCCGGGTGGTTTATTAAATTTTAAAGTTTCTGGTGATTTTGCTGAATCAGAGAAGTTTGAAATTGTACTATCTAATTCAAAATCTAGTTTTGATGAACCAACATTACTTGGAACCGTTGATTATGTTAAAGGGGTTACTAGATATAAGTTAGAAAGTATATCTATACCATATATTGATGGAGGAAATGGATATTCTGTTAAAATTCAGTGTAAATCAGATAAAAGTATTAATAATATAATAGCTACGCTTGTTAATGTTGTGCCTGGTGTTATAGTTAATGCTACAGTAAGCACTCCATCTGATTTTTGTATTGGAGGTTCAGTTGAAATTAAAGGAATTGTTACTTTGCCTGATGGGAGTGAATTAACTGAAGGGTATGGAGATTTGTTAACTTGGTATTATGCCGAAAATGACATTAGTTATGAGTATGAATTTTTAGCGAGTGGTGAACTGTCTATTACTGCTGAAAAAAGTGGTTTTTATTATGTTGATTATTTTTCGGGAGCTTGTGATTTTAGATCAGATGTTATTGAAGTAAGAGTTACCGAAGAGCCAATTTCGGCTTTCGTAACATCAATACCTGATATTGATATAGAAGATTCATCGGCTAAGTTTTTTGATGTTTGTGTTGGAGAAGAGATTACTTTAAAAGCTTCAAGTACTAATATTGAAGAACCTATTTATGAGTGGTACAACGAAAGTGATGTTTTGGTTGGGAATGGAGAAACTTACCCTGTAACTGTAACAGGTAAATATTATTTAAAAACTTTAAATCTTGGTGTTTGTTCTAACGAATCGGATTTAGTTGAGGTTATAGTACACGATTTTAATGCTAAAATTGTTGAAAATGGAAATGGTTTTAGTATTGTTGATAATAAAGTAAAGGTTTGTGTTGGTACTGATATTGGTTTAACCTCTGAATTTAAGAGTGCCGATGTTGAATATACTTATACATGGAGTAAAAATGGAGTTGAGATTCAAAAAGCAACAACTCCAGAATTGTCTATACCCGGTGAGATTTCTGAATCGGGAAAATATACTTTAAACATTAAAGGTCCTGCTGTATGCGAAAAATCATATCAGCTTGAAGTAATAGTTAAAGAAATTCCTGCTGAAATTACTTATAGCGTTGAATTACAAAACGAGAGTTTGGGTAGTATTGACGGACGTAAAGTTAAATCGTGTGCAGGTAATACTGTTACTTTTGTATCGGATGTAATTGATTCTGGAAATGAATTTAATTATACTTGGTATAAGGATGGTAAAATAGTTGGAAATAGCAAACAGTTAAGTATTGAGGTTGATGAATTAGAAAATAGTAAATATTACTTAGATGTTGCTTTCGGATATGATTGTAGTGTTTCGGGACCTAAATATACTGTTGAATATATTGAATCGCCTAAGTCGGAAATTAAGGTTGATGGTGAGCTTATACTTTGTGAAAACGATGAGGTTAAATTAAGATCTGTTAATACCGATAGTGATTATTCGTATAATTGGTATAACAGCAAAAACGAATTATTATATACAGGTAATCCTTTTAAAGTTAATAGTGTTTCAATGAAGGGATATGGAGAGTTTGAAATTACATTAGATGTTGTTAATAATTCAACATGTAATAGTATTTCGGAATCTGTAAATGTTGTATTATCTAAAAACCCTGATCCTGTTATTTCTTTAATAGGTGACTATAATAATGAAGGGGAGAATAAAATATATATATGCGATCAAATAACTCTTAGTTCAGCAACAACTATTAATATGGTTGATGAAAATGTAACTTATGAGTGGTTTAAGGGTTCTGTTGTTATTGGTACTGATGCAGATATTACTGTTAAAGAAAAAGGGCAGTATAAATTATCGGTAACTAATTATGATAAGTGTACTATGTACTCGGAGATATTAACTGTTACTGTACCTGAATATAAGTGTGATATACTTGACGAAAACAATAATTCGGTTGAGTATGTTAAATTGTGTAATAAAGCTCCAATAACTCTTAAGGCTAAAGATGGTTGGAAAAAGTTGGGTAATACTTTTTCGTGGACTTATATTGATGCAGGTGTAGATTCTGGTACTACGCTTTCAACTGATACAGTTTTTATTGCTAATAAAGAAGGTAGATATGAATTAACTGTTTTTGATAATTTAGCATCTGGTTGTGTAAAAAGAGATACTGTTGAAGTAAAATATATAATAACGCCATCTGTTGAAATTATAGGAGAATCAAATATAACTTTATGTGTTAATACGGGAGATAAACTACAAGTTTCGTTACAAGATACTGTATCTCCGTCTTATCAATGGTATCAAGCTAAAGATACTAAAGCTCCTGGAAATTCTACTGAAATAGATTATGCTCCAACAATAAACGGAGAGTATTATTTGGTTGTTACTAACGATGGAACTTGTTATTCCGAACCTTCTAATATTATTAATGTTACTGTTGAAAATTTAGAAGTTGAAGCTGTTGTTACTAACGATTCGGTTTGTTCGGGAGATTATATTCATTTAAAAGTAGCAGGAGGTAAAAATCCAGATTTAACTTACGAATGGAAGTTTAATGATAAGGTAATATCTAATGAATATAACTTTAAACTTAAAAAGTCACAAGTTGAAAACTCAGGAGATTATATACTTACTGTTTATGGTAATGTTTGCGAAGTTTCGGATACTGCTACTGTTGTGGTTGTTGAAAGAGTTCCTGCCAAAATTATTCCTTCAAAAAATCAGTATATATGTAACGAAAATGGAGTTGAACTTAAATTAGAATCTAAGTTTAATGCTAGTAATTATACTTATCAGTGGGTTAAGAATTCAGAAGATATTGAAGGAGCTACAAAATCTACTTATTTTGTACAGTACGATGATGATGGTTCTTATCAGGTTAAGTTAAGTAATTACGGATTGTGCGACACTATATCAAAGCCTTTAGATGTTAGATATATGAATTTTGAAGTTGAAATTAGTGGAGCAAGTAGTGGTTGTAATGGCTCTCCTATAATTCTTACTTCAAGTATAACCGATACTTTATTTAATTATCATTGGTTTGAAGTTGTTGGAGGCAATAAGCTTGAGGTTACTAATGTTAATCAGCCTGCAATTACTTTTAACGTTCCTGATGTTGTTAAAGCTGATGCAAAATACGTTGTTGAAGTTAGAAATGAATTTGATAATGTAATTAATTCGTGTTCGGTTTTATCAAAAGAATTTAATGTTACTGTTAACGAAAATCCTAATGCTGTAATTAAAGTTGTAGATGGTGGAGAAAAGTTTTGTGATGGTAGTGAAGTTGTTTTGAAATCAGAATCAATATCCGATTTGTTTAAATACGAATGGTATTTAAACGATAAAGTTGTTGGTAGTGGTTCTGAATTTATAGTTTCTGTATCGAATGAAACAATTGGTGGTTATACTTTAAGTGTTGAGAATACTGAAACAGGTTGTTATTCTTTATCTGAAGCTGTAGAGGTTGAAAATATAATAAAGCCGGTATCTATAATATTAGGTGCAAGAGGACAAGTTTTATGTGATGGTACTGATTTAGTTTTAAAATCGGGAAGTACTAATTTGTTTAACCCTACTTATAAGTGGGTGCGTGTTACCGACGATGGTGTTATGTATGTTAGTGATTATGCCGATTTAGAACTTGGTTTTTCTGACGAATCGGGTAAGTATGTTTTACACACAATAAACGATGGAATTTGCGAAAGTGTTTCTGATACGGTTGTTGTACATATATCTAAAAATGCTGAAGCCATAATTGCAGGAGATGCTTATAGAGAAAGCTGTACTACTGTTTTGTTAAAAAGTATTAGTGAAGATGTAGAAGAAGTAGTAAAATATCAATGGTACAAAGAAGATAATTCAGGAGTTTATGAACCAATTGCTGATGCTACTGATATTGAATTAAATGTTACGAAGGAACTTAACGGAATAGGATCTTCGTTTTATAAGCTTGAAGTGTTGAATTACGGAGAGTGCGGTGTTTTATCTGAGGCTGTTGAAGTTGATATATTTGATTATTCGGCAAATATTATTGACCAAGAAACTGCACCTATCAGAGTTGAATGTATGGGTAATGATGTTACTTTAAAAGCTCAAGTTTATGATGATTTTGCAGACGGTAAAGTTTCTGAGTTTGCATGGTACAGATTAACAGATGTTCTTGACAGAGATCCTGAAAAAATTTCTAGTTCTGAAACGTTTA
Source organism: Ichthyobacteriaceae bacterium (assembly GCA_023145615.1). Lineage (GTDB taxonomy): Bacteria > Bacteroidota > Bacteroidia > Flavobacteriales > JADGDT01 > JADGDT01. Next base: position 2,899 of record JAGLDK010000013.1, on the reverse strand, counting down.
GTGTTGTTGAAAGTTTTGTGGTTAGTGGAGGAAACGAAAATCATGGTTATTATTACTTCGGTGTTGAAAGAGGAGAGTGTATAACGTATTCGGATACTATTGATGTATTTATTGGTAAACTTAAAGAGCCTTATATTAATGGAGGTGCACTAACAGAAATAGTTTGTAATAATTCGGAGCACGTATTAGTTGCCCGAGCCGATAATGTTGTTATTAAAGGTGTAGGAGATGGTGTTGGAAATATGCCGGTTAAGTATTATACCTATAAATGGTATAAAACAGGTAATGGAATTGTTGATGAATTGGTTTATGATTCTGAAAAAACAGTCAATGATGTTGCAAATAATCAATTCGAAATTGATGTAAATGGAGCAGGTTATAGTTATAAAGTTGAAGTTTCTCTTGGTAGTTGTGTTTCAATTATATCGAAACCTTTGTCAATTGAAGTTTATGATATTAGTACTTTAATTAATAACGGAGATGAATCGGTTGTACTGTGTAATAATGATACTGAAGGAGTAAAGCTTACTGTAACTTCAAACGAAGATTACAAGCTTAAAACATATACGTGGATGTTAGATGGAGATACACTTTTTGGAGAGGAATTGCCAATTCATAATGCTGTAATGCCAGGAGAGTATGTTGTTAACGTAACTGAATTGGACACAGAGTGGGGATGTTCTTTATCTGATACAATTTATGTTGAATTTAGTGGAGATGAAACAGGTGTTAGACAAAAGTTAGTAGAGGCTTCGGTTGGAGATGTTATTAGCTTAGATGCATACGGTGGATACGATTATTTGTGGTATTTACTTGATGGAGAAAAATATGTATTAATTCAAGATGGTGGAGAAACACTTGATGTTATTGTTGAAACTTCAAATAAATATCAGGTTAAGATATTAAGCAATGATGGATGTGATAATACTTATGATGTTGAGGTTATTCTGGATGATTTTAGTAGCGATGATATACAAAACCTTGTAACGCCAAATGGAGATGGAGTAAATGATAATTGGGTATTGCCCGAAAGTATTGTAATGATTGAAGGTGTTGAAGTTACTATACTAACACGTCAGGGGTCGATTGTAATGCAGAAAAAATTATATAGTAACGATTGGCCACAGCTTAATGGTGGGGCTAATTTGCCAGCAGGTACTTATTATTATGTAATTAAACAGCCTAAAAAGAATCCTATTATGGGATCGGTTACTATTTTTAAATAAGACTATTTAGTTATATTGAATGTTAATTCCTATTATGAAAAATATATTTAAAACAATAAAATTATTGGTAGTTTTACTGCTACTTGTAAGTAAAGCAGAAGCGCAACAGTTGCCAGTTTATAATCAGTTTAAGTACAATCAATTTGTTCTGAATCCTGCATTGTCGGGTTCTGATGATAAATCAATTATGGCTTTAATTCACCGTAATCAATGGATTGGTGTTGATGGAGCTCCAGAAACATCTTTAATTTCTTTTAATGGAAAACGAACTAACGATAATGTTGGTTATTCAGGATATTTGTATCACGATCAAACTGGTATTTTACAAACTACTTCGTTTTACGGAGGATATTCTTTTTCGTTTTTAGCTACCGAAGGTTTTAGAATTTCTTTAGGATTAAGTGTTGGAGTTATTAACGAAGGGATAAATAAATCGGAGATTGTAGCTGATCGTTCCGATATAGTTTATGCAGGTAATACTGCCGGAAAAACTGAGTTCGACTTTAATGCAGGTGTTAATTTTAATTTTTATAATTTCGATATTGGATTTTCGGCACCACAATTATTCGAAAACTCTATAGATTATGCACAAGAATTAAGAGATACATCGGTAATATATAATTTAAACCGACACTATATTGGGTCGATGAAATATACATATGATTTCGAGATGAAGCAATTAGGCGATTTTGGAAAGCAGATGAGCTTAGTGCCTCAGGTTTTAGTTAGATATACCCCAGAAATTCCGGTTCAAGTTGATGGGCATTTAATGTTAGATATGCGCAAGTTAGGTTGGCTTAGTGGAGGATATCGTACTCATACAGGTCCAATGGCTAGTTTAGGAATGTATTTAACCGATGATTTAGCAGTAGGGTATGCTACAGAGTTTAATATGTCTAATGTATCAAGAAGCCTTGGTTCTACACACGAATTAACACTTGTTTATAACTTTGGGAATAATGGAGTTTATAGCAGTGATGGAAAAGGAAGTGCTGATACAACTGGTATAATGAGTCAGGTTAGGCTTGAAATTGAAAAATTACGTCAGGAAGAATTAGTGCTAATGAAAGAGCTTGAAGAACGTATGATTAAACGTATGGATTCAATAGCCGATGCACTTAGAAATGATATTGTAATAAACGCCAATCAACTTATAGTGCACAAGGAAAAAATTGGAGGAGAAGAAGATGATATATATAATGATATGTCGACAATTGCAAGTAATGTTGTAGCCGGAAGTAGAGGTTATTATATTGTAGCAGGAGTGTTTGCATATCGTAAAAATGCCGAAGATTTAAATACTAAATTAGTATCGGAAGGATACGATGTAGAGTATTTTTATAACCGAGCAAATAATTTTTATTACGTATTTTTAAGAAAGTACAAAACATACGAATCAGCATTGAAATTAAAATCGAATAATATAAATGGTACATATTTCGATGAATTGTGGATTAAAGAGGTGCAATAATAAGATATTGCCTGTTGGGCAAACACATAGGTTTGCCCGTATAAATAGCATATTTTTAATATGTAAAAAATAATAAAGTATTATAAAAGCAAAAAAAAGTCACATTAATATTAATGTGGCTTTTTTTTGCTTTTATTGTATCATCATAAATTATATTTGCAGATATTACAAAGTGTAATGTATTAATGATTTTATAATTATA
>JAGLDK010000012.1 GCA_023145615.1 Ichthyobacteriaceae bacterium | reverse complement strand
CAAATAATATTTACACAATCATACTCAAGGTACTTAGATTATTATAAAGAGTTGGGGGTGGTTGATGTAATAACTCATGAAGTAGCAAACGAAAGCTCTAATTTATTGGAGTTATTGGGCTTTGAAAGTAGTATATTACAAAACGAGCATATACAGTCGGTGCGTTTTAATTTAGACGGATTTAGCAGAATAACCATAGTAGAAGGGTGTAATGGAGTAGCTGTTATGGCAATATTTATTTCGTTTATTTTTGCCTTTGGCGGACGAATTGTTGATATGCTGTTGTTTAGTACAATGGGTGTTATGTTAATTCATCTTTCAAATATTTTTCGTATTTCGTTACTAGGTTATATTTATGTGTATCATCACTCAATTGCAGATTCATTTCACGATTATGTTTTTCCTGTTATTATATATGGTATGGTGTTTGTACTTTGGGTAATATGGGTAAATTATTTTGTAGGAGCAAACCGTAAAAGCGTACACCATAATGAAGATATTTAATTCAGTAATAGTTACAAAAGTATTGTTAATAAGTGTATTGTTTTTTGCACTTATATTAGTGCGTGTATTGCAAAATCAAATTTTCTACGATCCTTTTATTTTATATTTTAAGGGTGGCTATTTACGTAATAGTACCTTGCCCGAATTTTCAATGTTTAAAATGATTATTAATTTAATATTACGTTATACAATTAACGCAACTATTTCAATATCTATAATATACGTTTGGTTTAAAGATGTTTCATTTGTGAAATTTTCGGCAATATTTTACTTGGTAATATTGTTTATACTTCTTCTGCTATATGTTTATTACATATCTATTAATTTTAGTAGTGGTTACTTGTCTGCCTTTTATGTACGAAGATTCTTAATACAGCCTTTGTTTTTATTCCTACTTGTTCCTGCTTTTATCTATCAAAATAAAAATAATTTATAAATGTTTCTTTTTAATTATTTTTTTGAATTGCAATAGTCTATATTTTAGATATTTATACGATATTTTCTTGTATCTTAATTGTATTTTTGATGAACTGTTAAAATTAAGGACTATCTTGTTTGTTTAAGTATGTATTGGTATATTTGCATTACTAAACTTAACTTAATACGTAATTTTATGAACAAGGTATTTTTAATATCTATTTTGCTATTATTCAATCTTTCGGTTGTTTATGCGCAGCCATCGCCTAAAAGTGGTTTGTCGGCTTTTGGTAATGGTACAACCAGGTTTGACGGTACTGGTGGTGATTCTGGTGATTTTGAACCTAGTGATCTACCAATAGATGATTATATTCCATTATTAGTTGTTTTAGCTGTTGTAGTTGGAGTTGTAAAAAAAGAACCAAAAATTAAATTATTATCCAAATAATAAATTATTATGAAAATAAAATACTTACTATTTTTGCTTGTTTTTTTTAGTTTAAAAACAACGTTATCTGGTTTTGATAGAATAAATTATATTGATTTTGAATTTAACGGAAGTGGTTGGATTGATGATCCAAGTGGTGAAGTAGAAGTTGGAGATGATAGATATTCTATTATAGTTAAAAGTGGTGATGCTGTTATTACAGGAGATGTTACTTTGTCGGCTATTGAAATATATGAAGGTGCAACATTAACAATAGCATCTGGAGTTACAATTACATTTACTAAAAACTCTTATGGAGGTATAGAATGTATAGGTGATGGTAAAATTGAGTTTGCTGACAAAACTTCTAAATTGATACTTGCAACTGGATCTGATAATCCTAGAAATTTTGGTAATTGTAACAATTTCGATCCTAGATTAAATGGAGGTGTGGGAACCTTAGAGGTAAATTCAACTCTTGTTGATTTGAGTGATGGTTTAGATTTAGTATTACCTCTAAATAATAATAATGTTTTTTACTATTTTGGAAATTATAATACTAAGGTTAGTAGCGTATCATTTGCTTCAAATGATTTAACTGGTTATTCAGGGGAAGTTTCTGCTAATACATTTAATGTAAATGTAGATATGTTAAATAGTAATTTTCCTGAATTTGTTTCAGAATTTGAGACTCTAAATATTGGCAATAATATAGTTTATACTGTTAATACAATTCAGAGTTGTATTAACGTAGTGGTTAATGCAGGAGGTGTTTTAAAAGTTAATAACAGTTTTACTGCAACTTCGTTGGTTTTAAATTCTGATACAGATGGTCAAGCTGTTGTTGTTGGTGATGTAGAATGCAATAACGTAACAATGAAGGCATATTTACATCATACAGGTACTACTGACTCTGGAGATGGAAAAGGTTGGAGACAATTAAATATTCCTTTTAATTTGAGTGTATCGGATGTTGATTTCGGGGATGAATTTAATGGAGATATTATGGCTAAGAATTGGTATTTGAATTATCATGTAGATGGTGCTGATGCTTCTTATTCTAAAGGTTCTTGGACTAATAAAACGGGTAATGATAACAGTGTAAAGAAACCTTTTTTGGTTTGGAATGCTGGAGGAAATACAATTGTTGCATCTAAAGGTAAAATGAGTGATAGTCATAATTCTGATTTTACACAAATACTAAAAGAAGGCCATAATTTTATACCAAATCCATTTGTAAGTTATATTGACGCTATTGGAATGCTTAATGAAAATAAAACAACACCGGCCTTAACTGTTGAAACTGTTAATGAGGGTGTTTATAAATACTGGACAATTCCGAATGATCTTAGTAATGCAATATTACCTCCTTTCCAGTCTTTTTGGGTAGTAGGTAATGAACAAAATATTGGTACTAGTTTCAACATCATTAGAAGTTTACAGCGTACAGGACATGAAGAAGGATCGGTACCTTTACCAAAACAGCAAGAGAAAAGAGAGTATTTAAGACTAAATTTATACGTAGAAGATGTTATTGATGATAAAACTCATATTAATGATATTTTTTATATGAGATTTGGAGATAATGGTTCTGGTATAGGTAATAATGGAGGGTTTTACGATGTTAAATCTTTTAGTAAGGGTAGTTCTAGTACAATAACTATGAATGCTAAAGATAATGAAGGTACGGGTTATGTTATAAAGGAGTATAATACAACAGAACTTAATTCGGATTTGTTTGCTCAAAAATTAAACTTACTTGGTACTGAATCTAAAAATTTAAAGATTTCAATTAAAGGAAATGATTTAGAGGGTGATTATATTGTTTCTTTACTTGATACTAAAGAAAATAAAATTGTTGATTTAGGAAATCAGGATTATAGTTTTAATTATAGTACAAACGATAAAAATGATAGATTTGTTGTTATGATCAATGAGAATAATATGCTATCTGAAAATATAGACGAAACAAGTAATGTATCTTTTGTGAATATGGGAGATAATTTTAAAATATCAACACCTAATAATGTTTATGTTGCTGGAGTTTCTGTTTTAAGTATTAATGGTAGTGTAGTTAAAAACTATTTAGGTAGTAACAAATTATACAATACTAGTAATTTAACACAAGGAGTTTATATTGCTAAAATTGATTTAGAAAATGGACAAAGTGTAACATATAAGTTTATTAAAGGTTAAGTTTTTTTAAGTAAAGTTAAGTATGAAAGAGCCGTAAGCATTTAATTATGTTTATGGTTTTTTTATGCATTATATTTTGTTAGTTAACTTGTTTATACTCCATTGTGTTATTGTTTGTGTGTGAGTTTTTGTATAAATAATAAAAGGTAACTTTGTTTTAATATCTAGAAAAATAAATTTCTCTCATCTGTTAAAAGTTAGTTTCGTAATATTAGTGATAGTATTATTTGTGCATTTATGATTTATCGAAACTGAGAATTTAACCAATGACAATTAAAAATTATTTTGTATTTATTTAAAGATGAAAAAGTATAAACTATATGTTGAATGTTTTTTTGTAAATTTGCTTTTCGTGACTTGATTTTATAAAACTGCTACTTGTGAAAAAGATACTATTCTTATTACTTATACTTATGTCTTCGGGTTTTGCTTCTGCACAATCAACTATCGATCCACTTGATTGGTATAAAGGGGTGAGTAAAGATTCTATTAAACGCTACAAAATACATTATTTTGCTGGCGACTCTTCGTATGTTGATACTACTTTAAATATTAAAAAATATTTTAAGCATAATGTGTTGCGTAAAGATGATTTTAAGGTGTTAAAGTTTGCTAACCAAGGAGAGAATTTTAATCCGTTGAGTTACAGTAAAGAACTTAGAGTTATACCACGTACAGGGTTTGCAACAAAGCAATATTTTTATCTAGAAAAAGAAGATATTAAGTATTTTGATGTAGCTACACCAATAACCGAATTAGCATACAGAAACGGATATTATAGAGGTCAGTTTTTAGATGCTTTATTTGCGGTTAATGTACTGTCTAATTTAAATGTTTCAATGGGGTATATGGGTTTGCGTTCGGTAGGAGAGTATCAGCGTAGTTTAACAAGTCATGGACACATGCAGGCAACTGTAAATTTTTATACAAAAAATAAGCGATACTATTTAAAAGCACATTATACATCTCAGTATTTTAAAGGCCAAGAAAGTGGTGGTTTAGAAAGCGATTCGTTGTTTGTATATAACGATTTAGATTACAAAAAACGATCAGCATTTAGTATGAATTTAACTAATGCATTAACATTGTACAATGGTAAACGATATTATTTAGATCATCAATACAATTTACCATACACAATTGGTAGTTATAACGGAAACGTGTATTTACAACATGTAAGCGAGTCGGAGATTATATTTAATAATTATACAGATAAAGTATCTCAGAATAAGTATTATTATGCAAGTGAAGTTTTCGATAATAAGGAAACTAACGATAGTGTTTACGAACACAAATATCAGAACGATATTTATTTGGGAATAAAAGGCTCAGAGAATAGGTCATTTTTAAAAGTAGGTTTCGGGCATAATTACTATAATTATCAGTACGATTCAATACAGGTTATGGATGATAATAAATTGATTCATAATTACGTAAACGGATCAACAGTTAGTGCAAAAGCTGCCGTACGTTTGTTTTTAACCGAAAACATGAATGTTAGTGGAGATGCATCGTATAATGTTATAGGTAAGTTTAATAATGCATTTTTACTAAATGGTAAAATTAATTATACCTATAATAAAGTTCATAATATAGGTGCTTTAGTGCAAATGAGTACTTTTTATTCTGATATGCAGTACAAATTGTTTCAGAGTAATTACAAACAGTACAATTGGTTTAATAATTTAAAAAAAGAAAACCGATTGTTAGTTGGGGCTTATTTCAGTTCTCCAAAATGGTTCGATTTTAAAGCTCGTTATATTCTACATAATAATTATACTTATTTTAACGAAACAGTAGCTAAAGTAACCCTACCTGATGGTGTGTTTTTACCAGAAAATGGAGTAGTGCCAGTTGAAACAGTTCAGTATAGTAAGTTGGTTAATATTGCAGAACTTGAAATACATAAAGATTTTAGTTTCGGAAAGTTTGGTTTCGACACTCGTACTTTATATCAGAAAGTTTTAAGTGGTGCCGAAGTTGTAAAAGTTCCCGAATTAATTACTCGTAATTATATTTATTATAAAGACGATTGGTTTAGGCACGCAATGGAAGTTAATATAGGAGTAGGGGTTAAGTATTTTACAGAATTTAGTTCGTTAAGGTATCATCCATTACTATCGTCGTATTATGTAACTAACAATGATTATAAAATAGGTAACTATCCTAGTTTTAACTTTATGTTTAATGCCAGAGTTAGAACAATGAGGATATTTTTAGAATTAGAAAATTTTGCAGAACCTTTGTTGGAACAAAAAACATATTTTTCTGCACCTCATTATCCAGGAGCAGATTTTACATTCCGTATTGGAATAGTTTGGAATTTTTTCACATAAAAAAAGCACCCACTATGGGTGCTTTTTTTATGTGAAAAATTAAACTTATAAATTTAATTTTGCTATTTCAATTAGTGTGTCAATACCTTTTGCCGAATCTCCATCTATTTGCTCAACTTTAATATCAGGACTAACTCCTAATTCAAAATCAACACCTCTAGCATCGGTACATCTTGTTGTTGAGTATCGTAATTGCCATCCATTTGGTAACGTGTAATCAACCGGTAAACCTGCTCCACCACCTGTTGCATCTCCTATAACGGTTACATTTGGTAATTCTTTCATCATGGTAATAAAAAAACTTGTTGCGCTGTAACACTGCTTGTTTGTTAATATAATAATTGGTTTATCCCATTTTTCTTCTCCCATTGGTTCAATGTAAGTGCTGTATGGTGCCGAAAAATTATTTTCTCCTTTTCCAATTTTATATACTTGCTTGTATCCAATTATTTTTTTGTGGGTAAAATGGCTTGCAAAATCTTCAGCATTTTTTAAACTACCGCCTCCGTTGTTTCTAACATCTATTATTATTCCTCTTATTCCTTCTTTGTTGTATTTTGCCTTTACATAATCAATGTACGACATACCCGAGCTAAAGCTTCCGTAATATACATACGCATACATATCGTCTAAAGTTGTATGTTTTAAGCCTCCTGATATTTCATAATCATTTCCTAAATAATTACGTTCAATAATATTGTTATCAAAATTTGGTTTTTCATTTAAATACCAACTCCAATTTCTGCTATAATTAAAGCCAGAACTTAAGTTTACATGACCATCTTTTAAGGTATATAACATTTTATTATAAACCTCAAATTCTTTAAAAACACTCATGTCGTTGTTAATAAGCTTTTCATTTGCTTCAACTATCGAATCCCATTTTATGTTTTTTAAACTCAAATAAGAATATTTTGTTTTTATTATTTCTGATAGTTTATTAAAGTTATTAGTAGGAGTGCTTTCTAGTTCTTTCTCCATAAAAACTTTCTCGCACGACGAAAACAGTACAATAACTGCTATATATGATATTAAATTTTTCATAGTAAGTATTATTTGCGGTTTAATCTGAATTGTGCAGTTACAAATATGCCATGAGAAGCGTATTGAACCTTATTAAGTGTGTTTAAACTGTAAAAGTCCCAATTGTACTCTAAAGCAATTTTATTCTCGTTGTGTAACGGTAAAACTATTTTTAGTTTGCTAGTAAATTGTTGACTTTTACCAAAACTAACCAAGTTTTTATCTCCTATTGAGTTTTCAATAAAGTTAACACTGTAACCCGGACGCATATAATATGTTGCAACCGGAATGTTAAAATGCCACTCTAAAGCCCACCATTTATCAATAGCGTTAAATGTGTAGTGTAGCATTCCGTTTAACCCAATATTATTTAGCAAAGTGTAGTTGTTGCTACTATTCGAGAACGATAAAAAGTTATTATGCTGATAATTACCTGTAGCTGAAAACCCACCCCAAACATAAAATTCTCGTGTTATTTTATAAATAGGTGCAACAAAACCAATGTTATAACCACCGGCAATATTATCAATACTTCGGTGTTCAATACTAGGAAAGTTTTTATAATTACTATTGTAAAAACCACCGTCGAAATTCATTTCAACCCACCATCTTCTATTAGGTTTATTGTTGTAGTACGAAAGCATTGTACCAGCTGTAAGTCCTGTATTGTGTATTGAACTAACTGAGTTGTCGTATAATGTTTTTATTTTTGTTCCTGCCGAAAAATTAAGGTACTGACCCGAGAAAACAACTTGTTGTGCATTTAAGTTTGTTACTGTAAAAAACAGCAATAGTAAGGGTAAATAATTTTTATATTTCATAAGTGTTAGTTTTGCTTGTTAGTTTTTCAATATTACTACATTTTTAACCGTATTCAACTAACTAGAATGCTATTATTTGCAATTTAAATATTTTGTTATTCAACACTTAATAGCTAATTAATTATATTTCATGAAACCTAAAATTTTGCACAAAAAAAAGGCTAACAAATTAATGTTAACCTTTTACTGTAATATATTTTTTAGATTAAATAGAAGTAAATAATTTCTCCATTTTTTCTTTTTCTTCTTCTGCTAATAACGAATCAACTAAAACTCTACCAGAGTATTCGTCTAAAATAATACGTTTACGTTGTGCTATTTCAAGCTGACGTTGAGGAGGAATAGTAAAGAATGATCCTGCCGATGCTCCACGCTCAATAGATACAACTGCAAGCCCGTTATTTGCGTTCTTTCTAATTCTTCTATAAGCTGTTAAATATCTTTCTTCTATTAAAGCAGCAAACTCTATAGATTTTGATATTAATAACTCTTCTTCTTTTTTAGTTTCTGCTAAAATACCTTCAAGTTCCGAACTCTTGTGCTCATAGTGCCCTTTACGTGCAGTTAATCTCGAGTTAGTTTGTTCAACAACCTTTTTCTTGCTAATAATAGTAACCTGGTACTCTTTAATTCTTTTTTCTGAAAGTTCCTTTTCTAATTCTTGGAATTCCATTTCTTTCGAAAGAGTGTCGTATTCTCTATTGTTACGAACATTTTTTTGTTGACTTTTATATTTTTCAACTAATTTATCCGATTCAATAATTGAACTTTTCTTCTCTTTAATATCTTTATCTAATCCTGAAATTTCTTCTTTCAACTTAGTAACTCTAGTGTCAAGCCCAGCAATTTCATCCTCTAAATCTTCAACCTCAAGCGGTAGCTCTCCACGTACTGCTCTAATTCTATCGATTCTTGAATCAACTAATTGTAAATCATAAAGTGCTCTTAACTTTTCTTCTACTGTGATTTCTTTATCGTTTGCCATTTAAAAATAATTGATTGGATTTGAATTTATTTCTGATAAATTTACTGCAAATTTAGTAATTTTTTTACTAAGATGCTCAAACAAAAGGTCTTTTATAAATTGTTCGCTTTCAAAATGTCCAATATCGGCAATTATTAGTTTATCTTCTGCCCCATAAAAGTCGTGGTATTTAAAATCTGCCGAAATAAAAATGTCGGCACCTGCACTAATAGCATTCTTTGTAGCCGAACTTCCTGAACCACCAAGCACAGCAATTCGTTTTATTTTTTTGCCAAGCAATTTACTATGTCTTATACATTTTGTTGGTAGTGCTTGTTTTAAAAATGTTAAAAATTCTACTTCATCAACTTCTTCCTCTAACTCTCCAACCATTCCTAAACCAATATGTTGGTTGTTATTTTCTAAAGTTATAATTTCGTAAGCCACCTCTTCGTAAGGATGAGATTTAAGTAAAGCTCTTAAAACATCACCTTGTTTATGTGCCGGAAAAGTAACTATTATATTGGTTTCGTCCTCAATATTTAATATCCCTTTTTCTCCAATTACCGGATCAGAAAATTCATTTCCTTTATAAGTACCCTTTCCGTTTGTGCTAAAACTGCAGTCAGTATAATTGCCAATACTTCCGGCACCAGCCTTAAATAACAATTTTAAAACATCATCAGTATAATTTACAGGAACATAGGTTGAAAGTTTTTTTATAGTGTTTGCCGATGGAATTAAAATAGACTTATTAATAACTGCATTTAGTTTTTTAAGTATTATATCGTTAACTCCATTCCAATTAACATCAAGTGCTGTATGAATTGCAAAAATTGCAACATCGTTTTTAATAGCCTTAATAATGCTACGTTCAATATAACTTTTGCCAGTTATTTTTTTTAAGCCCGAAAAAATTATTGGATGAAAACTAACTATAAAATTTGCACCTTTTTCCACAGCCTCATCTACAACTTCAGGTAAAGTATCGTGCGTAATTAGTATTCCTGTTAAATCGGCTTCGGCATCGCCTACCAATAATCCTACATTGTCGTAACTCTCGGCATAATACAGAGGAGCAAGATCATCTAAAAGTGTAATTACATTTTTTATTTTCATATTTATAAAGGAAAAATATTACAATTTTAAGTTTTAACTTATTTAATTTTATTAACACTTTAAATATTACAGAGTTATTAAAATATATTTTGTTGTGTTTTATTTAATATATGTGTAATGTTTTTTAATTTTATAATTAAAGCATTACATAATACTTTACATTTTATATTGAATGTTTTTAATTAAATCAACCCGTAAATTATGACTGTTATTAAAATACTCCTTTTGCCAATTTCAATTTTATATGGGTTTATAACTTTTATTCGAAATAAATTTTTCGATTTTGGTTGGTTTAAAAGTAAATCATTTAGTCTGCCCATAATTTCAGTAGGAAATTTAAGTATGGGTGGTACAGGTAAATCTCCTCATATTGAATACCTAATTCGATTATTAAAAGATAACCATAAAATATCAACTCTTTCGAGAGGTTATGGTAGAAAAACAAAAGGTTTTTTAATTGCCGACAAATTTAGTAATGCTACTGATATAGGTGACGAACCTATGCAGTTTAAACAAAAATTTAATAATATAAATGTTGCTGTTGATGCAAAAAGGGTTAATGGTATTAAAAACTTGCTTAAGTTTTACTCTGATACTGACGTAATTTTGCTTGATGATGCATATCAGCACCGACAAGTAAATCCTGGATTTAAAATTTTGCTTACACCTTATAATGATTTATATGTTGATGATTTTATGTTGCCAACCGGAAGATTGCGTGAGTTTGCATCAATAGGAAGTAAAAGAGCCGATGTTATTGTTGTTACCAAATGTAATGATGTTATTTCGGTGGAGGAAAGGAATTCAATTAAACAAAAATTAAATATTCAATTAAATCAATCGTTATTCTTTTCTAAAATTATTTATTCCGATAAAGTAATTGGTGCCAACACTACTTTAAGCTTAAAGGAACTTACTAAATATAGTATTTTGCTTGTAACCGGAATTGCAAATCCTACGCCATTAATAAATAGGCTAAAAGGCTATGATTTAAGCTTTAAGCATCTTAAATTTAACGACCATCATGATTTTACCAATAATGATGTTAATAAAATTGAATCGGAATATGCTAATTTGCATTTTGATAAGAAGATTGTTTTAACAACCGAAAAAGATTTTGTTCGTTTAAAAGCAACTACGGTTGATAATAGTGTTATTATGTATCTTCCTATTGCAATTGAAATAATTGGTGATGATAAATTAATTTTTGATGAAAAAATAAGATCGTATGTTGAAAAAAATTAAAGAAACAGTTGAATTTCTGAAAACTAAATGGGATTTTACACCAGAATACGGTGTAATTTTAGGAAGTGGATTAGGGGAGCTTGCCGAAGATATTGATGTTGATGTTGTTATTCCTTACGAGGATATTCCAAACTTTCCTGTATCTACAGTTGAAGGGCATTCGGGTAAATTGTACTTAGGAACTTTAGGTGGAAAGAAAATAATAGCAATGAAAGGTCGTTTTCATTATTACGAAGGTTATGCTATGAAAGATGTAACCTTGCCTGTTAGGGTTATGAAACTTTTAGGTGCCGATAAACTTATTGTATCGAATGCAAGTGGGGGAGTGCATCCTGATTTCGAAATTGGAGATATAATGCTAATTACCGATCATATTAATATGATTCCAGAGCATCCATTAAACGGTCAGAATATTGATGAACTTGGACCTCGTTTTGTTGATATGAGCGAACCATACAGTTTAAAAATGCTTGCTAAAGCAAAACAAATTGCAAAAGATTTAAATATAAAGGTTCAGGAGGGGATTTACTTGGCGTTGCAAGGGCCAACTTTTGAAACACCTGCCGAATATAAAATGGTTAGTTTGCTTGGTGCCGACACCGTTGGTATGTCAACCGCCCCCGAAGTTATTGTTGCAAAACACATGAATATGACTTGCTTTGGATTATCAGTAATTACTGATTTAGGAGCAGAAGGGAAGGTTGTTGAAATTAGTCATGAAGAAGTTCAGGAAGTAGCAGCTAAAGCAACACCTAAAATGGTTAGTATTGTTACCGAACTTATAAAATTATATTAGATAATTCAGCACTCCGTTAAATTATAAATTAACAATGTATAATTATTAATTTTATGCTTTTAAAATAAGAAGCATAAAATAGTTGTAGGAATAATTTACTTTATTTTACGGATAATAAATAACTGACCATTATAATTGTAGTGTAACTATCAAATAAAAAAGCACCTTAAAAGGTGCTTTTTTATTTGATTTAATAGTTAATATTTATGTTGAATAGTACATATTAAGTACTGGAAAATTAACCATTACTTAAATGAGTTTTATAGTTTGTTCATTTCGGCATCTACAGCACGTTTGAAATTTGAAGAGCTGTAATTGTTTCCTATGCTTTTATCATTCAACATAAATTCAGAATAGTATTTTATAATCTCGTCACTCGAAATTTCAACAGCAATACTAAATTTATACTTACCTGTAGCACCAATTATATCCGACTTTTCACAAATTCTTTTAGTATTAAGTAGTTTTTTATTTACATTCAATCTTGAATACTCATCGAAACGATCTAATGCATTATCGTAATTTTTAAGTATAGTTTTCATATAGCGCTCACCAGCCATGTGCATTGTTGCACTTATTTGAGATGATAAATTTGAATGTGCATTTAATAGTGCTTTACGTTCCGCAGTAATTTTATCTAAGCTTTCTCCTGATCCATTACCTCTGAAATATTTATTTGATGTAGTATAAACTGTGCCTGCACATGGAATTGTAGATTCTACTTTCTTCTTAATAACTACAGTTTTTTTTGTTTCTTCAATTACCTTTTTTTTGCTATTTCCACAGCCACCAATTGTTAATAATAAAACTACAAAAGCAATTAATCTTAAGCTATAAATGTTTTTCATATTTGTTGATCTAAAATTATTCTGTAAATAAATTGGTTCTTTTACAAATACCGAGATTCGATAATAATTAATTTTAATATTTTCACTTGATTTGTCAGAGAATAAATAAATTTAATAATAAAACATTAATAATCAAGCTATAATTTGATCTAAACTAATTGATGTGTTTTTTGTAATATAAGGCAGTTATTATTGTTGATTACTTTAAATAGTATTCTGTTATTTGTAAAAAAAAAACACTTAAAATTAAAACAAG
>JAGLDK010000011.1 GCA_023145615.1 Ichthyobacteriaceae bacterium | reverse complement strand
ATCTAAATAGGTTTTTTATTTTTAATATAATAGATATTGAAACAACTGTTTACGCAAAACTACATTTCAATAAAAAAGTGTATATTATTTAACATCCTGTCTTTGTCTAATTGCTTCGTACAAAACAGCACCACAAGCAACAGAAACATTTAAAGAACTTATTTCGCCTAATAAAGGAAGTTTAGCTTTTTTGTCAACTATTTTTAAAATTCCATGTGCAACACCACTTTGCTCGTTACCCATAACAATAGCTGTTGGAGTTTTAAGATCGGTATCGTAAACTGAATCTTCTGTTTTTTCGGTTGCAGCAATAATTTGTATTCCCGATGATTTCATATAGTAGATTGCATCTTTTAAATGATCTACTTTACAAATTGGTACATTAAAAAGTGCACCAGTTGCAGTTTTCATAGCATCGGCACTAACCGGAGCCGAACCGTATTTAGGAATAATTATTCCATTAACACCTGTACATTCTGCAGTACGCACTATTGCTCCAAAGTTTCTTACATCAGTAATTTGATCAAGAATTATAAACAAAGGATTTGCATCGCTTTGTACAGTTTCATCAACTAAATTTTCTAAGGTTACAAATTCAACAGGAGATATAAATGCAAAAACTCCTTGATGTACATTTTTAGTTAAACGGTTTAGTTTTTCAACAGGAACCGATTTCGATTCAATATGATGTTCTTTAATTAAATCTTTTAACTCTGTTATTAAAGTACCGCTTATTCCTTTTTGAATAAAAATTCTATCAAAAGTTTTACCAGCTCTTATTCCTTCTATTATCGGACGAATTCCAAAAATTGATTCAGTATTTGATTTTTCTGCCATCGTATTTTTTTTATTTGTTGCAAAGATAGTGTTATTAATTTCAGTAAAATTTTAGTTTAACTACTTTTTGTTGTGTTTTGTCAAAAATATGTTGTTTTTAGGTCGTGTTTAATGCGTTTTTATCTTTTTTTGATGTGGTAGTATCAAATTAGTATCTTCCACTACTCATACCCGGGTACATCATGTTATTTCTTTGTTGAAGCCTTCTGTCGTATTGTTCTTGTATTTTTTCTATTTCTTTTTTATTAAACACATGTCCTTTTCTCCACGTTTCAATTGCAGTTTTCCAAATTTCTTTTTTATTCGAACTTCGTACTAAAACGTAATTATTTTTAGATAAACTGTTTTTTGTTTTTTTAAATTCGAAATCAACAGGCAAAGCCGAGTTTTGCAAACCATACATCCATTGTTCTTTGTCAATAGTTTTATATATGCTCGATGGTGGTCCGTAAATTGTATAAATCATACCCCTATCTGTTTTCCAACCTTCTTTATACGATGTGTAATATATATTTGCATACTGTACACGTTTATAATATGTGGTAAATAATTTTTCCATTTTAGCAAAATTAGTAGATAACGATGCCCATAATTTTTCGGTATTTAGTTTTTCATTTTCGGTGCCAATTTCAAAAGCCATAAATTCTTCATCTGTGGTTAAATATCTCATTGGCGGTGCAATGTTTTCTTTTTGAGTTATAAGAGGATATCCATTGTGAAAATTAAGAAGAGTTAATCCGTTATTTATTTTAATTTCAGAGCTAATTACATATATGCCAGTTTTGCTTAACGTAATAGGTTTCGATATATCGATTGAATATACAGTATCTTTTATTGGAGTGTATTTAATTTTATCCGAGACTATATAAGCTGGAAGTGGGAAACCTTCGTCAGCAATGTATCGAGTGATAAAAATATTTTTAGTTTTTACTCTTCTGCTTTTAACTTTTAATTTCGAGTTGTTTGATGTGTAATTTAAAAAACTAATGTTGTTTGTTGAGTCAATTACCAAAAAATCATCGGCTGTTCCAATTCTGCTTTTATCAATAGTAATTAAATTAGGGTAATTTTTTTTACGTTGATTATCTGTTAAAAGAATATTTACTACGTATTTGTGTTCTGCTTTTATTTTTATATCGAAATAACCTATTAAAGGGTTTTTTGGAATTGTTTTACTGTTTTTATTTATCAACACCGATCCCGAATCATCAATATTATTTGTTTCAAGATTTACGGCATTATATTTAATTTCAGTTTTAGCTTCGTACAAACTTGTTTTAGGATTTCTAACATACAAAATGTCATCTGTAGGTATTATAAAATAGATCCTTGTAGTATCGTTAGATAAATTATATGCTCGATAGGCCGGATTCCACATTTGTTTTTCATTATTAATATTCGAAGTATCAATATATGAAGCACCACCACCGGTTGAACATGAATTTATTATAAAAGAAAGTATTGTAATTAAAAATATTATAACTCTTTGGTGCATAATAAAGTAGGTGTTTAATTTACTATTAAACTAATGTTTTTTTATTTAACTCTGCAATAGTTTTTTTTAATTCTGCATTTTCTATTTCCAACACATTTGCCCTTTTCTTTGTAATACGGTGTTTTCGTACCGAGTTAAGTATAATAATAACCTTAATGGTAATTAAAGTTATTATTAATATTTGTTTTATATCTGTGTTCATTTGTATCCTATTTTTTGGCTAATATATTTATATTAATTCAATACATAGCTCAAAATTAGTAACCTAATAATTAATAATTTGTTGAGTTTTTTGGATTGATTTTTTCAAAATAGGCTCATCTGCTTAATATTTTATACTTTTGCAATAATATAATAAAACACAATATTAATATTGTGTTTTAAATTACAGAGTAAGATAGTATATGATTTTGTTTTAATAAAATATATTACTTACACCTGATTATGTGTTATTATATTACTTCAATTGATTTAAAATAAAAACAAGTGACTGATAAAACTCAACATATTACACAACGAATTACAGTTCAGGAATATTATAGCAATTATTCTGATTTAGAGATAGTAGATGTTAGATCTCCGGGAGAGTTTAAGCAAGGGCATATTCCTGGTGCGCATAATATTGCTTTGTTTTCGAATGATGAGCGCGCTCATGTTGGAACTGTTTATAAGAAACAATCGCAAGAGGAGGCTATTAAAGTTGGATATACTTATGTAAATCCTAAACTCGATTTCTTTATTAACGAATCGTTTAAAGTAGCAGGTGGCAAAACAATTGTAGTACACTGTTGGCGTGGCGGAATGCGTAGTGAGTCGTTTGCTAATCATTTGGCAGAAAACGGTTTCGAAAAAGTTTATATAATTGAAGGAGGATACAAAGCTTTCAGAAATTATGTTCTTTCTTATTTCGAAAATGACTTTAAGATAAAAGTACTTGGAGGTTATACCGGAAGTGGTAAAACCGATGTGCTTAAGGTTTTACTTAATAAAGAAAAACAGGTTATTGATTTAGAAGGTTTGGCTAATCATAAAGGTTCGGCTTTTGGAGCTATTGGAGAGGAAGAACAGCCATCGGTTGAGCATTTCGAAAATAGCTTGTGTATTGAATTGCAGAAACTAAATGTTAATGAGTTTATTTGGCTTGAAGATGAAAGTTTAAATATTGGAAAAGTTAGAATTCCTAATGCGTTTTTTAAACAAATGAGTAATCAAATGGTGTATTTTATGGATATTCCGGTTTTGGAACGTGCTAAATATTTGGTTGGAACTTATGGTTTATTTGATAAAGATAAGCTTGAAGAGAGTTTGATGAAAATAGAAAAACGAATTGGTAACGATAGAGCTAAAATTGCTATTGAAGCCCTTAGAAATAACGATTTGTTAACTGTTGCCGAAATAACTTTAAAATATTATGATAAAGCTTATTTACATGGAGTTACAAAACGAGATGAGGATAAAGTTATTAGAATTGATATAAATACTGTTGATGCCGAATTCAATGCAAATATTTTAATGAATTTAGAATAGATTTTGTGTTATATACATTAAGTTATTTATTAGTTTAATAAGCAATATAAAGAATATTGAAATGAAAAAAATAGAAACAAAAGGTATAAAATTAATGCAGTACAGTCATGGTGCTGGTTGTGGATGTAAGTTATCGCCTAAAGAATTAAGTACAATATTAAAAACTAGTATTCCTCAGGTTGAATCTAAAGAATTACTTGTTGGTAATGATACTAGAGATGATGCTGCTGTTTATGATTTAGGAGATGGAACTGGGGTAATTAGTACTACTGATTTTTTCTTACCTATTGTTGATGATCCTTTTGAATTTGGAAAAATTGCTGCTACAAATGCAATAAGTGATATTTATGCTATGGGTGGTAAACCAATTATGGCAATTGCTATTTTGGGGTGGCCTGTAAATACAATATCATCTGAAGTTGCTAATAAAGTAGTAGAGGGTGGAAGAGAAATTTGTCGTCAGGCAGGAATTGTATTAGCTGGTGGACACAGTATTGATAATCCTGAGCCAATATTTGGTTTGGCTGTTACTGGTATTGTTGATTTAAAACACTTAAAAAGAAACGATACTGCCCGATCGGGAAGTAAGTTGTATTTAACAAAACCATTGGGAATTGGTATTTTATCAACTGCCGAAAAAAATGGAAATCTTAAGCCTGAGCACAGTCGTGTTGGTGCCGAATCGATGATGAAGTTAAATGATATTGGTGCTGTTATTTCTAAATTAGATAGCGTTAGTGCCTTAACTGATGTTACTGGTTTTGGGTTACTTGGTCATTTACTTGAAATATGTGAGGGAAGTGGAGTAAATGCTGTAATTGATTATGCAAAAGTTCCTGTTTTTAACGATGTTGATTGGTATGTTGAAAATGGAGATATTCCGGGAGGTACTAAACGTAACTGGGAAAGTTATGGTGCCAAAATTGATGTTGCTGACGTTGAAAGTAAGCGTATAATTTTATCGGATGCTCAAACAAGTGGAGGTTTGCTAATAGCTGTAGATACTGATAAAGCCGATGAGGTTGAAGGTGTTTTAAAAGAAGCTGGTTTATTTGCAGAATCAATAGGGTATTTATCGGAATTTGATAACGATAAAAGAATAAAAGTAATTTAGATAAGTCTGAATTCAATAAAATAAAAAAGCTCATCTACATACATTTTAAAGTATGTAGATGAGCTTTTTATTTAAGTTTTTATAAAATTCTATAAACCGCTTTCAGAGAAATACTTCATAAACTGAACACGTTCTAAAAGCATTGGGTTTTTAACTTCTTTTTGAGATAATTTACCTCTAAATTCCTCAATAGATTTATATCCTTTTTTATCCATCCAGTTATTTAATTCGGTTAAAGCTTTTTCAATTTGCTTATCTCCATTTTTAAATACCGATGAAACCATTTGTACTGCATTAGCACCAACAAGTAAATTACTTATAACATCTGTACCAGAGTGTACACCAGTTGAAGCTGCTAAATCGCAATTTAATTTATTATTTAAAATACCAATCCAACGTAACGATTGTGCATTATCTTCTTTGTTACTAAAAACAGAACCTGAAACTATAGCTTCTTTTTCAATGTCGATTGATGGAGTGTAGAACTTATTAAATAATACTAATCCTTTTATATCGGTATATGATAACTGTTGTGCAAAGTTAGCTAATCCTGAAATGTATGGGCTTATTTTTAATGATACCGGAATTGATACAACTTTAGTTATGCTCTCCGAAACATCAAAATAAATCTTTTCAATTTCTTTACTTGTTTTATCTGTATTTGCAGGTAAAATAAACATGTTTATTTCAATAGCATCAGCTCCTGCTTTTTCAACATCTTTAGCAAAATCAATCCATTCGTTGGCAGTTACACAGTTTATACTTGCAATAACCGGAATGTCAACATTTTGTTTAGTCTCTTTTATTAACGTTAGGTAATTATCTACCGTATGTTTTTTTAAGTAATAACCAAGCTCATTTTCAACATGCTGATAAGTACCGTACATGTTATTAACACGTTCGGCATCAATATCCATTAAAATCTGTTCTTCGAATAATGATTTTAATACAATAGCACCTGCGCCTGCATCAGCGTGTTTTTTTATTCTGTCAACTGAATTGTTTAGTTCTGAACTACCTATTATAATTGGACTTTTAAGTTCTAGACCAAGGTACTTTGTTGAAATGTTTGCCATAATTAAATAAATTTTATAGAGCTATTTAAAGATGTATTCTTTAAATTTATACTCATGTTTTTCTTCTTAAGAATAGTAATTAATTACGTTAAATTAACGCATGTTACTTTAATTTACTAATGTCGACAATATATTAAATTGATTAGACTATAAGTGTTTTATAACTAATTTTAATATGTAATATTTTTCTTATAAAAATATATTTGTTTTTTAATTAACATTCTGATATGTTAACTGATATACGACGAGCCAAGCCACCTTCTGATGTTTCTTTATATTTAGTATTCATATCTAAGGCAGTTTCCCACATTGTTTTTACTGCATCGTCAAGAGTTACTTTAGGTTCTTTAGTTGCATTTCCTAAAGCCAAATGTGCTGCGGTAATTGCTTTTATGGCACCCATTGCATTTCTTTCAATACATGGTATTTGTACTAATCCACCTATTGGATCGCAAGTTAAACCCAAATGATGTTCCATTGCTATTTCGGCAGCTACAACGGCCTGATTTGGTGTTCCACCTAAACATTCGGTAAGTGCTGCTGCTGCCATTGCTGATGAGACTCCAATTTCGGCTTGGCATCCGCCCATTGCTGCCGATATTGTTGCACCTTTTTTGAAAATACTTCCAATTTCTCCAGCAGTTAATAAAAACTGTTCAATGTTTTTTTCGGTAGCATCTTTATTTACCCCAGTTATGTAGTACATAATTACTGCCGGAATAACTCCTGAGGAACCATTTGTTGGTGATGTAACAACCCTGCCTAATGATGCATTTACTTCGTTAACGGCAATTGCAAAAGTGCTTATCCAGTTAAATATAGTTTGGTTATCGCTCTTTTTATTAGCAATAGCTTTTATCCATTCTTTGTGATTGTTATATTCTGAATTACCTATTAAATCTTTAAAAAGTAGTGGAGCTCTTCGGGTAACATTTAGTCCGCCGGGCAAAATGCCTTCGGTGTGACATCCATCAAAAACACACGATCTCATTACGTCCCAAATATCACTAATACCTTTTTTTATTTCATTTTCATTACGCCAAAACAACTCGTTTTCTTTTACTATTTCAAATATTGACTTGTTATTATTGTTGCAATAATTTATTAAATCTTCGGCTTTTTCAATCGGATAAGGAAGTTTGTTATTTGTACTAATTATTTCTTCTCCTTCTTTAATTACAAAACCTCCGCCTATAGAATAATAGTAGCTTTCGTATTTACGCTTATTATTTTGAGTTTTGTAAAATGCTGTAAATTTCATTCCGTTTGAATGAAAAGGAAGAAACTCTTTATTGAAAATAATATCAGTATTAAACCTGAAATTTATAACACGTTTTTTATCTAAATTTAATTTATCAGTATTTTTAATTTCTTTAATAATGCTACTTATATTTTGGGTAACTATAGTTTCGGGTAAATAACCAGCAAGTCCTAATGCAACAGCACGGTTTGTTGCATGCCCTTTTCCTGTTAACGATAACGATCCGTATAAATCAATACGTATGTTATCAACTTTGTTCAAAATATTGTTACTGTTTAGTTCTTTAATGAATTTTTCGGCAGCAACCCAAGGGCCTAAAGTATGAGAGCTAGACGGGCCAACTCCTATTTTAAGCATATCAAAAATACTTATGTTTTCCATAATAATATCAATTTTTATAATCAATAAAAAAGCCTCGTTATCAAATTTATGTTGATAGCGAGGCCTTACTTATATCAATAAAAGTTTAATTATTATTGATGTCAATATTTACTAAAAACATTCCCTCCAAATGTTGTCTTTCGGAGGTTCAGCTTCTAAGGTAATTCTTTCTTTTTTTACAGGATGAATGAAATCAATTTTTCTAGCATGTAAGTGTATTGATAAATCCTTGTTTGCTTCCTTTGCACCATATTTTACATCTCCTTTTATTGGAATGCCAATTTTAGTAAGCTGACTTCTTATTTGATGATGTCTTCCAGTTTTTAAATCAATTTCTAAAAACATATACTTTCCAAATGTTTTTAATACAGAGTAGTTTAAAATTGCTTTTTTACTATCTGTAACTTCCTTGTTATGTGCATACGATTTGTTTTGTTTTGGATTTCGAACTAAATAATGCTCTAACGTATCATTATTTTTAATAATGCCTTTTTCGGTAACTGCCCAATAAGTTTTTTTAATTTCGGTATGAGTTGTTAGCATTTTGTTTAGCCTTGTTAAAGCCTTATCGGTACGTGCAAAAATCACCAATCCACTAGTAACTCTATCTAAACGATGTACAACTCCTAAATACACATTTCCGGGTTTATTATATTTATCCTTTATGTATTCTTTTACTACATCGCTTAAAGGTTTGTCGCCTGTTTTATCTCCTTGTACAATATCTCCTGCACGTTTATTAACTACAATTATATGATTGTCTTGGTAAACAACCTGAAGATTATTTTTATCGCTTTTGCTCATCAAAAAAATATTTTATACAAAAGTACTTTTATTTTTTAATCTCTAAATAATTCTTTTGTAAGTTATTCTGTTTCTATGCTTTATTGTTTTTATTATAACATTTATTAGTAACTTCATTATCTGTAAATCTAAGTTCAATAAATAACTATGTTTTATATTTTGCCTGAATGTTAATTTTAAAATTATTTTATGTCGCCAATAAGAAACGATTCTGTTAAATTACCAAAAAAAATATTTGTACTTGATACTTCGGTTATTATTTTCGATCATGAATGTTTGAGTAAGTTTGAAGAAAATGATGTTGTAATTCCGATTACTGTACTTGATGAGCTTGATGATTTTAAAAAAGGTAGAGATGTTAAGAATTTTGCTGCTCGAGAGTTTATAAGATTTTTAGATGATATTTCTGAAACAAATTCGTTGAGAGATTGGGTTGAAATTCCAGGAGAAAACAAGGGTGCTTTTAAAATTATTCTTGACACCGATAAGTGCCATGTTGATGCACAAGAAGTATTTATTCAGGATAAAAACGACCATAGAATTTTAAATGCTGCACTGTGTATGCAGATGTACGAGCCTGATAGAAAAGTAATTTTAGTAACTAAAGATATTAATTTACGCCTTAAAGCACGTGCCTTAAATGTTCAGTCGGAAGATTATGAAACTGGTAAAATTAAAGAAGTTGATAAGCTAACTGTTGGTGTGCAAAAAGAAGTTTTAGTTCCATCGGAAAGGATTGATTTAATTTATGCCAAAAAGTTAGTTGATAAAGAGTTGATTCCGGAAATACCAAACCCAGTTGCTAATGAGTATTGTATATTAAAAGGACCTACAAGTAGTGCGTTGGTTTATTACAATCCTGAAACATCTCAGTTCGAAAAGGTTGATAAAAAATTAAGTTATGGTATCCGTCCACGTAATGTAGAGCAAACATTTGCGTTGCATGCTTTAACTAAAGAGCATATAAAATTGGTTGCTTTGCAGGGTGTGGCAGGTACCGGAAAAACATTACTTGCTTTGGCTGGTGCTTTAGATCAGCGTAGAGAGTTTAAACAAATATTTTTGGCACGACCTATTGTACCATTGAGTAATAAAGATTTGGGTTTTTTACCTGGAGATGTTTCTGCAAAAGTAACTCCTTACATGGAGCCTCTTTGGGATAATTTAAAGTTTATTAAAAATCAATATGCAGATCAAGATAAGGAGTATAAGCAAATTGATAATATGGTTGAAACCGAAAAGTTAATAATTACACCTTTAGCTTATATACGTGGTAGAAGTTTATCGGATGTAATATTTATTGTTGATGAAGCTCAAAACCTAACTCCCCATGAAGTAAAAACTATTATTACACGAGCAGGAAAAAATGCTAAGTTTATTTTTACAGGAGATATCAGGCAAATTGATACTCCGTATTTGGATGATAAGTCTAATGGATTGTCTTATTTAATTGATAAACTTAGTGGTAATGATCTTTTTGCACATGTAGAACTTGTAAAAGGAGAGCGTTCGGCATTAGCTAATTTAGCAAACAGACTTTTGTAGAGTTTATTTAAAATGTAAAGTCAGATTAGTGTATATATGCATTATTCTGACTTTATTATGTTTGTTGCAGTGTAAAAGTATTATCTATTATCAGTTAAGGATTTTACAACCCATAAAGCAAGATATAAAACTAATCCTGTGCCGTATATAATAAGTAATACTAAAAATATCACTCTAAAAATTAATGGATCTGTGTAAAATCTACGTCCTAACCAATTGCATACTCCTAAAATCATAATATTTGTTATATGTTAATTATAATACAATTATACAAAACTTTGTTTATAAATGTATACCTACAATAGGTGAAAGTACTATTTTAATTAAGTTTATATGTATTAGTTTTGCAAACATCAGTTAAAAAAAATAGATATGATATATTTTGATAATGCATCAACTACAAAAGTTAGTTTAGAGGTTATTGATGCCATGATGGAGAGTTATAAAAATGTTTACGGAAACCCTTCTTCAACTCATAGTTATGGTAGGAAGGCAAAAGTTGAGGTAGAATCTGCAAGGAATTTAATAGCTAAAACATTTAATTGTAAGCCCAAAAATATAATTTTCACTTCAGGTGGTACAGAATCAAATAACTCCATAATATTTAATGCAGTTAATAATTTAGGTGTTGAACGTATAATTTCAACTAAAATTGAACATCACTCTGTACTTGAAGTTTTAGATTTTGTTTCTGAAAAATTTAAGGTTGAAGTTGTGTATTTAGATTTAGATAAAAATGGAGAGTTTAGTTTTATTCAGTTAGAAGAATTACTTGTTGATGATAAAAGTACATTAGTTAGTTTGATGCATGTAAATAATGAGATTGGTAATGTTATTGACTTGAGAAAAATTGCTAATTTATGCACCAAAAATAATGTTTATTTTCATAGCGATACCATACAGGGAATTGGAAGTTTTAGATATGATTTGTCTGTATTGCCTATTGATTTCATTACAATATCGGCACATAAATTTGGAGGTCCAAAAGGGGTAGGTGCTTTTTATAAAAGTGATAAAGTTAAGTTTGCAAAGCAGATGCTTGGAGGAGAGCAAGAAAGAAATTTCAGAGCTGGAACTGAAAATATACAAGGAATAGTTGGCCTAAAAAAGGCGTTAGAATTATCGTATGTCAATTTTGAAAAGAATCATGAGCATATAGTTTATTTAAAGAAGTATTTAGTTGAACGGTTAAGTAATGAATTTCCGAATATAAAATATAATGGACTTTCAGGAGATTTAAATAATAGCGTAAGTAAAATAATTAATATTCAATTGCCGATTAAAAAGAATATTAGAATGCTTGTTTTTCAATTCGATTTAAAAGGTATCTCAATTTCTGAAGGTAGTGCTTGTTCGGCTGGTAATAGTAAAGGGTCTCATGTGTTGCAAAATATTAATGTAGAAAAACACACAAGTAATATTAGGGTTTCATTTAGTGTTGATAATAGTATTGAAGAGGTTGATAGTTTTGTAAATGTTATTAAGTCTATTGTGTAGGCGTTTTTAAACAATTTATCATATTTGGGTTTCATGATAGTTGTTAAGCTACATGACTAATAGTAATTATAGTTAATAATATTTTTTTAGATGAGTACTAAGAATAAATATATGTTCTTTTTTATTTTAGGAGCATTTACGTTTTGGGGGTATAATAAATATGCGTTCCCCGAAGTTGAAAAGAAAATCAAGCCTACTAAAGCTGTTGTTGGAATTATTGGAGCAATGGAAGAAGAGATAGATATTTTAAAAAATAGCATTAAACTTGATACTGTAATGATAAGTTCAGGAATGAATTTTTATTTAGGAAAAGTAAATGGTAGAAGAGTGGCTGTTGTGCGTAGTGGAATTGGTAAAGTTAATGCTGCAATAGCTACCCAATTATTAATTGATAAATATGATGCTTCTGTAATTATAAATACTGGAGTTGCTGGAGGGTTAAATGATACGTTACAAATTGGAGATATTGTTATTGCAAAATCTTTACAGTATCACGATTTTGATGTTACAATATTTGATTATAAAAAAGGTGTTGTGCCACGCATGGATACTTCTGTTTTTTATTCGAATAGAATTTTAATGGGAGAGTTTTTAAATGAAGCAAACAAACTAGAGTACAGAGTTGGTTATGGAAAGGTGGTTTCGGGAGATCAGTTTATAGCAGATGAACTAAAAAAGTCATTTATTAAAAAATACTTTAATGCTGATGTAGTTGAAATGGAAAGTGCTGCTATAGCACATGTTTGTTATTTAAGTAAAGTTCCGTTTGTAGTTTTGAGGTCAATATCTGATAAGGCAGGAGGGGAGTCGGCTAAGAATTATTCGGAGTTTGAAAAAGAAGCTGCACGTAAATCGGCTAATTTGGTATTAGAATACTTACATTAGTAATAATTACATACAATATATAGTGATAATACATTAGTGCAAGGTAATAAATCCGATAAAGTGTTTGTTTTTAAGTCAAAAGTGCGTGAATATAAATCAGTTACGATTTTGTAAGTCAAATTTTTATGCGTACATTTGCAAACCGAAAGCGGGGTTAATTTCATTAACTTGTTGTTTTTGAGAAATTTATAATTAATTATTAATCAATTTAAACTAATATGCCTACTATACAGCAATTAGTAAGAAAAGGAAGAGTGTCGGCGACTAAGAAGTCTAAATCGGCTGCTCTTGAGTCTTGTCCTCAACGTAGAGGCGTTTGTACTCGTGTATACACTACTACACCTAAGAAACCAAACTCAGCGATGCGTAAAGTAGCCAGAGTAAGGTTGACAAATGGTAAAGAAGTTAACGCGTACATCGGTGGTGAGGGACATAACTTACAGGAGCACTCGATAGTATTAGTACGAGGCGGTAGAGTTAAAGATTTACCAGGTGTTAGATATCACATCGTTCGTGGTGCATTAGATACTGCGGGTGTTGAAGGTAGAACTCAACGTCGTTCTAAGTACGGAACAAAACGTCCTAAGAAAAAGTAATAACACCTTTGTTAAGGTAAATTTTAAACTTATTTGTTGAAATGAGAAAGAACAAAGCAATCAAAAGACTGATCTTACCAGATCCTAAATTTAACGATACGTTGGTAACACGTTTTGTTAACATGATGATGTTAGATGGTAAGAAATCTTTAGCTTTTAAAATATTCTACGATGCGTTAGAAATAGTTGAAGCTAAAAAACAAGATGAAGAAAAATCTGCATTAGAGGTATGGAAAGATGCTTTATCTAATGTAATGCCACACGTTGAGGTTCGTAGCCGAAGAGTTGGTGGTGCTACATTCCAGATTCCTATGCAAATTCGTCCTGACCGTAAAGTGTCATTAGCTATGAAGTGGATGATATCATATACTCGTAAGAGAAATGATAAAACAATGGCTCAAAAATTAGCTGCTGAAGTACTTGCTGCTGCAAAAGAAGAAGGTGCTGCTGTTAAAAAGAGAATGGATACTCATAAGATGGCTGAAGCTAACAAAGCATTCTCACATTTTAGATTTTAATATTTAAGCATTAATAAAATGGCTAAAAAGAGAGATTTAAAATACACTCGTAACTTAGGGATCATGGCTCACATTGATGCCGGGAAAACTACAACTACAGAGCGTATACTTTACTATACAGGTTTAAGTCACAAAATTGGAGAGGTACACGAAGGTGCTGCTACAATGGACTGGATGGAGCAGGAGCA
>JAGLDK010000108.1 GCA_023145615.1 Ichthyobacteriaceae bacterium | reverse complement strand
GATAATGAAGCAATAAATATGACTTCTTAAAGAAGTGTAAAACAAGAAAAATAAAAAAAAACTAATTTATTTATTTATTTTTAAAAATTTACACTATATTTGGCTTTTTAATATAATTTATAATACAATGAAAAAAGGAACAGTAAAATTCTTTAACAGAACTAAAGGTTTTGGTTTTGTTATCGAAGATGATTCAAACGAGGAGTTCTTCGTGCACGTATCAGGTTTAATTGACGAAATTAATGAAGGTGACGCAGTAGAGTTTGACGTTAAAGAAGGTAAAAAAGGTTTAAACGCTGTTGATGTTAGAGTAATCTAATTGAAAGCATAAACTTTACTAAAAAACGCCTGTCAAATATTTGATAGGCTTTTTTTTGCTCAAAAAACAACACGTTATTCTACAAACACACCCCTACAATGTAACAAAACAAGCCATTACAACAAACTATTATTTAACCTATTATGTTAGTAAAATGTTGGTAAAACACACTACATACCCAATACTAATTCTATATTAACAATTAATTTATTTATTTTTGTTTTCGTTGATAATAGAAGTTTATGAGTACATCAGAAAAATACTTTGAAAAATATAGAAAAGGAATAATTGGCGAGAATACCAAATTCACATCTCCTTTTGGCGAAAAAAAAATAATTTATGCCGATTGGGTTGCTAGTGGCAGATTATATAAACCAATAGAAGATAAGATTACAAAAGAATTCGGACCTTTTGTTGCTAATACACATACAGAGACTAGCGAAACTGGTCGATTAATGACAAACTCGTACCATCAAGCACAAAACATTATTAAAAATCATGTAAATGCCAACAAGAACGATGTACTTATAAGTGTTGGCTTTGGTATGACATCGGCAATTAATAAATTTCAAAGGATACTTGGGTTAAAATTTTGCGGCAGAGATAATAAATTTTGTCAAGGAAACGAGAACAAACCAATTGTTTTTGTAACACATATGGAGCATCATTCTAATCATACATCTTGGCTTACAACAATTGCCGAAGTTGTTATGATTGAGCCTGATGAAAAAACCATTGTAAACCTAGACGATTTAGAGCAAAAATTAATAAAATACAAAGATAATAAGTTTAAAATAGGGGCATTTACTGCGGCATCGAATGTTACAGGAGTAATACCGCCATACCATAAAATGGCTAAATTAATGCATCAACACAATGGTGTTTGTTTTGTAGATTTTGCTATGGCTGCACCATATTTAGATATTGATATGCACCCAAAAGACCCTCTGGAAAAACTTGATGCAATAACATTTTCTCCACATAAATTTTTGGGAGGACCCGGCTCTTCTGGTGTACTAATTTTTGACGCAAGTCTTTATAACAGAAAAGTTCCTGATAACCCAGGAGGCGGCACAGTAAATTGGACAAATGCTTGGGGCGAATACAGTTTTATTGATGATATTGAAATACGTGAAGACGGAGGCACACCAGGCTTTTTGCAAACAATAAGAACTGCCTTATCAATAAAATTGAAAGAAGATATAGGTGTTGAAAACATTAAAGAACGCGAAGAGGAAATATTAGAATACGTTTTCGAAAGGTTCGATAAAATAAACGGAATAAATATTTTAGAGAATAATCGCAGAAATAGACTAGGTGCAATATCGTTTTATCACGACAAAATACACTATAACTTTATTGTAAAAGTACTAAGCGACATGTATGGAATACAGGTTCGTGGCGGATGCGCTTGTGCAGGAACTTACGGGCACATTTTATTAAATGTAGATTATAACGAATCGAAACGTATTGCAGAAAGAATTGAGAAAGGCGACATGTCGGAAAAGCCAGGATGGGTAAGACTATCTATACATCCAGTAATGACAGATAAGGACATAAAGTATATTATGGATGCTATAGAAGAAGTAACGGTGAAACACGATAAATTTTCTAAATTCTATACCTATTCGCCTAAAACAAATGAATATACCTATAATGGAGAATACAAAAAACTAGATTATAAATCGTGGTTCGAACTATAATTTTTCATCAATAATAATTGAATGATTTAAAAAAGATTTTAACTTTACAACAGAAAATATTTATACACTATTAATTAAATAATAATATGAAGAATAGATTTTTTGCCCTTATGGCACTTTTAATTAGCTTTTCATTTATTGCTAATAAAACAGAAGCCTGCACAAATTATTTAATCACAAAAGGAGCATCGAAAGATGGTTCGGTAATGATTTCTTACGCAGCCGATTCGCACGTATTGTACGGAGAGTTATATCATTGGTC
Organism: Ichthyobacteriaceae bacterium; assembly: GCA_023145615.1. Taxonomy (GTDB): domain Bacteria; phylum Bacteroidota; class Bacteroidia; order Flavobacteriales; family JADGDT01; genus JADGDT01. Next base: position 217 of record JAGLDK010000108.1, on the reverse strand, counting down.
TGCAAAAAAATGGCCAGAAGGCTCAATGCTAAAAGTTTACGATTGGGATACGGGAAAATATCTTGGCGAGATTAAACAAGCATCTGAAACATATAATGTTGTTGGTAATGTTAACGAATATCAAGTTGCAATTGGCGAAACAACTTATGGCGGACGTAAAGAACTTGCCACACAAGAAGGTGCAATAATGGACTATGGTAGTTTAATTTATATTGCT
>JAGLDK010000107.1 GCA_023145615.1 Ichthyobacteriaceae bacterium | reverse complement strand
TATCAAACAACAAAACAGAAACTTTAAACATATTCCCTAACCCAACAGTAAGCGGTAACTTCTCTATTTCAACAGAAGGTTTATCAAACAACAGTGTTATTGAGGTTTATAATGTAACAGGACAGCAAGTTGCTTCTGAAGTAATTGATGCTTCAGCAAGTGTTTATAATGTAGAGTTAGGTCTTGTTAAAGGTCTTTACATTGTTAAAGTAATTGATGGAGCAAACGTTTCAACTCAGAAATTAATTGTTGAGTAGTAAATAGTTTATATTCAAAATATAATAAATAAAAAAACCGACTGCTTTTATAAAGTAGTCGGTTTTTTTTGGTTTATGTTAAAAATAGGGTGTAATTATTGTTATTGTAAGAGAGTTATGTTGAGCGTAGTTTTTAAAGCAAAACGTAATAAACGTAGTAAAAACATCTATGTTAACAGTAATAACAGCTAGTTTACCTATAGTGATAGATTAATTAGACTACGCAAAGCTTAAGGTAACGATGTGCAATTTGGTTGATTTTAGAAATTGAGAATAACTAACTTTTAATGTTAATTTAAAACTTTACAAAAACTAAATATCCCTCATATCATCTTTTAATATTTCGGTTAAATCAATAGGAGATATTTTGGTAGTTATATTTCCTTCTTTTATATACGACACAGCTCCTGTTTCTTCTGATACAACCAAGCAAACAGCATCGGTATGTTCGGTTATTCCAAGCGCTGCACGGTGTCTTAAACCAAGACGTTTCGGAATGTTTTGTGTTGATACAGGTAGTATAACTCTGGTTGCAATAATTGTGTTTTTCGATATTACAACAGCACCATCGTGTAAGGGAGAGTTTTTGTAGAAAATACTTTCTAACAAGTTTCGGTTTACTTCGGCTTTAACTTTGTCTCCCGATGAATTGTATAAAAAATCGAGTTTATTAGTGCGTTCTAAAACAATTAATGCACCTGTGTATGTTTTACTAAGCGATATACATGTTTCTAAAATAGATTGTATATCAATAGAGCTATCTTTATTTTCTTCTTTAAAAAAATGAAATTGGTTAATAAAATTTTGTCTCGATTTTAAATTAGTAGATCCTATAAATAATAGAAACTTTCTTATTTCTTGCTGAAATACAATTACAATAGCCAATACTCCAAGTTCAATAAACTGACCCAAAATACCACTTAACATTTCCATGCGCAGCACTTTTACTATCTGCCATACAAGGTATATTGAAGTTAATCCTATAAAAATATTTACAGCAACCGAACCACGTACCAATTTGTAAATTTGGTACATAAATATGGCAACAAGTAATATATCAATAAAATCTAATATGCGTATTTCTAAAAAATCCAAAGTATGTTAATTTTTAATTGTCAAAATTTATGGTGAACGTTTATTGTTAGTGGCTAGTTATTGGTTATTTATAGTCCGTAATAAGCTTGTTATTTCAGTTATTTAGGCAAATAAATATCATTTAAATTTACCAGAGTTTTATATGAAAATCACTTATCCCTATCGTTTTTTATTTAAACAAATGGTTACTATATTCTTAATATAACATAATATTAAAAACAAATTTATAAATACAAACAACTAATATCGAGTAATTAACCTCTAATAACTAACTATTTTTTATCTCTTGCTTCTTTTAATAATTTAATATCATCTCTTAAGCGTGCAGCTTCTAAAAAGTCGAGAGATTTGGCGGCAGTTTCCATTTCTTTAGTCTTTGCTTTTATATTTTTTTCGAGCTGAGTTTTAGATATATATTCTAAATTTGTTTCGGCAGCCACATTAATTTTTATGTCGGTTGTGTATGCCTTAGTACTTACTTGCTCAGTAAACGAACTTTCAATTTTTTTATTTAGCGGAGTAGGTACTAAATTATTTGCAGTATTATATGCAATTTGTTTTTCTCGTCGGTACTCCGTTTCATCAATAGTTTTTTGCATACTGGCGGTAATTTTATCAGCATACATAATAGCAAGTCCATTTACATTTCGGGCTGCTCTACCAACAGTTTGAGTAAGCGAACGGTGCGATCGTAAAAAGCCTTCCTTATCGGCATCTAAAATAGCAACTAACGAAACTTCTGGCAAATCTAACCCTTCTCTTAAAAGGTTTACGCCAACCAAAACATCAAACAAACCTTTTCTTAAATTCTGCATAATTTCAACCCTTTCAAGCGTATCAACATCCGAGTGTATATATCTGGTACGAATTTGCATTCTAGTAAAATAATTAGTCAACTCTTCGGCCATACGTTTGGTAAGAGTTGTTACTAAAATACGCTCATCTTTCTCAATTCTTTTATGAATTTCCTCAATTAAATCATCAACCTGATTCATGCTAGGACGTACCTCAATTACAGGATCGAGTAAGCCAGTAGGACGAATAATTTGTTCAACATAAACACCTTCGGTTTTTTCTAATTCATAATCGGCAGGAGTTGCACTAATGTAAATTACCTGATTCTGAATGTCTTCAAACTCCTCGAATTTTAAAGGTCGGTTATCCATTGCCGAAGGTAAGCGGAAGCCATATTCAACAAGGTTTTCTTTACGGGCTCTATCGCCACCATACATTGCTTTAACTTGAGAAACCGTAACATGACTCTCGTCGATAATCATTAAATAATCGTCGGGGAAATAATCAAGCAAACAGAACGATCTTGACCCTGCTTCTCTACCATCAAGGTATCTCGAATAGTTTTCGATACCCGAACAGTAACCAAGTTCTTTAATCATTTCTAAATCAAACTCGGTTCGTTCTTGTAATCTTTTTGCCTCTAAATTACGTCCTGTTTCTCTAAAATAATCAACCTGTAAAGTCATATCATCCTGAATTTTCTTTACAGAATCATTCAGTCTATCTTGTCCGGTAACAAATAAATTGGCAGGGTATAATTTAATTTCCTCATAAGTTTCAACAACTTTTCCGGTACTTGGATCGAACGATTCAATTTCGTCAATTTCATCTCCCCAAAAACTAAATCTTAAAGCATAATCGGTATAAGCCGGAAACACATCAATAGTATCTCCTTTAACTCTAAAGTTTCCTCTCGAAAAATCGGCTTCTGTTCTGGAATATAACGATCCAACCAAAAACTGTAAAAATTTAGTACGTGGTATTGATTCTCCAACATTAAATTCAAGTACGTTTTTTGCAAATTCTTCGGGGTTACCAATACCGTATAAACACGAAACCGATGCAATAACTACCACATCTCTACGTCCGGAAAGTAGGGCAGAGGTTGCACTTAATCTAAGTTTTTCAATGTCATCGTTTATTGATAAATCTTTTTCAATATAGGTACCTGTTGCGGGTAAAAAAGCTTCTGGTTGATAATAATCGTAGTACGAAACAAAATATTCAACAGCATTAGTAGGAAAAAACGATTTAAACTCGGTATAAAGCTGAGCCGCTAACGTTTTGTTGTGTGCCAAAATTAGGGTAGGTTTTTGCACCTGTTGCATAACATTGGCAACCGTAAAAGTTTTACCCGAACCAGTAACACCTAAAAGAGTTTGATATTTAGCACCTTCATTAACACCTTCAACCAACTGCTTAATTGCCTGTGGCTGATCTCCGGTTGGATCAAATTCCGATTCTATTTTAAGTTCCATACTAATAAAATTTTGTTATTATTGTAAATAATCAGCAATTAACAATTACCATTTAGCCTCCAAACAATCGTTTCCAAAAACGTCTTTTTTTCGTTTTTCGTTGTTTTTCTTTTTCATCTTTGGTGGTAGTATTCGAGTCATTATTTTCAAAAGTACGCTCTATAAAATTATCATCTCTATAGTCTTTACAATTTAATTCCGATATAGTTTTTGCCGATGTTTTAGGAAAAGTAGCCTGAGTATATTTATGCAGTTTACTATCTTTATCCATCATATTTATCATTTTGGCAAACACAGGTAACGATGCTTTTGATCCGTATCCATCCGAACTTTGAAAATGTATATTTGGATTATTAAATCCCGACCAAACTCCAATTACAATTTTTGGATTGAATGCAATAAACCACGCATCAGAAAAATTCTGAGCAGTTCCGGTTTTTCCTCCAAACTGAGATTTTATATGATATTTACTTTTTAAACTTTTACCTGTTCCGTTATCAATTACCGATCTTAACATTGTAGCCATTAATTCTTGCTCATGTTTCGATAAAATAACAACTGGTTTTTTAGCTTTATGTTTGTAAATAATTTTCCCGTTTTTATCAGTAATACTTTCAATTAAATACGGTTTATGATGTTTCCCATTTACTGCAAAAATATCGTAAGCCGAAACCATTTTTAATAACGAAGAACTTTCAATACCCAAAGCAACCGAAGGATATTTAGATAAATTATAATCAATTAAACCAACATCGTTTACCAAATCGTTTACATGTTCTCGTCCGGCACGAATGTAAGTTTCAACAGATGCAACATTAACCGAATTTGTTAAAGCACCTTTCATCGAATATTTTCCACCGTATTTACCATTACTATTTTTTGGAGTCCAATTATTATAATCCGAATACTTTTTCATATCATTATCAATATAATCGCAAGGTTTCCAACCTTGTTTTATAGCTGTAGCAAACACAAAAGGCTTAAAAGTAGATGCCATTTGACGCTCGGCATTAACCAAATCGTACGGCATAATTTTGCTATTTTTACCACCCACATAACTTAATACAGCACCGGTGTTTGGATTTATTGCAACCACTGCACCTTGCACCATTTTTAAATAATGCTCTATTGAATCTCTAACAGTAAGATTTTTAACAACATACTTTTTATAGTCGAAAACTAATGTTTTCTTCTTTTTCGATAATTGTTTTTTTCGGGTTTTATTATCAAAACTTTTATATTGCGATGAGTTTTTTACTTCGTGATTAATTATTGTTTTGTATTTTTTGGTTTTCTTTAAACCATACCACTGTTTATCAAACTTTTTTTGCTGATGAATTAAATGCCCTAATAAAGCACTTTCGGCCTTAATTTGCATACTGTAATTAAGAGTGGTTTTTATCTTTAAACCATCGGTTTTTATGTTGTAACTTTTTCCGTTTGATTTTTTTAATTTAGATAAAATATTTGTTGCTTCGTTATTAACCCTTCTATTAAAATATCCTGTTGGGTTGTATTTTTGTTTTGAATTATAGTTTATTTTAAGTTCTTTTTTCTTTAAAGTTTCAAGCTGATTATAACTTATATATGCACCTTTAAACATTTGAGAAAGTACTGTATTTCTACGTTGTTTTGATCTTTTAGGATGTAAACGTGGATTGTATGCGGTGTTGGCTTTTAGCATTCCTATAAGTACGGCAGCTTCTTCAATCTTTAAATCTTTAACATCTTTACTGAAATATCTTTTAGCCGCCGATTGAATACCATAAACACCCTCTCCGAAAGGAACTGTATTTAAGTAAAGCTCAATAATTTCTTCTTTATCATAATTCTCTTCAAGTCTTGAAGCTAAAATATGCTCTTTAACCTTGGTAATAAGTGTAGTTAAAGGACCGTACGAGCTTCTTCCGTAGTAGTTTTTTGTAACCTGCTGAGTAATTGTACTTCCACCGCCGGATCTTTTATTTTGCATTATTAAAGTTTTTACAGCAACACGCATCAAACTAATATAGTCAACACCATTATGCTCGTAAAATCTATTATCTTCGGTAGCCACCAAAGCATTAACCAAATAATCGGGGTAATTACTAAATTTAGATCTGGTACGGTTTTGTATATAGGTTTTGCCAATAAGCTTTTTATCTGACGACCATATTTCACTAGCCAAATTCAGCTTTAAATCTTTCAATTCTTCTTTCGATGGAATGTGCCCAAAAACATCATTCATAACCGCTATATATAACGATATAATGGTTACACCAACAATTAAAGAAGTATATGTTATAAATTTTACAAAGAATTTCCTCATTACCAAAGCTTAATAGTTCAATATTTTGCAAAACTAATAAAAAGTATTCGTTGTTTATACTACTCTTTACTTTTACTGAGTGTTTATTTTATTTGGTTATATATTTAATTCTGAAAAACAGTAATGACTAGTTAACTGTAAGTTTTATAAGTGCCGTAAATACACGTTTGTAAGTGAGTTGTGTGTAAATTAAAAAAAGAACATCTTAAATAAAATAAGCTTGTAATTTTTTTAAATTTGCTAAAAATGAAACTTATATTAAAACAACAATGGGAAATAGAAATTTAATAAGATTTGATTGGGCCATAAAACGACTTTTAAGAAATAAAGCTGATTATACGGTTTTAGAAGGTTTTTTGTCGGAATTATTGAAAGACAGTATTACCATTGAAGATATTTTAGAAAGTGAAGGTAATCAGCAATCGGGAAAGGATAAATTTAACCGAGTAGATTTGCTTGTAAAAAATTCGAAGTCGGAATTGGTTATAATTGAAGTTCAAAACGAACAGGAGTATGACTATTTTCATAGAATGGCTTACGGAGCAGCAAAAGCATTAACCGAATATAT
>JAGLDK010000106.1 GCA_023145615.1 Ichthyobacteriaceae bacterium | reverse complement strand
TCCTTGCCGATGTGTAAGCATCTCCACCATACGATGTTTTATCTTTGGTAATAGTATTATCAGCAACATCAGCATCAATTATTGTTTGAGCCGTGGCATTAAAAAACAATGCTAACAATAGCAATGTTAATAAATAGTAATTTTTATTATTCATATATTTTGGTTTAACAGTAAATAGTACGCAATCGATTGCACAAATATACTAGAACAGATTATTTACACAATAATTTATCGTTATTTTTTAGTGTACTAACTACACCTACAATAAGCATACATATTTATTACTATAAAACACAATGGTTTAAATACATTATTTTAAATATACAACTACACTCAATAACAAAAAAACACCCAGAAACAAAATTTGCTTCTGGGTGTTTTTTTATATAAAGTTATAACTATTAAATAAGTACAATACTTAAACTATTACAGTTTAAAATGCAACTCTCATTTCTAATCTTGCCATATAAAAATCTTCAGGTAAAGCTAAAGTTTCAACTCTACTACCTATTAAAGTAAGTTTAATATGATTTTTAAAAGCCATTAAACCAAACTCAATATCTTGCTCATTTGTTTTATTATTATCGGTTTGAGCAACAGCTTTTACAGCAACATGCATTTTAAGTTTTCCCGGAAAACGATGTTTTAAAGCTACTTGCCAAAGAGGAAACTCAGTAGCATCCATTCTCATTATTTCTCCTATAAAAAGGTTACTAAAAAGAGGTTGAAAAAGTGCGTTATCATCAATATTAACTTTACCAATATATGCGCCCGATAGCTTTGTGTTTGATGCATTTTCCCAAATCTTACTCTTTCCTATTTTTGCAATATATACAAACGAATTATTATTTTGCATATTTTGATAAATACTACTTGCTTGCATAAAAATATTGAAAGGTAAATTTATGTCGGCTATAAAACCTGTATAAAGTTTACTGTCTGGAATATAACTCTCATTTCCAAATTCAGAATAAAAAATTAATCCAATATTTTTTACACTTATAAAACTTGATTTTTGTTTCAACTCTGTAACATTATCTTCCGAAAACTCATCGTTACTCCCAAATTCGTTAAAATCATGATTTTCATGAAACTCATCGTTATTATTAAACTCATCAGTACTTGCAAATTCATCATCAAATTCCGACGCCTCCTCTACCCCACTAACCTCAGCTTTTACAAAATTAGGATTCCAATTAATAACCACACCCGCTAAATTTGTTTCTCCTATTTTAGTACCAATATTCTCTGTATAATTTGGAGATAAAACACCGTAAATATGTCTATTAGCACAAAACTTACCCATTCGGGTAAAACTACTCGAAACAGATCCTACACTTGCATCAACAGTAAAAGCACCAATATTCTGATTAATACTTAAACCCATAATTCTATCGTCAAGCATAATAAAATTACCAAGTCGGCTTTCGTGCAAACCAAATTTTATTTTGGTATTTGTGTTTGTAAAAGAGTAAAAAGCCTGACGCATTCCAACAGGTCGGTTTGATTTAGTACTTTCTACAAATTCCGAATTAGTCCAGTTTTTATAACCACCCTCAACATAAAAACTATGATTATTAAGGAAACTAAAATCCATTGCACCAATAAGCATTCCACCACCAATTGTGGTACTTTTTCCGTTTTCATACGGGCTAGTCATTATACCCGGAGCAACAGTTCCTTCAACACCCCACGATATATTAGAGTTTTCGGTAACTGGAGTTAAATGCGCACCCAACATACTACGGCAATCCATTTGTGCATTTGCTGTAAAAGTTGAAAAAACCAAAATACCACCAATTAATACCTTTTTTATACTTTGGCTATTTATACTTATATTATTCATACTTGGCTTATTTAATACTAGGTTTTTTAAAACCTTTAAGGGTAATTTTTCCATGATGATTTTTTCCATTAGTTAAGGGGTTAATACTTTTTATTTTGCAATCGTCCATGCAACTTCCACACATAATACATTCCTGATTATCGAGTTTCGATGTTTTACCATCTCTAGTAATTGCGTTAATTTCGCAGGCAGTATTACAAGTTTTACAACCAGCACACGAATCATTTATTCCTAAAATTGCAGCTCCTGGAATTTTAGTTACCCAACCAAAAATTAATCCAGCCGGACAAACCATTTTACAAAACGGACGATGTATAAATAACGAACTTACAAGCAATACAACCATTAAAACATAACCAGTAATGTTTGGAGAAAATAAGTTAAATATAACTTTAAACGGACCCATTTTACACCACTCAATACTTTGTGTTAATGAAAGCTGAATTATTAATAATCCGAAAATTACATATCTAACACGACGCATTATTATTTGAGCCTTTTCTGATTGTAGAACTTTAAATTTGCTAATATGTATAAATTCCTGTATTGCACCTAAATAACACACCCATCCACAAAATACTTTACCGTAGAAATAAGTAATAACAATTACACCCAAAAACAATACAATTGCAGGCCAAACACTATTTACGCCAATTATGTATAAATATGTATTCTGAAAACTAGAAATAATACCAGGCCCTCCACGATAAAACCCTAATATTACAACCGATGCTAATAAAAATAAAGGCTTTAAGTTTCGGGTTCTATTATATTTTACAAAAATTCCGGACAATACTGTAAAAAACAAAATTGCAATTGCCCAGTAAAATCTATTCCAATTAGTTTTGCGTTCAGTATTAACTAATTCTTCATTTGATGTTTCAGAAAATTCAGAAAACTCATCTGAAGAAAATTCATCATCACCAAATTCGTCGGCACCAAACTCGTCAGAACCAAACTCGTTGTTAGCAGACTCGTTTTTTTTCGAAAATTCATCAGTACTTTCTGTAAATTCTGTATCATCTTCGAAATCAGAAAATTCATTATCCTGTGCTAACGAAAACAAAGGAGTTAACAGAAACAAAAAAGCTATTATATATAAATATTTTTTAATCATAAAAATTTTATTAGCACAAGTAATTATGTGTTTAAGTAAAAAAACTAAGTATTATTCGGCAACAAGTTTCATCGATCCAAAACCTCCATCTTTATCACACTCTCTAACAGCTGTAATATTTAAATTATCGCCTTCTTCAACAACAATCATAAGCTTACGCTCCCAATCATTAGTACTTATTTGCTTCCATTTAGTTGATTTTACAACCTTTAAACCTTTAGTTTTAAACTTAGTTTTTTTCATTCCAATAGGACAAGCTCTGTGTGTTAATGCCACTTTTACTAATACAATTATTTTATCTCCTGCTTTGTAAGTTTCCTTTTTTCCTTTTACAATTTCGAATTCTATTTCGCAAGCATTTGCGTTTTTAGTAGGTAATATTGTTAAAAATAGCCCCAATAATAACATTAAAATTAATCTAGTTTTCATAGTATGTTTTTTTTATTTTGAATTTTTATTGAATTTAACTCTAATTAAAAATTGTATTTAAATTTGCTGTAAACCATTGAATTATCGCTGTATTGTCCGAAACTACCTTCCTCATTTCCCACAAAAACATTACCACCTAAAAGCACCGAAAAACTATCGTCATAATCGTAAGTAACCTTTGGTCGTATCAAAGCATCCTCGTTATCAATACCTACATACGAGAACAATTCGAAATGAAGAGTTTCTCTTAAAGCACTGTAACGAGCCATAAATGTTGCTGTATTATTTGTTTTATTTTCAATCATTAAATCATCATGATTCAAAATTATTTTCTGAATAAACTGAGTACTTAGTTTAACATTTCCAATATTAAAATCAACACCTGCAACATAGTTTATGTAATTTTTTTGCACGGTAGCATCTATTGCTTTTACATCGGTTGTTTGATAGTATTTACCATTATAAAAAGCTCCTTCTCCACGCAAAATAACACCTTTAATATCGGTACTAAACGATGCACCTGCAACAGTAAGTCGGTGATGTTTTGGTGTAATATTTAATCCTGATAAAACTGGCTTACCTGTTGATTTATCAATTACCTTTTCAACATGCATCATTGGATTATCGTCCCAAGTATAACCACCCATAACTTCAAAATCGAGGAAAGAAGTCATTGCCGAATACTTTAAAAACAGTTCACTATTTTCAATCGAAGGCTTAACCTTGCTCTCACTCCAATTAAAAGTTGGTTGCACCGGAAAATCAGGTTGTACATACCAAATTGAATTAGCATCGGGACGCACTGTTGGAGTAAATTGAGGAATAACAATAGCCTCTAAACTTCCATCTCCTATATAATAATTAAGCTTTGCAGCAATAACACCTGTTCGTATTTCATCAAAATCGGGCAATAAAAATTCTGATAAATTTAATGGCGAAACAACATCAGTAATAAAAACACCATCAGCCTTACCCCAAACAACTTGTTGCTTACCAATTCTAATATCAAAATTATCAAAATACATATCCATATATATTTCTCTCATTCCAATATTCAAACTATCGGCATTATAAAAATATACTAGCGGATTTGCTTTGAAAGCAATTTTTTCTCCACGTTTTTCGAAATTAAGATTTAATGTTTGCTGTAAAATTGCAAAATCTCCATCTTTATAAGTAACACCTCCATAACTTCTAACAAAACCATCTACATCAACAGTTTGACTAATAGCAATGTTACCAATAAAAAGCAATACTATAAATGTTGTTAATTTTGCAATTTTTAGATTTAGTATTTTTAGTGCTATTTTTTTTTGAACTAAGATTTTAGGCTTTAATATTTTCATTATTGAATTTTCATTTTTATATTTTCATGATTTAAATTCTCATGACTTAAATTTTATGTCGAAAATTACATACCACGCATCATCATTCTTTCTGTAAATTTCGATGACGAAATACTCGTATTAATTTCAACATCACTTAACTCAATTAATGTTGAATGTCCGTTTTGTACATTTTTCATTTCAGAATTTGTAATGATAAAAAAGTCAGCTATTTTTTCAACTTTTTTAATACTAAGTACCTTCAACAAATCTTCATCCTCGTCGTAAAACTCTTTTTTTACTCCAACAAAAGTTTCCTTATTAATCCACGTAATAGTTTTTGAGTACATATACTCCACATCTTTCGATGTACTTTCAACCACATAACAATCAACATTATTAACTGTTTCTTCTTTTAATAATTTATGAGTATCGGCACTTAACTTTCTATCACCTAAATCGTCGTACGTAAAATCCGATCCCATAAAATAATCACTTTTACTATCGCTCGATATTCTTTTAGTTCTTTTTAAAGCAGGTAAATAAATCCACTGATCATCATTTTTATCAGTACTGTACGACCAATTCATAAACGAAGTATTTTTGATATCAGCAGGCGATTGGAAAAACATAATTTTCTTTTCTACTTTGCCAAAGTCTTTATTAAATTGCTTAATTACCCTTACCCTTTGGCTACCTTGTTTATTCTGTAAAGTCATTTTTAATACCGAACTTTGATCTTCTCCCGAAGGCAAATTATAAGCCTTTTCTACAATTTCATTTCCTGTTATTTGTGCATTTGCACCAAGTACTATTACAAAAAGTAATACTGCTGTTGTTAATATATTTTTCATTTTTATAAATTTTGTAAATTAATTAGTGTGATAATTATTTAATTTATTATTATTATTATTCAATAACATCTTTAGCAACATTGTTAGTAACATCTGTTGATTTTACTTTAACCTTTCTATAATTCAACAACACAAGCATAACAGTTACAGTACCAATTAAACTTGTAAACATATTTAACGAAACCAAAGCACCAAGCTCTCTATTAGGTGGGAAAACCGAAAATAACAGAACCAAAAAACCAGTAATTACAACAATAGCATTATAACTAATAGCACGCCCCGAATGAGCCATTGTATGTTGTGCAACCACTAATTTATCACTGAATTTATTTTCATTATTTTTATATTGCTCAATAAAATGCACCGCATAATCAATACCAATTCCAATAGCAATACTCGATAATAAAGCTGATGTAGTATTTAAAGGAATGTTTAAAAATCCCATTGTTCCGAAACTAATTAAAGCCGTTACAATAATTGGAATTGAACCTATTAATCCTAGTTTAAAATCCTTAAACATTATTGTTAAAAGAATAATTACAATAATTAAACTAAGTATTAAACTCATAATCTGACCTTCCAGAATTAAATCAGTAAACACCAAACCTTTGTATCCACTACCCGCATATTTTATGCTGATGTTGTGTTTTGCAAAATCATCTTTAAATGTATTTACAATATCAATAGCCGAATTTAATGATTTCGAATTATCGCTTTTAAGCTGAAATGTGACGTTTAATTTTTCGTAATCGTAATTCACAACTTTGTTTAAATTCTCAGGATCGCCCGACATTTCGTAAAGCAATAAGTACTGAGCAATCATTTTATTATTGTTAGGTATTACATTAAATTCCTCTTTATCCGAATTCATAACCTTATTCATTCTTTTAATATAATCGGTTAATGCAAAAGTATTTCCAACAACAGTTAAATCGTTTTCTACTTTGCTTTGCATTTTATCAACCAACATTAAAATCTCTGGATTTTTAAAGGCATCTTTTTTTCCATCAGCATCTAAAATTAAATTTAGCTGAGTTGTACCTCCAAAGTTTTCATTTATAAAACGGTCGGTTTGTACAATATCACTATCCTTTTCAAACTTTTCGAGGAAACTTGAATTTATCCAAATTTTCTGCATTCCAATTATTGATAAAATAACAATTGCAATGGTTCCGTAAATTGATGCACTTTTATATTTCAGAATAATTGAAGCAAATTTATACGCCATATTTTGTTCCGAACTACCCAACGTATCCTTTTCTTTCTTAACCTTAGGAAGTCCAAAAACCATAATACCCGCAGGAATTAAAATCAATGAAAAAACCATTGCCATTACAACTCCTAAAGCTGTAAATACACCAAAATATTTAATAGGATAAACCTGAGAAGTTAACAGAGAAACAAAACCAATAGCAGTAGTTATAGAAGTTATAACAACAGGTTTCCACATATTAGAAACCATATCGGAAACAGCTTGGTGTTTTGTTGCATTTGGATTTTTACGCAAAAACAATTGCAGATGACTATAGAGATGTATTCCATCGGCAACCCCAATAGCAATAAGCATTACCGGAATCATGGTAGAAACAGCATAAATAGGAATTCCGCTAACTGCCATTGCCCCAAAAGCCCATAACGTACTAAAAAACACCACTAACATTGTTAGTAACGTACTTTTTAAACTACGCAACATAAAAAGCAAAACCAAAGTAATAATAACTAAAACTATCGGAACCATTTTTTTCATATCAGCAGGTCCTAACAACCCCATAGTACCCTCTACAATTGGACGTCCGGCAACATGTATTTTAATATCATCGGTTTGATACGAATTAACTAAATCTAAAATTTCGGTATAAAATTCTGAAGTAAAAACATCATCTTTTATTTCAGCAATAATAACAGTAACAGTTTCGTTTTCCGAAACTAATCTACCAAATATCATCTCATTATTTTCAACATTTTGCTTCAATAAATCAACCTTTTCTTTAGTACGAGGCACTCGTTTATAAAAAGCTTTCACATCCATTCCATCATCATTACCAATAATATTATCGGCAGTGTATAAAGATGTTACATCGGCTTTTTCAATCTCTTCCATTTTTTGCAAATGCTTAGTTAATTGCTTTAATGTGTCGAGAGTTTCGGAATTAAAAATTCCATTTTCATTTTCAATTGCAACAATAATACCATCATTAATACCAAACCAATCCTCTGCCCTATCGCTAAATTTAAAAGCAGGATGATCATGAGGCATATATTTATCAAGGTTAGTTTCCATTCTTGAATTTTCCTTAATCTGCATAAAGAAAAACGCACTAATTATTACTGTAAAAGCAATTACTAGCCAAGGTGTTTTTAGTAGATTATTAAGTAATTTTTCCATATTATATTATTAATTAGTGAGTATTAACTAACTTATTATTGCAAAAAAAAGTTAGTAATATAAAGCAGTAAACTTTATACTAAATATATTGAGTTTGTGTTATTAACTTTAACGAATTAATTAATTTACTTCCTTCTTTTTTTAAGTTGAAGTTATGCTTATTCATATCCCAACGTTTAACCAACAAACGTAACGACCCCATAAACATTAAGGCAAAAGTACTTTTATCAATATCCTTTCTGATTTTATTTTCATTCTGACCAATTTCAATAATGTTTTCAATATTAGATTGATGCATATTCTGAATATCAACAATCTTCTGTTCAAGCTCATCATCATTCTTAAAAATCTCCTCCGAAAACAGAACAGAAATAATTGCAGGTTGCTCAATAAAAACATCAATCATACTAGAAAATATAAAATCAATTTTATCTATAGCATCCAAATTACTATTAACCATAAACATCATAGCCTCCCCAATTTCCTTAAAGTTGCTTAAAATAGCAAGCAAAATAGAAGTCTTACTACTAAAATGACGATAAATTGCAGGTTCGGAAATACCAATTGCACGAGATAAATTTTTAATAGTAAACCCCTGAATTCCCTTACTAGCAATTAACTTAATAGAGCTTTCAATAATTTGTGTTTGTCTTTCGGTTAACATATATTTTTTATTTGATTTTGTAAATGTAGTTAATACTCACTAACTAGCAAGAAGTATTAACTTAAATTAACTATTGTGTTTGGTGGTGGGTTTCAGTTAGTATAAATGTGTCACCCATTATTTCTGGGGACT
>JAGLDK010000105.1 GCA_023145615.1 Ichthyobacteriaceae bacterium | reverse complement strand
TGGAGTTGGTTTAAAGGTTGAAAAATACGAAATGATAATTTAGAATAGATTTTTAAATAAAAAAGGTGTTAGTTTATTTTCGTAATTAGTACCTTTTTTATTTTCAGTATAGCGTGTTTGTTATATTATTGAATATGAATTTTGTTATATTAGTTATATAATTTTAAGATTTTTTTATGAAAAAACAACTTACCGATATACTTAATATAGAATTTCCGATAATTATGGCACCCATGTTTTTGGTGTCGAATACTGATATGATTATTGCCGCTCTTAAAAGTGGAATTACTGCTGCTGTGCCTGCGTTAAATTACAGAACAGATATAATGTTCAGAACCGCAATTGATAATGTTAGAAAAGAAACTAAAAAGCCTTTTGGAGTTAATTTAATAGTTAATAAATCGAACATTAAACTTGATGCTCAGTTAAAAACGTGTATTGATAAAAAGGTTGATTTTATTATTACATCGTTGGGTAGTCCGAAGGATGTAATTGCTAAATGTAAACATATTGGCATTAAGGTTTTTTGTGATGTTACTGATGTAAAATATGCCAAGAAGGTTGAAGAGCTTGGAGCTGATGCTATAATTGCGGTAAATAAAGAGGCTGGTGGGCATTCTGGAAATATAAGTTATAAAAAACTTATTCCGTTGTTAAATAAAGAGTGTAATATTCCTGTAATTTCGGCTGGTGGAGTAGGTAGTAAACAGCAAATTGATGATGTGTTGAAATTGGGAGCGGCGGGTGTTTCTGTAGGTTCCGTTTTTATTGCTTCGTATGAGTCGGGGGTTTCTGATGATTATAAAAATGCAATTGTAAAATACGGAGCTAATGATATTGTACTTACATCTAAAATTTCGGGAACTCCAATAACTGTTATTAATACTGATTATGTGCAGAAGATAGGAACAGAGACTTCGTGGTTTCAAAATATGCTCTTAAAAAATAAGTGGTTAAAAAAATATGCAAAAATATTGATTGCTTTAAATGGAATGAATGATATTAAGAAATCGGCTTTTAAAGCTACGTATAAAACTATTTGGGTGGCAGGAATTAGTATAGAAAATGTTAAGAAAATAAAATCGGTTAAAGAAATAGTAGAATCGTTAACAAGTTAACTTTAGCATTAATTAATACTTTACACACTAAAATAGCTATATATAATATGCTGTATTTTTAGCGTGTAAAGTACTATTGATTTAAGGAGATAAGTAATGGTTGATTTTTAATTGTCAATGGTTAATCTCCAATACTTATAAATACTCGTTAATTTAAATTTATATACACAAATAATTGTGTCATGGCACTTATAATTTAATATTATCCGAGTCATCATCTTTTTCTACTAATTTACCTTCAGCCTTTTTAGAAAAATCAGGGCTATAACTAAGCATTATTTCATGTATTCCGCCGGTAAATGCCGAAACATCCATGTTGTTATATTCGTAAGAATACGAAAATCTGAAAATGTTAATGTTAGTACCTAATACCATTAGTAAATTATTATTACTTCGGTATGTAAGAGAAGTCCAAAATGGTTTGTGTTTAATTTTTGCTGTAACATCAAACTGTCCCATTCCTTCAGGCATTTGATGATACAAAACTATTGGTGTTAGTATAAAATCTTCTTCTTGTAGAAGTTTTATGTCGTACGACGAATATGCAATTATACTGTTGTATTCATTTTGTTTATGAAATACAGTAGCTCCAACATTTAAATGTTTGTAATTGTACGAAAAACCTATTTCTGCCGTAAAATGTTTTTTAGAATAAGAATTATAATTAATCAAAGGGTCGTTTGTTTCTGCGTCAATACCATTTATATCAAAGTTGTCGAAACTTCCACCCATTGCAATTCCAGCATTAATAATATGTTTTTTATTGTCTCCAATAATTAATTTATAAGAATATGCTGCGCTAATGTTTTTAGAGTTGAATTGACCCCTTTTATCCATTTGCATTTTAATTCCAATTCCTGAATTTTCCGATATGCTACCGTTTGCAAAAAGTCGGCTTACTTGTGGAGCTTTATCAATTCCTATTGATGAAATTGAAGAGTTAAAGCTTAGTAAATTTGCACTGTTTGCACTTGCAGGATTTATAGAGAACCAATTTTCGTGGTATAAATTAGGTTTAGTTATTACCTGTGCTTCAATGTTATATGAAAATATAGCTAACATTGAAAGTATAATTAATTTTTTCATTGCTTGTAGAATTTATATTTTGCTTTTATTAGTTGAATCTAAAATTATATTAAAAAAACTTGCCATTATTAGCCGTTAGTTTAATAAGTTTATTATTCCCTTAAAAATAATTTCTTGGTTCTTAGTTGAAATAATGTAATAATAAATTCCATTAGGAAGGGTGTTACCGTTCCTTTTTCCATTCCATAAATTCTGACTATAGTTTGATGTTTTGTATATAGATTCTCCTGTTGGTGACATTATTTCTACATTAAAAGCGTCATATCTCTCAATGTTTTTAATTTCCCAAAAATCATTTATTCCATCACCGTTAGGAGAAATGAAATTTGATACTTGAATATCAGGTATTAAATCCATTGCAATTTTAACTTCTTTATCAGCATCTAATACAAAAGTTTTACCTGAAATATCTTTATATCCTTCTGCTGTAATTTTATAACTAATACCTTGTGGAGCAATGCCTTTAAAATTAACATTTCCATAAAAATCAGAATATAATGAATTGTTAGATTTGTTTATTTCAATCTTGGCATTATCAATTTCTAAAGATCCTGTGCTTGTTGATGAAGCTATATTGAATTTTAAATTGTATCGTGGCACAACATTTACTGTAATAACAGCTTTTTCATTTGTTATTTTAACACTATCGGTTTTAACAATTACACCTCTATGACTTATGGTGTATTTTATCATACCCTGTGCAATACGTTTAAAGTCTGCTTTACCATTATTACTAATGTCACTTTCTAAATAGTTTTTAGTATCAGCACCTTCGTTGTAAATAAAAATTTCATCAGTTAACGTATTAACATTACCACTCCAGTTTGCATCATCTTCTTCCGAAGAGAAATTTTGTATTTCTAGATTTTCAATATTAACAGTCATATTTTTCATGCTGAAATTTCCATTTATCTGATCGAAATAATCACTAAAATCAAAATCATCACCAATATTACCTGAATTGTCATCTCCTGTAAATACATCTTCATCATCAAAGTACTCATCTTCATCTTCATAATCTTCACCCTCAACAACAATAGTAATATCCGATCTTCTATACGATATTAGCAAGGTTTTTTCTGTCATTGTTCGTGCATCTACATATCCTTCTGATTTATAGTGTAGTAAAAACGTTCCTGTTGTGTATTTAATACTATCAACAGGTGTTACTTTATCAAAAGTTACAACACCATTTCCTATTCTTTTTTTACCATAACCTTCTAGTTCTATCGAATCGGTTTCGTAGAAAGGATAATAATACTCTTTCGATATATTAAAAATTATTGAAGTAGTAAGGTTTACATCTTTCTCAAAATCGCTGTCTATTACCGATATAGAATCTACAAGAGGATTATATCTTTTATCATCAATGTAGTAGTTAATATCTTCGTGAGCATACACACCTTTAAAAACAACCAAACCATTATGGTCCGATTCTTGCGTCATGCTTATCATTGTTTCCGGAGGATATATTATGTAATCAACCCATGCACAATCGTTACCCATTGTTCTTGAACCGTCTTTTTGGTACACCCATTTAAAGAAATGTTCGCCTTCGGTTATTTCGAAATTTGCACTTTTCCAGCCCGTAATACCCGACCATTTTCCCTTTTCCTTTCCATCGATATAAAAGTATAAACAATCATATTTTTCTTCTGACGATACATTGTAGAAGAATGAAAAATTTCCTGCTCGTGTGGTTTTAGTAAATGCTATTTCCGATTTCTGATTTTCAACAATATTTGCCGATTTTATAGAATAATCTCCTTGAAATGTTTTTTCAGAATCAATATTCCATTCATTAATTAAATCGGTAGAGAAGTATTCGGGTAACCTTTCGTTATAAAAATCTTCGGTTAGTATTTCTTCGGGTAAATCAATTTTTACACTTACACCTTCAACAGGTTCTGTACCTGCCAATATGTTTAAAACAACTGTATGTGTACTTGGTGTAATGCTTACTTTTTCGGTTATGTTTGATTCTATTAGAGATATGCTACCCGAATAATTATCGTAATTTAAACCTGTAACAGTGTATTTTATATCATTACTAATTACCACATTTTTAAATACCGCATCTCCATAAACATTTGTAGTTTCAATACCGTAACCTGTTAACGAAATTTTTGCATTTTCTACAGGTATATGTCCGTTAATTACACTGAAATTAACATCAAACCTTGCAGGATTCATTTCTAAATTTACAGTAATTTCATTTTTTGTTTCTCCTATTAAAGACAGCATACCTCTTATGGTATCTAATCCTTCGTAAGCAGCGTAGTAAGCCATGTGGTTTTTAGGAATTACATTTTCGAACAATGCAATACCATTATTACCAGAAATTACTTCATCGTTTTCATCAAGATGTATTGATGCACCTTCTAAAGGAATTTCATTAACTTTTACTTTAAATGATATGTTATATGTTGTTAAAGATAGGTATGGATTGTTTACTGTACCGTATGTAGCTTCTGGAGTAAAGGTTAGTTTTTCTGAAACTTTGGTGTATTTATCTTCACTACTATCGTACATATACAAGGTTACTCTTTCATCTTCTTGTATATTTCCATGCACCATTAAGTATGCTAAATACCTGCCATTTATTATAATAATTGGCTGTTGAGTTCCCCTACAATCATCACCAACAAAAGCAGCTATTTTATCATTAACGTCTGTTGATTCTATTCCGTTAAAAGTTAGTATAGAAGTTATGGTCATACTCGATTCGTAAGACGAAGCCGTAACTTTCCAAGTTGTATGATTGTACGGATCTGCAATATCTGCAAACGAAATTGAAGTTGTTAAAACTAAAAATAGGATTAATGCAATATACTTTTTCATATTAAATTTGTTTTAGCACAAGTTTACTTTTGGGTAGATTGTATGTGCTATTTGTTGGGTTTGTTTTTTTAATTCAATATTATTACTGCTAAATACATTAAGCTAAATAATACGCTTTGTATCGTAACTGTATTTAAATATAAGTATAATTATTGTAGGTATAAGATTACTTTAGTTTTATATTTTACTGATAATTAGGTTGTTGTTATTTTTTTTCATGTGTTGAGTAGTACAGTGTAGTAGATGTAAGGCATGAAAGTAATAACCAAAAAAAAGGCTCCAATATTCAGAATGTATCCTGAATATTGGAGCCTTTTTGACTATGATATTTTTATAAAGCTTACTCTTCGTCGTTGAATTTAAGCCTTAAGTTTGCCATTTTAATAGCAGCAATAGCACATTCAATTCCTTTGTTTCCATGCTTACCACCCGAACGATCAACAGCTTGTTGATTTGTGTCATCGGTAAGTACTCCTAAAATTGTAGGAATATCAATTTGCATATTAAGGTCTTTAATACCTTGTGCAACTGCCTGACTAATAAATTCGAAATGACGAGTTTCTCCTTGAATAATACTACCTAACACTATAATAGCATCAACTGGTAGTCTTTCTCCCATAAGAGTTGCCCCGTATATAAGTTCGAAACTTCCAGGTACATCCCAACGTATAATGTTATCGGCTTTAGCACCATTTTCTAATAAAGCTTGTTCAGCTCCTTTATAAAGGTTTTCAGTAATTTCAGAATTCCATTCTGAAACAACAATCCCAAAGCGCATATTTTCAGCGTTTGGGATTGTAGCCTGATCGTAATGAGATAAATTTTTATTTACCGTTGCCATATGATCTGTATTTTATTTATTTTGATGCCTGAGCTCTTGCAATAAATTTGTCGATTGATTGAGCCTGTTGAGAATTAGGATAATCTTTCTTAATAGTTTCAAACATATCAGTTGCAGTAGCAAAATCTTTAATTTTCAACGCTACTTGTCCAGCTTTAAAAAGGTATAAAGGACTTGTAAAATCGTTGTTGTTAAGTGTAGCAGCTTGTTTGTAATAACTAAGAGCATCCTCAAGTTGATTAAGACCAATAAAAGCATCTCCAATAGCTCCTTTAGCAACTGGTCCTACCATTTTATCGTCCGATGAAAAGTTGTCTAAAAACTTAACAGCATTATCAAATTGTCCTAATTTAAGATAAGAAAGTCCAGCATAATAATTAGCCATATTTCCTGATTTAGTCATACCGTAATCGTCCGAAATATCTAAAAATCCTAAATATTGTCCATCTCCTTCTAAAGCAACTTTGTACGATTCTTGTTCAAAGTATTTTTTAGCTTTAAATAATTCGTTTGTAGCTTCCTTCTCCTTTGGAGCAATGTAGTAGTTGTTATACGACATAACCCCTCCAATAACTAATATAATAGCAGCAACCGCACCAATTATAATATTTTTGTTATTTTCTACAAACTTTTCTGATTTACTTGCACCTTCCTCTAAGCCTTTAAAAAGCTCCTCAGTAGTACTTTCCTGGTGATTTGTTTTTTGCGCCATTGTTAGTTTTATTATTTCAATTCAGCAAAAATAAGATTTTAATGCAAATAGCAAAGTAATTTTAATGCAGATTTGTTTATTGATGTAATGTTTTTTTTTCAGGATTAACAATTAAGGTGTGCTTACTTAAAAGTATGTTGTAACTAATAGATGGCTTTTAATTGATAATGGTTGATTGATTCAATGCCTAGGGTTTGTTTAATGTTAGATGTTGTGTGTAATTGATTGTAGTTTGATACTTGTTGTGGGTGATGGTTGTTTAATAAATATGGTATTTATTAGTTAAATTTAATAAATGCTAAGTTGTTGATATATTTAATAGTGGGTTTATGTAAAAAATAGTGAATAATGATTATTGTTTAGAGTAGTAATGTTGAGCGTGATTTATAAATAGAAGCAGTGAAAACGTAATCGTAACATCTATATCAACAGTGATAAGTAATGGTTAATTCTACAACATTTATAAACACTCGTTAATATAAATTTATATACACAAATAATTGTGTCATGGCACTTACATAGCAAGTGTTTATCTGTAGTTACAAATCTTTCTACTCCGCAAAGCTCCGATTAAGGTGATAATGTGCTAATTAAAAAAAAATGAGGAGAGTTCATTTTTAACTACTCACTACAAACAACATAGACACTTAATAATACTATTTTTATTTGTAGGGTTAAACTAATAATAAACAACTAAATAGCTGTTTTATGGTATTTGTTATAGAATAAAAATGATTTAGTTTACAGTTTATTTCAACCCCAAATATTAAATTTTGTATTTATATTCGCAAAAAATTGATAAATATATTTTTTATGGAAAAGTGGCGTATATATATGATTATGGCTGGTATTATTATGGTTGTTTTTAATGTTCAGAATATTGATTTTAGTAATATTACACTTTACTTAAATAGTGCTATTGGAGCATTTTTTTCGTTGGTATTTGTAGTTTTGTTAATTGTTATGAGGAAAAAGTAATTCCTTATAATTGTTTTTTTTATCGAAAGTAAAATTACATCAGCATAAATAATTTTAGCTAGTAACTACAAACAAAATTTTATAACATATATGTATTTGTTAGATAATATTAATAATCCAGATGATTTAAAAAAACTCAGCAAACCACAATTGCCACAATTGGCAAAAGAATTACGAGAGTTTATAATAAATATAGTTTCTACTAAAGAAGGTCATTTAGGTGCAAGTTTGGGTGTTGTAGAATTAACAATTGCTCTGCATTATTATTTTAATACTCCAACCGATTTGCTTGTTTGGGATGTTGGTCATCAGGCTTATATACATAAATTGTTAACTAATAGGAAGAACAAATTTGAGTGTTACCGACAAAAAGGTGGTTTAAGTGGTTTTCCGAATAGAGCAGAAAGTATTTACGATGCCTTTGGAACCGGACATTCGTCAACTTCAATATCTGCAGTTTTAGGAATGGCAATGGCAAGTAAGCTTAAAGGTTGTAGTAAAAAACATATTGCAATAATAGGCGATGCTTCAATTGCATCGGGTATGGCTTTTGAAGGATTAAATCATGCTGGAGTTTCGGGTGTTAATATGCTTGTTATTTTAAACGATAATGCAATGGCTATTGACAATAATGTAGGGGCTTTAAAAAACTATTTGTCATCGGTACGAAAACATGAAATTAATGGAGATAATTTTTTAGAAAATTTAAAATTCAAATATACAGGTCCGATAAATGGACACGATTTTAATGAATTGTTTTCGGCATTTAAAGAAATTAACAATCATAAAGGATTGAGTTTTTTGCATATTGTTACCACAAAAGGTAAGGGGTATAAACTTGCAGAAGAAGATCAGGTTAGGTTTCATGCTCCCGGAAAATTTGATATTTCAACAGGTGTTTCGTTATCTAAAATAAATAAATTTACCAAGTATCAATATGTTTTTGGTAAAACATTAGTTGAACTTGCTCATCAAAATAAAAAAATAGTTGGAATTACACCTGCAATGCCAAGCGGAACTTCGTTGAAAATTATGATGGACGAAATTCCGGAACGTGCTTTTGATGTGGGTATTGCCGAACAACATGCGGTTACTTTAGCAGCCGGAATGAGTACTCAAGGTTTGGTGCCATTTATAGCTATATATTCTACATTTTTACAACGTGCCTACGATCAGGTTGTACACGATGTAGCTTTGCAAAATTTACCCGTTGTATTTTGTATTGATCGTGGTGGTTTGGTTGGAGAAGATGGAGCAACACATCATGGAATGTTTGATATTGCTTGGCTAAGAACAATTCCTAATATGATTGTTACAGCACCTATGAATGAAACCGATTTGCGTAATTTAATGTTTATTGCTCAAAATACTAAGCACCCGTTTACAATAAGATATCCGCGTGGATATGGAGTTTTAGAAAACTGGAACACACCTTTTAGTAATATTGAAGTTGGTAAAGGGTATAATATAAAACAAGGTTCGGAAATTGCAGTTTTAGGAATAGGCCATCCTGTAAATTTTGTAATTGATGCTGTAAATAAACTTAAGGCTGATGATGAAAATAAAGTTTCAGTATATAATATGTTGTTCGTGTCTCCTTTAGATACAAGTATTTTGGATGAAGTTTTTTCAACATATAAAAATATTATTACAGTTGAAGATGGAGTAGTGGCAGGTGGTTTTGGAAGTGCAGTTTTAGAGTGGGCAAATAAAAATAAACACAATAATAATGTTACTATACTTGGAGTTGAAAATCCGTTTATAGAACATTCATCAACAAAAAATCAGTATTATGAAACAGGAATTTCTTCGGATAAAATAAAAGCTGTACTCTTAGATATTATAAATAGCAATTATTAAATTTATCGAATTGTTTTATACTACTATTCAATATTGAAAATTACATAAACTAATAATACCTTTTTTTAAGTGAAAAATTTTTATTTATTATTTGTTTTAATTATGTATTCTGCTTTTACGAATGCTCAAATTATATCAATACCCGAAACAAATAAGTTTTTATCGACCTATCCAAATGTTAGAATAGTGCCAATTGCAAGAGATACAACTTATTGGAAAACCAACATGAAATACGAAGTGTTGTTTACCGAAAGTTATCATGAAAATTGGAATGCAGGAGGTAATAGTTTAGTTGCTGGGTTGTTTAAATTTGATGGAAAGTATATTTACAATAAGAAAAATTTAAACTGGACTAGTTTAGCCCGAATATTTTACGGATTAAACAAGCAAGAAGATGATTTTACCCGAAAGACTAACGATTTGGTAGAAGTTACATCAAACATTGGTTTGCAAACTGTTGATAAATGGTATGCATCGGCACAGTTTAGATTAACTACGCAGTTATCGAACGGTTATTTATATAAAACCGATGGAAATCATGTTTTGAAAACTGCAATTTTAGCACCCGGAAGA
Organism: Ichthyobacteriaceae bacterium; assembly: GCA_023145615.1. Lineage (GTDB taxonomy): Bacteria > Bacteroidota > Bacteroidia > Flavobacteriales > JADGDT01 > JADGDT01. The sequence continues at coordinate 362 of JAGLDK010000105.1, read as the reverse complement.
ATTTTTATTGGAGCAGGTGCAAAATACACGCAAGACAATAATTTTTATGTTTATATATCGCCTTTTACCGAAAACACTACAGTTGTATTACATCAGGAATTAGCAGAAAGTGGAGATATAAACAAAAATAAAAAAAGAATATATAATAAATTAGGTCCGTGGATTGATTTATATTGGAAATATAATTTTTACCTAGATTATACAATGACCAATAAAATAGCGTACTATACCGATTATATAAATGAATTTGGTTTGCCCGATTATTTCGATTGGCAACTTGATATTTCAATTCCATTACATCGTTTAATAACTGTTAGTTTTAATACTCAAATTAAGTATGAAAAAGATATTTTATTTGATGT
>JAGLDK010000104.1 GCA_023145615.1 Ichthyobacteriaceae bacterium | reverse complement strand
ATATTTTGTTTATGTCATGTGAATCAAGATGTAGTTCGGTGGAGGCTTTTTTTTAACCAAAATAAAATATCAGTTATTCTGAAGCAATAACCGATATTTCAATATTTACATTCTTTGGTAAATTCGAAACTTCAACAGTTTCTCGTGCTGGTTGATTTTTGGTAAAATACGTACCGTACACTTCATTAATTTTATTAAACTGATTCATGTTTTTAATGAAAATAGAACATTTTACCACATTACAAAATGTCATATTTGCTTCTTTTAAAATAGCTCCTATGTTTTCCATAACAAGTTTAGTTTCATTTTCAATACCCGTATCAGTGTAGTTATTTGTTTTAGGATTGATAGCAATTTGCCCTGATACAAAAAGTAAGTTTCCTGCTTTTATGGCTTGATTGTATGGCCCAAGTGGAGTAGGAGCATCTGCCGAATTTATAATCTGTTTCATAATGTATATTTAAGTGTTTTTTAATTTTATTTAGTATAATTTATTTCAAAAAAAACGAGCTACATATTACGTCTTTATCAATACTGATAATACGTAATGTGCAACTCGCAACTTTTAATTTTAACAGATATTTCAGATTCTATTAATATAACGAGTCTGGTAATTTACGTCTGTCGTATTTAATGTCCTTAAACATCGAAGCTTTTATACCTATAAAGAAATAATATGTTGATCGAGGACCATAAGGAACCCATTCAAACTTCATTGTCCACGAATCTAAGTCTCTGTTTATATTAAAACGAGTGTATGATAAATCGTTTTCCTCGAAATCGTAACCCGACGAAACTCCAACATCCCATTTTTCGGTAACCTTAATATTTCCATTGAAGTTTAGTGTGTTAATTAATCTTGGTTCGTTATTCGATTTAGTATAATTAAGACTATAATTAACATTAAAACTCCAAGGAGCAGAATAGTCAAGATAACCCATTACAGCTTTTACAGCATTGTCGTTATCATCCGTACCTCTGTTTTTATCTTGCCCTTCATCTTCTTCCGATAAATATTCTTTTTGTTTTTCGTTTTCATTACCCTTTTTCTTTTTTCCACTTTTAAACCTGTAATTAAAAGATACTCCAGCGTTAGTCATTCTTAAAAACTCTCCGGTATGATTGTAATTAAATTCAGGTATTCTAATCCATCTTTTATTTTCTTCTACTAAAGCATAAGGATCGAAAGTAGCATTAAAGTTCATTGATAAGTTTCTGTCGAACATTGATGTACTTCCATTTAACCTAAAGTTACTCCACTTATAATCGGGCGATGCCATGTTGTAAGAAGTAGATAAACTAAGGTTTTCTAAAAGTTTAATTTTGGTAGAACTTGATTCATCTCCTTTCGAACTATCATTTCTAACCTTCATTTCTAAAGTGTTTCTTAATGATAAGCTAACAGAGCTTGAAAGTCCACCTCTTGCATATCCATAAACTCCATTTTCGAATTTAGAATATTCTTTAATTTCTCCCATTGGTCCTTTTTGGTAATAGTCGATGTTTCCAAAAGAAGGATTGCTAAATTCAGGACGGTACGAATATGAAACACTTGGTTTAACAACGTGTCTAATTGCTTGTATCATTTTATCTTTTCCGAAATTAAGCATACCATAAGCTGTAGTGCTTGAACTTGTAGAAAAGCTGTATTCGTTAGATCTTTCAAAGCCATTAATAGTATCTATTACAACAAGGTTTTCTTCGTTATCCCATTCCTTACTTATACTGTTCATATACCATCTTTCTTTATAATTAAACGATGGAGAAATAGTAAGGTGTTTAAATAACTTAAAGTTTGTACTAACCGGAATGTTATGTTCCATACCATTTCTAGCATTATCAAACATTTCAGGTTTAAACATTAAAGAGTCGGTTGTAGTAATTCTGTTTTCGGTTCTCATACTATATGATAAACCAATGTTGTGGTACCATGATTTTTTTGGTCCATTTTTTGGTGCAAATGGAAACTGGCGCTCAACATCAAATCTAACACTTGGTAGAGTTAAATTTACAGCTTTTGTTCTGTTGTTTTGAGAGTGAGATGCATTTGCCGATAACCTGAATGGTAACTCATCCCAACTTTTAACCAACGATACAGAAGAGTTCATTGTGTTGTTTAGAAAATTGTCGTTATTAACTTGACTATACGATTGATTATAATATTTAGAACTTGCCATGTTTACATTTGCCGAAAAACGTAAACTAGGACTAGCTTTTTGATCCTGAGAATGAGACCATGATATAAAGTAGTTTTGTGATTTAGAATAATTTCTTACTCCTTCAATACCGTTAATTGCAGTTTCATGTCGTAAATCAATTGCTCCACTAAACTTATATCTTTTTGAGTAGTTCGATCTACCTCTAATAGCATACGATCCGTTAGTGTAAATATCTCCAGTAGTTTGTAAATCAAAATAATCACTTGCAGCCCAATAGTATCCACCGTTTTGTATTGAATATCCTCTGCTTTCATTAAAGTTGAAAGAAGGAAATATTATACCTGATCGTCGGTTTTCGGTAGAAGGAAAATAACCAAATGGCATTACCAATGGAGTAGGGATATCAGCAATATACATTTGAGTAAAACTGGTTATAATTTCTTGTCCAGGAATTACCTTAATTTTATTCGACCATAAATAATAATCGGGGTGATCTTTTTTATCAGTAGTAAAATAACCACCTCTTACATAAATAACATTATCACCAATTTTTTTAACTCTTTTTCCGGTTAAGTATCCACCACTTTCTTCGGTTCTTACATTACTAATAATACCCTTTCCGCTATCGAAATTATATGTGATAGTATCGGATTTATAAACTTTACCAGCTTCTTTAAAAACGGGTTTTTGTAATAATTCTCCAGTAGAATCGGCTATACCTGTTGCATAAATAGTACTACTACTCCAATCAATAGCAATTTTACCTGCTTTTAAATTTATACTACCATAATTAACTTCAGCTTCGTTATATAAAAACACATTTTGGGTAAAAATATCTGTTCTTATAGTATCTTTTGCAGTGTATTCAACAATATCGGTTAAAGTTTCTTTAGGTTTATTTTTTAAAGAATCAGAAGGAATTGAATCTGTAGGCTGATTTAGAGAATCATTTACCAATAAAGAATCGGTAATAGTACTGTTAATTTGAGTTTTGTTATTAACACTATCTAAGGGAGTTATGTTTTGAGCAATGGCATAACTATTAAATAATGCTATTAAGCATATAACTAATAACAGAGAATGTGAGGATTTATTTTGCAAAATATTTATTCTTTATTAAGGGTGGAATTAATACACTTCCGACTGCCAAAATTAGTTAAAAATTAAAGACAAAGAAATACTTTTCGTACTAGGTTTTATATGTTTTATTTAAGCTATGCCTAAAAAAATACAGTGTTTGTCATTTATTGTACTGATATATAATATATTAATTAGTATGTTTAGTTATGTAATTTATGTGTTATATTAAAGGTTTAACTAAATCAAATTACTATTTTTACTGCCGTATTTATATATAAATATACAAGTTACAATACACATATCCTTTGTTATAAAAATATAATCAGCTAAAATGAACTCATTTTTAATAAAATTCATCCCAATAACATTATTATTCATTACTCTAATGCCTAACTCTGTTTCTGCACAACGCAAAAAAGAGAAGTTTAAAGTAATGATTGATGCAGGACATGGTGGTTATGATTCTGGAACTAGAGGAACTGGTAAGTCAAAAGTATTTGAAAAAGATATTGCACTTAGTGTTGCATTAAAGTTTGGTAAAAAAATTAAAGCAAATATGCCAAATGTTGAGGTTTTATATACTCGTAAAACTGACGTTTTTATTAAATTGAAGGATAGAGCAGTAATGGCAAATAAATCAAATGCCGATTTATTTATATCAATACACTGTAATGCCAATGCCAGAACATCGGCAAGTGGTACAGAAACATTTGTTTTAGGAACACACAAAAATAAAGCCAACTTTGAGGTAGCAAAAAAAGAAAACTCAGTAATATTTTTAGAAAAAGATAATACTTTAAGTTACGAAGGTTTTGATCCTAACGATCAAAGTCCTCAGGCAATGATTGCTTTAACTTTGGGACAAGAGGAGTATTTAGAGCAGAGTTTGCTTTTGGCATCGTTGGTTCAGGATAACTACTCTAAAAACACCAAAATGAAGGATAGAAATATTAAGCAGGCAGGTTTTTGGGTTTTAGCACAAACATCAATGCCGAGTATACTTACTGAAATTGGTTTTTTGTCGAACTACAAGGATTCTAAAATATTATTATCTAATTATGGTCAAAACAAAATTGCAAAATCTTTGTTCGATGCATTTAAGGATTATAAAATTGTTTGGGATAAATATAATAAGGCAGACGAAGAGATTAATGACGTAGTTAATTTAGTAGGAAAAAAGGATGTGAAATTTGCTGTTCAGATTTTAGCTTCGGGTAAAAAACTTGATTATACATCAACATACTTTAAAGGTTTAAATGAACTAGATATTGATTATTATAAACATGGTAATATTTACAGATACATTTATTTTATTACCGCTGATCATAAAACGGCATTAAAAAAGAGAAAGGAAGTTTTATCGAAAGGGTTTAAAGGAGCATTTGTTATTGCTTTAAGTGAAGGTAAACGTATTGATTTAGGAAATGCTCTTAAAGTTGTTAAATCAAAATAATACAACACTCCGTTAAATTATCAATTTAATACTATAGAAATATTTACTAGCTAATAAATATATTTTAAACTTTATTTTAAGATTATATTTTTAGTTTAATAGAGTATCATTGTGGCACTTAGCTGATTTGTAGTGTTTTACAGAGTATGATTTTGTGTAGTGCTGATTTTTTATTACATTGAAATTGTTGAAAGAAATATATTAATATTTTGATTTAAAATATATTATAAGGTAGATGAAGATAAGTAGAGAGGCAAAAACAGGTACAATTGCAGTTGTAATATTGCTGTTGTTTATTTGGGGATTTAATTTTTTGAAAGGAATTGATGTTTTTAACGATAGACGTGTGTTTTTTGCGGAATATGAAAATGTTGATGGTTTAACAAAAGGACGACCAGTAACACTTAATGGGTTTCAGGTAGGAACAGTTTCTGAAATCAATTTTAAAGAAGATAATTCAGGAAAATTAGTTGTTAAACTTGAAATAAGTAATGATTTTCCATTATCTACCCGTACCGAATTACGTATTGATGCTTCGGATTTAATGGGGTCGAAATTAATGACTATTGATATTAAAAATGGAAGAACACTTGCCAAAAGTGGAGATACATTAAAAGGTGTTGTTGAACCTGCTTTATCGTCGATGCTAAATAAAGAGGTGATTCCAATTAAAAATAAGTTGAATAAATTGATGAATTCGTTAGAGTCAGCATCAAAAAATATAGAAAATCTTACAGGAGGAAGTAACGGTAAAAATATTGAGAATGTTATTGTAAATCTTAATAAAAGCCTTTATAATTTTGCTTCAATAATGGATAAGAATAATGGTAAAGTACAATCAATACTTACTAATGTTGATAAAATGACTTCAGATTTAAGCTTGGTTACCGATTCGTTATCGAAAGCAAATATTGCATCATTAGTAAAAGACTTTAATAATACTGTTTCTAATTTTAATACAACTTTAGAAATGGTTAATAACGGAAATGGTTCAATGTCGAAATTAATAAAAGACAAAGAGCTTTACGATAATTTAGCAAAATCTACGAAAGAACTTAATGAGTTATTAGAAGATATTAAATTGAATCCGGATAGATATATTCATATTTCGTTATTCGGAAAAAAAAATAAACCCTATAAAAAGCCTGAATAATCTTCGGGCTATTATTTTTTATAACTAACACCAATAACTATGTACTACCTACCTAATATTTTTTTTATTATAATTATGGTATTTGGTTTTTCATTGTTTGCAAAAAACATAAAAAAACTTATCCGTAATGTAAAGCTCGGCAGAGATATTGATAGAGATGATAATGTAAGTGAACGTTGGAGGAATGTTTTAACTGTTGCACTTGGTCAGAGTAAAATGACTAAAAATCCAATTGCGGGAGTATTACATATTATTGTTTTTGCGGGTTTTATAATTATTAACTTTGAACTACTTGAAATAATTATTGATGGAGTTTTCGGAACACATCGTATATTTTCATTTGCAGGTGGTTTATATTCTTTTCTGATTAATTTTTTCGAAATATTAGCCTTTTTAGTAATTGTATCGGTAGTTGTTTTTTGGATACGACGAAACATATTACGCATATCTCGTTTTCATAACCCCGAAATGAAGGGTTGGGCTTTTAAGGATGCCAATAATATTTTATATATTGAAACTTTATTAATGTCGGCGTTTTTAATAATGAATGCTGCCGATTTTAATTTACAACAATTAGGTGCCGAACATTATACATTAACAGGAAGTTTTGCAATTAGTAAATTTATAGCACCAATGTTTTCGGGTATGAGCGAAACATCGTTAATGGTTATTGAACGTGGTGCATGGTGGTTTCATATAATTGGTATTTTATTTTTTATGAACTACCTATATTGGAGTAAACATTTACATATATTATTTGCTTTTCCAAACGTGTTTTATTCAAAACTTCAGCCTAAAGGAGAATTAGATAATTTAGAATCGGTAACTAATGAGGTTAAATTGATGATGGACCCTAATGCCGATCCTTTTGCAGTTGATGCAGGTGGAGAAGAGGAAATGGGTAAATTAGGAGCAAGCGATGTGTTAGATTTAAATTGGGTTCAGATAATGAATTCGTACACATGTACCGAGTGTGGAAGATGTACCGATGTTTGTCCGGCTAATGAAACAGGAAAACTACTTTCTCCAAGAAATATTATGATGAAAACTCGTGATAGAATTGAGGAGATTGGAAAAATTGTAGATAAAAAAGGTAAGTTCGAGGATGATGGTAAAACATTATTGAATGATTATATAACACCCGAAGAACTTTGGGCATGTACTACTTGTAATGCTTGTACCGAAGCTTGTCCGGTACAAAACGATCCTTTATCTATAATTGTTGATTTAAGACGTTTCTTAGTTTTAGAGCAATCGGCAGCACCAACCGAATTAAATATGATGATGACCAATATTGAAAATAATGGTGCTCCATGGCAATACTCAATTGCCGATAGGTTGAATTGGAAAGATGAAGATACAAAAGCATAACCCTTAAGTTTATACAATATGGAAACTAATAAAATGTATGTGCCAACAATGGCTGAGTTAACGGCTGAAGGAAAAAAACCAGATGTGCTATTTTGGGTTGGTTGTGCTGGAAGTTACGATGAAAGAGCAAAGAAAATTACTCGTGCATTTGTAAAAATATTAAATGCTGCCAATGTTAATTTTGCAGTTTTAGGTACCGAAGAGTCATGTTCGGGAGATCCGGCAAAGCGTGCAGGGAATGAATTTTTATTTCAAATGCAGGCAATGACTAATATTGAAATAATGAATGCTTATGAAGTTGAAAAAGTTGTTACAGCTTGTCCGCATTGTTACAATACAATAAAAAATGAGTACTCTAAATTAGGAGGTAATTACGAGGTTGTACATCATACCGAAATGCTTCAACAACTTATTAACGATAAAAAGTTAACTATTGAAGAAGGAGAATATACAGGTAAAAAAATAACGTTTCATGATCCTTGTTATTTAGGAAGAGCAAATGATGTTTACGAAGCACCACGAAGTTTGATTAATGAAATGGAAGGTGAATTGTTAGAAATGGCTTCGTGCAAAGCCGATGCAATGTGTTGTGGAGCAGGAGGAGCTCAGATGTTTAAAGAAGCAGAAAAAGGAGATAAAGAAGTGTTTATCGAGCGTATAGAGGATGCTTTGGAAACAAAAGCTGATATAATTGTTACAGCTTGTCCATATTGTATGGTTATGATGACCGACGGATTGAAATATAAGAATAAAGAAGAAGAATTGAAAAATTATGATATAGCTGAACTAATTGAACAAACTTTAAAATTATAAATTTAAATAATAAATAAGATGGAAAAAGATTTAGCCATAAAAGGTGGAGAATTTTTATTAAAGAAAACTGAATTCAACGAGATTTTTATACCTGAAGAATTTGACGAAGAACAACTGATGATTGCACAAACATGTGATGATTTTCTTGAAACTGAGATTTTTCCTATTCTCGACAGAATTGATGCTCAAGAAGAAGGATTAATGAGAAGTGTAGTTGAAAAAGCTGGTGAATTAGGTCTTTTGGGTATTTCTATACCGGAAGAATATGATGGTTTTGGGCAATCATTTGTTACATCCATGTTATCGAGTGAAAGAATGGGTGCTGGTCATTCATTTGCTGTTGCTTTTTCTGCACATACAGGTATTGGATCTTGTCCAATAGCTTATTATGGAAACCACGAGCAAAAACAAAAGTATTTAACAAAACTAGCAACTGGAGAATGGGCTGGAGCATATTGCCTAACTGAGCCAGGAGCAGGATCTGATGCTAATTCAGGTAAATCAAAAGCAGTTCTTTCAGAAGATGGTAAGCATTATATCTTGAATGGACAAAAAATGTGGATCACTAATGGTGGTTTTGCAGATGTTCAAATTGTATTTGCTAAAATTGATAACGATCGTATATTAAGTGCATTTATAGTTGAAAGTGCATGGGATGGAATTACTTTAAATCCAGAAGAAAAGAAAATGGGTATTAAAGGGTCATCTACACGTCAGATTTTTTATAATGATGTAACCGTTCCTGTAGAGAATTTATTAGGGAAAAGAGGAGAAGGGTTTAGAATCGCATTAAATATTCTTCAAATGGGTCGTATCAAGTTAGGTGGAAATGTACTTGGTGCTGCTAAAATAGCTATCACACAATCTGTAAATTATGCAAATGAACGTAAGCAATTTGGTCAATTAATTTCAAGTTTTGGTTCAATCAAGCATAAATTAGGTGAGCAAGTAATAAAAACTTTTACTTCTGAATCTGCTACTTATAGAGTTAGTAAAAATATAGATGATGCTTATGATTTATATTCAACAAAAGAAGGATGTGATAAAGGAAGAGTTTTTATGGAAGCTTTTGGAGAATTTGGTTCTGAGGCTGCAATGATTAAAGTATTTGCTTCTGAAGTTTTAGATTATGTTGCTGATGAGTCTGTTCAAATTATGGGTGGAATGGGTTACTCTGCAGAAATGCCAGCAGAAAGAAATTACAGAGATTCACGTATTAACAGAATTTTTGAAGGAAC
>JAGLDK010000103.1 GCA_023145615.1 Ichthyobacteriaceae bacterium | reverse complement strand
ATAAATTTGAGTTAAATACTTTTTATATTTTAACAGATAGTAATAATAAAACAGGGGTAATTAATGCCGAAGGAAAAGTTATTGTGCCATTTAAATATGATAAAATAGTGTTTGAAAAACGAGGTTTATTTAAAATAATTAACTCTAATAAAAGTGTTGTTGGTTATTATAGTACAATAGGAGAGAAGTACTTTTAGTAGATGTATAAAAGTTTTAGATCTTAGATTAAAGAATGTTAAACAGACGTAATTTTTTAAAATCAGGAGCAACAGCAGTGGCAGGTAGTTTAATATTGCCAACTATTTTGCAAGGTTGTAACGGTATAAAAATATCAGAAGAAATGAATAGTTATTTAAATCATTTTCAGGTTTCAACCGAGCTTATGCAAAAGGTGGTTTCCGAAGCAATGAAAAAAGGTGGGCATTATGCCGATTTGTATTTCGAACATAAAATTTCTAATTCTCTAGGTTTAGAAGACGGAAAAGTAAATAAAGCAAACTCGAATGTTGATTTTGGCGTTGGAATTAGGGTTTTAAAAGACGATCAAACTGGTTTTGCTTATTCCGAATCGGTTGATGAAAAATCAATGATTAATGCTGCAAAAATGGCGGCAAATATTGCTAATAGTCCGAAGGAGTTTAAGCAAGCTGATATATCAGAAAAATTACCAGCCAATTACTATAAAATTCAAAAAAAATGGGAGAATGTTTCTGTTGAAGATAAAATACCGTTTGTACAAAAAATTAACGATAAGGTTTTTAGTTTAGATGAAAATGTATCGAAAGTAAAAGCATTTTTATCCGATTCGTCAACCTACGTTTTGTTTTATAATTCCGAAGGTGTTTTAACATACGATTACCGTCCGATGGTTAGTTTTGGAGTGGTTTGTGTTATGCAGAAAGGCGATCAAATTGAAAATAGTTATTCTGCTAGATCAATGCGTATGGGTTTTGAATTTTTAACCGAAACCATAGTTGATGAACTGGCAAAAGAAGCTGTTGGTAAAACTAATATTTTGTTTGATGCCATAAAACCAAAAGCAGGAGAAATGCCTGTAGTACTTGGTGCAGGAGGTTCGGGTATTTTGTTACACGAGGCTATTGGGCATACTTTTGAAGCTGATTTTAACAGAAAAGGAACTTCAATTTTTAGTAATAAATTAGGCAAGAAAGTAGCTGAAGATTTTATTAATATTATTGATGATGGTACGCTACCAAATAATAGGGGAGCTATTAATATTGATGATGAAGGAAACGAAGTTCAGAAAACTTATTTGGTAAAAAATGGTATTTTAAATAGCTATATTCATGATAGAATTAGTGCAAAACATTATGGAGTTGAGCCTACCGGAAACGGACGAAGAGAGTCGTTTAGAGATGTTCCTTTGCCTCGTATGCGTGCTACTTATATGGAAAATGGACCTCATACAAAAGAACAGCTTTTAGAGAATGTTAAGTATGGAGTTTATGTTGATAATTTCAGCAATGGACAAGTAAATATTGGTGCCGGAGATTTTACGTTTTTTGTTAAATCGGGTTATTTAATTGAAAATGGAAAACTTACCGACCCAATAAAGGATATTAATATTATTGGTAACGGACCGCAAGCTTTAGCTGATATTTCAATGGCAGCAAACGATTATAAAACCGATCCTGGTACTTGGAGTTGTGGAAAAGACGGGCAAACTGTGCCAGTTTCGTTAGGGTTGCCATCGGTATTGGTTAAGAAGTTAACGGTTGGAGGAGATAGTTAGTAGTGTGAACAAGTTAGTTTGTGGAAATTAGATACAAACACAATAACTAAATATTCACTTGTTTACAAAAGAAACCGAAAGTTTCAAGTTCACCCGTTCACAACTAATTACACTTTACCAAAAAAATAAAGAAAATGACAAAAGAGGAAAAATATATATTGGCTCGATGGGCTGTTGATTATGCTATAAAAAGCGGGGCTCAACAAGCTAAGGTTAGTATTGCTGTTAGTAATAATAGTAGTGTTGAGGTTAGAGATGAGAAAATTGATAAGCTTGAACAATCAACTCAAAGTGGTTTGAGTATTTCGTTGTTTGTTGATAAAAAATATTCATCTCATTCAACAAATAGGCTTAATAATAAAGAGGAGTTAAAGCATTTTATTGATGAGGCAATTATTGGAACAAGGTTTTTGGCGGAAGATGAATTTAGATCTTTGCCAAATGAGGATTTGTATTTTAAAGGAGAACTGAAAGATTTAGCAAAGTTCGACGATAAATACACTACAATAACTCCTGAGCAAAAAATAGATATTGCTTTTGCTTTAGAAAAAGAGGTACTTGGCAAAGATGATAGAATAATTTCGGTTACTGCAAGTTATCACGATGGAATGAGTAGTAGCGTAATGGTTTGTAGTAATGGTTTTGAAGGATACAGAGAGGGTACGTATTTTGGCGTAAGTGCTTCGGTATCTGTTAACGGTGGAGAATCTCGACCAGAATCGGGATGGGGAGATAGTTCTTTGTTTTTTAAAGATTTAAAAACAAAAGGAATAGCAGAAGTAGCTCTTAAACGAGGATTAGATAAAATTGGTCAGCAAAAAATAGCGTCGGCAGAAATGCCAATGTTGGTTGAAAACCGACTTGTGGGTAGTATTTTATCTCCTATGATTTCTGCTATTTCGGGTGCATCAATTCAGCAACAAAATTCTTTTTTAATTGATAAAATAGGGGAAGTAATAGGTTCGGATTTATTAACTATTGTTGATGATCCGTTTATTATTTCGGGTAGAGGATCTAGAATGTTTGATGGTGAAGGTTTGGCTACAAAAAAACGAACTATTATAGATAAAGGTGTGTTGAAAACTTATTTTATTGATACTTATTATGGTAAGAAATTAAATATGGAACCTACATCTGGTGGATCATCAAACTTAATTTTGCAACCTGGAGATAAGAATTTTAATCAACTTATTTTATCTATTGAAAAAGGTATTTATGTTACCGGTTTTAATGGAGGAAATACAAATGCTACTACGGGAGATTTTTCTTATGGTATTGAAGGCTTTTTAGTTGAAAATGGAAAAATAATTAAACCTGTTTCTGAAATGAATATTACTGGAAATATTGTTGAATTATTTAATAATTTAACCGATGTTGGAAATGATGTTTACGAAAATTCGGCTTGGCGTATGCCTTCGTTGTTATTTAATAAAGTTGATTTTAGTGGTTTGTAAAAGTTGATAATTACTTTTTATCAGTTATTAAATAGTATATAAAATATTGAAATGTGTAAAAATCGGAGTATATGATTTTTGCACATTTTTTTTTGAATTAACTTTATATTTTGCTGATTATCAGATTTACTTTTATTATTTTAGATGAGTGTGTTTTACAACAAGCAATAATTACACTATTTAAGACATTTTTGTCTTAAATAGTGTAATTATGATTTATATCATAAAATCAGAGCTATGTAGATACGACATTTGCAATGTAACAAATGTAACCCCGCGTAATATTATGAAAAACTTTTACTCAGTAATTATTTTTACTTTTTTATTATTTACATCTACGTTAACGTATGGACAATTAAAATTATCAGGCGAAATTAGGCCTCGTTCCGAATTTCAAAACGGTTATAAATCATTACATGATATTGATGTTAAAGCAACCAGTTTTATATCTCAAAGAACTCGGCTTAATGTTAATTACAAAAAAGAGTCGATGATTTTTAAGGTGGCTTTTCAAGATGTTAGAACTTGGGGAGATACACCACAATTAAATTATTCGGATTATTTTTTAGCCTTGCACGAAGCTTGGGGGGAAGTAAAATTCACCAAAAATGTTTCGTTAAAAGTTGGTCGTCAGGAATTGGTTTACGACGATCATAGAATTTTTGGTAGCGTTGGTTGGGCCCAACAAGCTAGAAGTCATGATTTAGGACTTTTTAAATACGAGGATGAATTTAAAGTACATATAGGTGCTGCATATAATCAGCCTAAAAAGGGTGAAATACCAAAAAATATTGGAGCTTTTTATCAATCAATGCAATTTGCGTGGTTTAATAAATCGGCAGAAAACATAAATTTTAGTTTATTGTTTCTGAATAATGGTTTGCAAGCTTTTTCTGAAAAGCAAATGATTAACGAAACTAGGTACAGCCAAACCATAGGAACTTTTGTAAAATCAAAAATATCGGTAGTAACAATTGATGGTAGTTTTTATTATCAAACGGGAAAAGATAGAGGTAACAAATCTTTATCGGCTTACGATTTTGCCATTAATACAAAAATAGGTTTAACAGATATTTTTTATGTTAAAGCTGGAGTAGAATTGCTTTCGGGTACCGATTATAACTCAACTAAAAATAATTCTTTTACTCCTTTCTACGGTACAAATCATAAGTTTAACGGTTTTATGGATTATTTCTATGTAGGGAATCATGGAGGTAATGTTGGGCTAAATGATTTTAATTTAGGTGTTGGTTTTAAAGAAGGAAAGTGGAAAGCAGGAGCAACGGCACATTATTTTATGACTAATGCTGATATGCTTGATAATAATGCCAAAGTTGCTAACCCTTATTTGGGTACAGAATTAGATTTATCAGTTGGATATAAATTTAGTAATTCGGTTAGTTTTAGTGGTGGATACTCTCAAATGTTTGCCACAAATACAATGGAATTATTGAAAAATAGAAATAAAGATGCTACTAATAACTGGGCTTATTTTATGATTACTCTTAAACCTAAGTTTTTAGATACAACCCCCAAAACAGAATCTAATTAATCTTTTCTATATGAAGAAACTGTATGATTTTTTTAAACCTGATAAAGGCTGGCAAATACCCGCAATTATTGTTCTAGGAGCAATGATTGGTTTGGGAGTTTATACCGCCAAAATATCAAACTTCACATCTTATTTAGGTGATGATCCTAAAACATGTGTTAACTGCCATGTTATGACCCCCGAATATAATACTTGGGCAAAAAGTTCGCATAAAAATGTGGCTACTTGTAACGATTGTCATGTACCGCATGATAATATTTTCCGTAAGTATTATTTTAAAGCTAAAGACGGACTTCGTCATGCTACAATGTTTACGTTTCGTATGGAACCTCAGAATATTGTAATGCACGAGGCAGGACAAGAAGTTGTGCACGAAAATTGTGTGCGTTGTCATAGTAATCAAGTACGAGATTATAAACTTGAAGCATCTGTAGCTAATCTTGAGGTTCATAGAACCGACCGTCAGTGTTGGGAATGTCACCGAGAAGTTCCGCACGGACGTGTTAAAAGTTTATCGTCGGTACCTTATGGTAAAGTAAATCACGAACCTGTTAAAGTTGTTCCTGATTGGATTAAAGAAAAAATTAATACTCAATATTCTGAAAAATAATTAACTATTATGAGTGAAAATAAAACAACAAAAAACTGGGCAATTTTCATAGGTACTATGATTGCTGTTTTTATACTTGGCTTGCTTGCATCGAGTATAATGGAAAGAAAAGCTGAGGCTAAATTTGCATATACTCCTGTTGTTAAAATTGATAAACTTGAACCACGAAATGAGGTTTGGGGTAAAAATTTTCCTAAACAATACCAATCGTATTTAGAAACTAAATTAGATACTACTTTTAATAGTAAGTATAACGGGAATGCAATGATTGATATGCTTGAAGTTGACCCACGATTGGTTGTGCTTTGGGCAGGATATGGTTTTTCTAAAGAATATAATCAGGGTAGAGGACATTTACATGCGGTTGAAGATATACACAATATTTTGCGTACCGGTGGACCAACAAAAGCAGGCGAAGGCCCAATGCCATCAACTTGTTGGACTTGTAAATCGCCAGATGTGCCAAGAGTTATGAACGAAATTGGTGTTGCCGAATTTTACAAAGGAAAGTGGGCTGATAAAGGTGCTGAAATTACCAACTCAATTGGTTGTGCCGACTGTCATAACGAAGAAACAATGGAGTTAACAATTACTCGTCCGGCTTTGGTTGAAGCTTTTGAGCGTCAGGGTAAGGACATTAACGATGCATCTCATCAAGAAATGCGTTCTTTAGTTTGTGCACAATGTCATGTTGAGTATTATTTTGATAAAAAAATTAAAGGAAAAGAAGGGATACCTTATTTAACTTTTCCATGGGACAAGGGTATGACTGTTGATGCTGCTGAAGAATATTATGACGAAAAAGAATTTAAAGATTGGACTCATAAATTAAGTAAAGCACCAATGCTAAAAGCTCAACACCCAGGTTATGAAATTTACAAAACTGGAGTTCATGCAGATAGAGGTGTTTCTTGTGCCGATTGTCATATGCCATATCGTACCGAAGGTGGTCAGAAATTTACAGATCACCATATGCAATCGCCATTAAATAATGTAGCAAATTCTTGTCAGGTTTGTCACCGAGAAGAAGGAGATAAGTTAATTGCAAATGTTTATGATCGTCAGGATAAAATAATTGAGAACAGAGATAATCTTGAAAAATTATTAGTACGTGCGCATGTTGAAGCAAAACAAGCTTGGGATTGGGGAGCAAAAGATGAGCAAATGAAAGATCTTTTACAAGATATTCGTCATGCACAATGGCGTTGGGATTATGCTGCGGCTTCTCATGGTGGATCATTCCACTCTCCGGTTGAAACAGGTAGAATTATTTCAACAGGAATTGAAAAAGCTCAAGAAGCACGTATAAAACTTGCAAGATTGTTTGCAACTTTAGGTCATAACGAAGAGATTTCTTATCCAGATATTTCAACAAAAGCAAAAGCTCAAAAATATATTGGTTTAGATATGGAAAAATTGAGAGCTGATAAAGCAGAATTCAAGAAAACATTACTTCCACAATGGATGTCGGAATCGAAAGCTAGAGAAGATAAATATTAATAGCATTTGTAATTAAGTAATTATTAATAAACCAACGATGTATTTATATATCGTTGGTTTTTAATTTAGTCTAAAAGCACTGAAAAATAATGTGTTTAAGAGTAACATAAATTATACCCACTATGAGTATAAAATACACAAAAAGCAACCATCCAACACACAATAAAAATAATAACAAACCAATTTGGGAGTGCCCATGGGGATATGAAGAAAGTTATTTAATAGGATTTTCGTTAATATTTATTGGTTTTATGCTTGAGTTTTTTGGCAATGGAAATATAGCACCCAAACTTATTTTTCCAAACAATATATACTTTGGTACTATCTATGTATTAATACTAATTTTAGCTTATGTTTTTTTTAGAAATACCAAACCTTTAAAATGGTTTGTAGCTGTGCCAACAGCAATAAGTTCTTTAGTGTTGATAATTGTTTTGGTTATGATTATGGGAATCATTCCTCAAGATGTTTCGTATGGTGGTGATTTAATAAACAAGTTTGGATTAAACAGAATGACAACCAATTGGACGTTCTTTTTTATCTTATTCTACTTTTTATCTGCGTTAGGTTTTATAACTATAAAAAGAACTCATCAATTAATAATAAAAAAAGATGATTTTAATATCCGTAATATTGGTTTTGTATTAAATCATTTTGGTTTATGGTTTGCAATAATAATAGCTGTTTTAGGAGCTAACGATATTCAGCATCTTAAAATTACTATTGATGAAAATAAACCTTATAATGTTGCAACAAATAACGAAGGTAAAGATGTTTCGTTAGATTTTTTTATAACACTTAATAAGTTTACAGTTAAAGAGTTTGCTCCAAAATTGGCTATTGTTGATAATGTTAGCGGAAAAATATTGCACAATAATGGTAAAAATTTATTCGAAATTACAGATTCACTGTCTTACATTTTTAAAAATTATAGTATTGAAGTTTCAGAATACATTGAAAATTCGGCACCAATAGGCAAAAAATATGCTTCTGTGTATCAAATGGGGTCGTTACCGTCGGCTAAAATAAAAGTTACAAATACATTGAATACAGAAAGTACCGAAGGTTGGATTTGTTGTGGAAACTTTATGTATCAATATCAATCGTTAAAGTTTAGCAAAGATTATTCGTTATTGATGACTATGCCCGAAGTGAAACATTTCGAATCGAAAGTTACTTTTTTCTCTAAAACAGATTTGCAAAAACAAATTCCAATTGAGGTAAATAAACCTTATGATTTTGGTGGATATAAAATTTATCAACTAGGTTATGAAGAAAAAAAAGGTAAATGGTCGGAGTATTCGATTTTAGAATTAGTGAAAGATCCATGGTTAAATACCGTGTATTTTGGATTGTATTTATTATTGGCAGGTACTCTTATATTGCTTTTAACGGGTAAAAGAAGTAGCAAATAAACTATATAAAACCGTTTGTATTACACATTAAAAAAAAACATACTACATGATTTGGATTGAATTTAAAACCTACTATATAATTGCTGTTTTATTTTGGTTATTAGCTTTGATAATACTTTGGTTTCCTAAGTTTAATAAATCAAAAAAAGCCAATATTTTTTCTGTGATATTTAGTTTGTTAGGAGGGGTTACAATTGTATTATTTACATATTTTTTGTGGATAGAATTAGATAGACCGCCAATGCGTACTTTGGGCGAAACACGTTTGTGGTACTCGTTATTTATGCCATTTATTGGAGTTGCAATTTTTATTAAATGGAAATATAAGTGGTTTTTGAGCTACTCGTTACTTATGGCAGTTTTATTTCTGACTATAAATTTATTAAGTCCCGAAACTTATTCAAAAACATTAATGCCAGCATTGCAAAGTCCTTGGTTTGTGCCACATGTTGTAGTATATATTTTTGCTTATGCCACGTTAGCAGCTTCATCGTTAGTAGCTGTAAAAAGTTTACTTTTTAAAAGTAAGTATTCCGAAACCATAACTTTGGCTGATAATTTGGTTTATATTGGTTTTTCTTTTTTAAGTTTCGGCTTAATATTTGGTGCTTTATGGGCTAAAGAGGCTTGGGGGCATTATTGGACTTGGGACCCAAAAGAAACATGGGCTTTTCTTACTTGGGCAGTATATTTAATTTATATTCATTTCCGAATTAATAATGCAACTCAAAGTAAAACTTCTCTTTATATTTTAATGGTTGCATTTGCAGTGCTTATTATTTGTTGGTTTGGAGTTAATTATTTGCCAACAACAAATTATAGTGTACATACATATACTAAGTATTAAAAAAGTCGTTACTGTTAATAATTATTAATAGTAACGACTTTTAATTTTTCTTGAATATATTTTACAGCCCGAATCTGTAATTACCCGATAGTAAAAAAGATTTTCTATTTCCAATAATTCCGGCTTCGGTTCGTACTTGCCATTCTTTATTTATTTCATACTGACCTCCAATAATCATATTCCATTCCTGATGCGGTTCTTTATCTGCTTTATAATGTATTGTTCCGTTGTTATTAGGATTGTTTATATTCTCTACAATTGGAGTTATAATTTTATCGGCTAACTTTTGTTTAAATGGATCTACACTATCATACCAATTTTTGTATTGATTAACAACTTTGTCGGTACTGCCTTCGGGTATAATCTCTTTTATAGATATATAACCTTCAGTATTTCCATCTATTTTAATTTTCATTGCACCAGCCCATAAAGCAATACTCGATTTTCCTGATTTACCAACCTTAAAAGTTCTACCTATTCTGGATGAAAAAACTTTTGATATAACGGGTTTTGTGAAGTTTTTCATATTAGTCCAAACCATATTACCGTCTAGTACCATAAAGTAATTTCCAATTCCTGAAGCACCTGTGAAACCAAAACCATAACTTTCCCCATCTAAATCTGCAACTGTTTCTAGTTCGAAAGGATAACTTATTTTTACAATATTTTTAGACCAAGATTTACCGAAAACACCATAAATATTTAAAAATGGTAGTATCCATAAATCAGGACGAACATTTATAGAATATGCAGTTGATGTTACTTTTTCAAAATCAATAATCCGTGTAATATCTGTTAACGGAATATCATTACCTATCCCAATATCATTTAATCCTATAGCTATTTCGGTAATGTCAACATCTTGTTCAGCCATAAAATAGTTAACCATAATACCAACAGGTAAAGGTAAATCAAACCCCTTTTCATATACTTGTTGACCTAAAAAAGGAAATATATACGGATATTTATTATTAGTAGTATCGTTTATGATAAACATATTATTTTGTGCAATACCTTGTGTACTCATTAAAAGGATTACAATATATAGTAGCTTTTTCATTTTTTTATTTTTTCTGAATTGATATTTCTACATTTTCTATTGCATTAATGTTATGGGCTGTTGCAATTAATAAGTTATATATTTTTGCTGATAAAACCTTTTTTAATAAACTTCCATCAAGCCCTTGCACTAAATCATTTTCAATTAATAAACTCACTAATTTGTCAGTAACATTTTCAGTGTTTATTTTTCCAATTAAATTCGAAACAATTATTTCTAATTTTTCTTCAAGCTTATTTCTATCAATTTTATCCGATACAATTTCTAAATCAGTAATTATATCAGCAAGTTTAATAGCGATTTTTTCAACATCAGCTTGTTTAATTTTTTCAATTACAGGCAAAACATACGTGTATATATTTTCTTCGTTTATAGTTGTTGAAATTTTGTTTTTCACAATTTCTGCAATTAATTCCGAAGCATCTTCAGCCTTAAATTTATCGAAAACCATATTTAGCTTTGCTATTAATTTATCATTTATAATAGGTTGAGCACCTTCAATACGTCCTGTTGCCCAAATGCTAATAGTTTCTGCAACTAAATTAGCAGGTATTTCCTGAATACGAAATATTGCTTTTTCAAAACCTTTTTGTATTACCTTTTCCATTATAGCGTAAATACCTTTTGCCAAGGTTTCCGACATACTTTGTATAGTAACGTTAGGCTTTTTAAGTGCAGTTTTTATAACTGTTAACGAACTTGTTATAAGAGGTTTTATTTTGCCCCAATCAGGTGTTAGGTTGAGGTTTGCAAACCTTGCATTTATATTATTAGTTGTTGGAATTAATACATTATCTATTATTTCTTGAGATAAAGCACCTAGTTTTACAGTTTTAGTGTCGTCAATTTTAGTTACAAATGGAATAAGTTCTTGGATAAATTCATCAGAGTTAAAAAACTTTGCAGTAACTATTTTCGATAACGAATCTGAAACTACTTTTACTGTAACAGTATCAATATTAGTTACCGATTCCCACATAGGATATATTTTATTGTAGATGTTTTCGGTACTTAATTTACTAGTAATTAGTTTAAATATTTCCTCCGCTATTTGTGTAGATATAATGGGTAAGGTTTCGTTTTCGAAATTTTCCAACTTAGGATAAATTATATTATAAATATCATCTTGAGTTATTGATGCATTTATTTTATCCACAATTCGTTTAGCAATTATTGTTGAAATTTTATCAGTATCAAGCTTAGTTTGAAATTGCTTTAATTTTTCTTCAATTTTATTTTTCAGTATAAGTTCCCAATTTATATTAGCAAGTTTATTTAAAATAATATTAGAAATTAATTTCGATACTTTTTCTGGATTTTCTTGAAAACCAGATATTTTGCCATGTATTAAATCGTAAATATACATGTTAATCTCATCTTGAATTTTACCAGTTTCAAGTATTTTAGTAACAAAAGTATCGGCTAATTGTTTTGGCTTTTCATTCATTATAGATTTTATTAATAGATTATTAATGAAATCTAATAGCAGTTTGCGGTGTATATCACTTGTATTTATAATAAATAAATTATCGGTAATATTATTTGAATAATCAAATTTTATGGCACGTAAGCTATCTAAGTTTATTCTGATTTTTTCGGTATTTAAAATAAAGTAACCTCCAATTTTGTTGAAGTTTTGTTTGCTAGTAGTGTCAAGCAAAATTTCATCTCTGCCAAAGCGATATACATCGTTTAGTTGATGATAATTATTTCCGAAAATATCGTAAGAATCGTACACTCCTGGTTGAACCATTCCTTTTTGGTCGGCAATATTTGCTAATAAAGGCGATGCTTTCGATTCGTATTTAACCGAAACCTTAAAGTCGTAAAAACTCCAATTATTATCGCGTAGCATACTTTCTGTAGCCATTATTTCATCGCGATTAATTTGTTCGGGAGTTTTCTCATCTTCTTTTTTACAAGATGA
>JAGLDK010000102.1 GCA_023145615.1 Ichthyobacteriaceae bacterium | reverse complement strand
TCTTCTTTTACTTTTTCTTTATTAACTGAAATTCCGTTTCCTTTTAACTCTCTACGTGCTTCTCCTTTCGATTTTAAGAAACCACTTTCGGCTAAAACATCAACTATCGATTTTCCTTCTTTAATATCTAACTCTGAAATTACACCCTTTGGCACACCATCAAACACAGCTAAAAAATCTCGTTCAGTTAATTTACGTAATGCATCTGAAGTTGCTTTTCCGAATAAAATATTAGATGCTTCAACAGCCATTTCGTAATCCTCTCTTGAGTGTACCATTACAGTAACTTCTTCGGCAAGTTTTTGCTGAAGCACACGGCGGTGTGGAGCCTCGTTATGTTCGGCTACTAAAGTTTCAATTTCTTCTTTTGTTAAAAGAGTAAAAATCTTAGCGTACTTTTCGGCATCTGCATCCGACGTGTTTAACCAAAACTGATAAAAAGCATACGGAGATGTTTTTTCAGGATCGAGCCATACGTTACCCGATTCTGTTTTTCCGAATTTACCACCATCGGCTTTTGTAATTAACGGACAAGTAATTGCATATGCTTTACCACTTGCCATTCTTCTAATCATTTCGGTACCAGTAGTAATATTACCCCACTGATCTGAACCACCCATTTGAATACGGCAATTTTTTGCATTATATAAATGTAAAAAATCGTTTCCTTGCACCAACTGATAAGTAAATTCGGTAAACGACATACCTACTGTTGATTCAGAACCAAGACGCTTTTTTACAGAATCTTTGCTCATCATATAATTTACAGTAATGTGCTTACCAATATCACGTATAAAATCAAGAAAAGTAAAATTCTTCATCCAATCGTAATTATTTACCATTTCAGCTGAATTTTTAGCTTCCGAATCAAAATCTAAAAACTTAGATAATTGAGCTTTTATTCCATCTTGGTTTTTCTGTAGAGTTTCTTCATCTAAAAGATTTCTCTCTGCCGATTTACCTGAAGGATCGCCAATCATACCCGTTGCACCACCAATTAAAGCTAATGGTTTATGTCCAGCTACCTGAAAATGTTTCAACATCATTACCGACACTAAGTGCCCAATGTGTAACGAATCGGCAGTAGGATCAATACCCACGTAAGCCGATGTTAATTCTTTAGCAAGTTGATCTTCTACACCAGGCATCATGTCGTGTATCATACCACGCCACTGCAATTCTTCTACAAAATTCTTCATTATCTTTTATATAATTTAAGCTAAATACCTTTTTAATATTTGGCAATAGCTACAATTTTCTAATTTACTAAACGTTTGCAAAAATAGTAAAGCATAACTATTATATACAGTAAGTAATGGTTAATTATAACACTTCGTTAAATTATAAATTACCAATGTATAATTATTAATTTAACACTATGAAAATCAACACTATAAATAATTAAATGGTTATAATGTTTTTTCACTTTTTTTTAATTCAAGCTTAATCAACACTGATAAACAATATGTTACGGCAAAAAAGTAACGGAACCTGACTAATAACCAATGTTTTAAACCCAAAATTATCTTAATGCAACAACCAATTCGTCAAAACTATCTATTCGCCTTAATTCTTTATTTAAAACCTTCATTTGTGTTTTATCGTATTTCAATAAATTAATTTGAATGGTTACTAAATTTTGCAATCTTTCTACCGAAATTATTCCTTCTTTCGATTCTATATAATAATCGTAAATTTTAGAATAAGCCTTGCGTACTCTTCTGTATTTTTGTGCTATTTTAGATCTTTTAACCAAAGGATCATTTGCTTCGAATAAAATGCGTGCCTCACTTAAAGCAATCTTTTCAACAATATACTCTTTACCTTTCGAATATTCAATTCCTCTTTTATATATTGAAATTGCCAATTTATATTCATTCAAAAAATACATCGAATCGGCTTCCAACACAATTTCTACATACTTTTTATCAATGCACAGGTTTATTTGATTAGTAGCATAATCATTACCTTCAGAATACAAAACCCCATCTTCGTACACCTCAATTGCATCAACAAATTGATTAGATTTATATAACGAATCGGCTATTTTTATAACTTCAGAATAAAGTACTCCACTACATTTACTTATTTGTTCCTCTAAATAGCTATTACTATCGTAATTATCAACAATCAACATATATACCGAAAGTGCACTTTTGTAATCTCCTGTATTAAAAATTATATCTCCCGCACGTGTAGCATCGGTTTTTTTAACTACCGAAATTACATTGTCGGAATATCTTTTATTAGTTCCTGTAACCACATACGTATTGTTTGTATTGTAATTATCAATTAACTTAATTTCTAAAAAATTAGGGACTCTAAACTTATTTATTTTATAATTCTCGAATAGTATATTTTCTTTATCAATTATACTAGCAGTAATAAATTGATTAATTAGTTCCATTTCATCTACAGTAATATCTTTTTTGGTAGTATAATTGTTGGCATATTTATTAATAATATTAATTAAATTATACACCGTACATGTTTTAAGAGTATCGTTAACAGTGTACTCAAATACTTTATCGCAAACTGCATAAGATAAATTACCATATTCCGACAAATCAACTTCGTAATTAAGATCCGAATAATTTCTATGTGTCATTCCTCCCACAAAAAACTTAATTGATTGATATAATTGAGATAGCAACTCTTTTTTCTCGAAAAGTTTATATTGAGCAACATCAACTGCTTGATCTTTTACAGGTTCAACATTCATTAAATCGTAGCCCATACCATGTAAATGCATCGGGTTTTTATTTCCATCAACATCCCAAAATTCAAGTATATTATCTATTTTACTGTCAATACTATAAGAACTAGTTACTTTTACACTGAAATTTTTTCGGATATACTTTAACGGAAAATTATTAAAAACTGGCTCTTCAAATATGCTTAAAGTTTCGGTGTTTAAAGTATCAATTACATAAACCGTTTTGCTAACCCATTCTTTTTTTGGCACAACATAGGTATCAGTTATACTATCGTAACACGATAAAAGATTTGTTAAGTTCTTTCTGTTATTTATTTTTTTAATTATATCGCCTGTAGTAATATTTCTATGTAACGAAAATTCTAAGAAACCATTATTATATTCCTGAACTAACGACTCAGTATTACCCGAATTTTTATAGGTAAAATCTAATGTTCCATTAATAAAACCGTCCGAATTTAAAGTAAGATTTAAGGTTGAGTTTTTATTTTTATCATAATTTCTATAATAAACATTACCAACCTGAATGTTATTTACAAACTCGGCTTTGTATTCTTCCACCTTTTTATCTCCTTTTAACTTTCTTTTAATATAACTAACAAATCCATTAAGTTTACCTTCTTTATAATTTGCAACAGCAGTAGTTACAGTAGAATATCCGCGTACAGCAACTTTTTTTGTAACCGTCCATTCTCCCGAGCGTTTTCCATGATTAAAATTTCCTACAATTTTATTCTTTCCCGACGATGATGGAGGAAAAAAAATAAACTCTCCATGAAACACAGGTTCGTAGTTTTCTCCAATATAATACATGTAATTAGCCTTTCCTCCCTCGTATTTTCCACTAAAATTAGTAACCTGAGAGATAAGTAACGTAGGCATTACCAAAGTAATTAGTATAAATAAATAATTGGGTTTCATATTAAATATATTGAATGTTAGGTTTATTTAATTTATGTACCAAAAATTGCAAAATAAAAGTACAACAATAGCTGTATTAGTCTACTTTTAAAGCTAATACACTAAATTTAAGCTGTAATTATCATCAATATAAATCATTAATAGACAATAATTACAACATTAAATTTAAACAAAAAATATGACGTAACATTCATTATATCAAAACTTTAAACTTTTAATCGAATAAATAACAATAGGTAATTAACCATTTACAATTAAAAACCAACCATTACTTATTATGTAATACAGAACAAAATAAACAACATAAAAAATTTAAAAAGTAGTTTTTAGAGGTAGCCTTTATAAACACTACTTTTGTAATCTGAAAAATAAAAACACAACATGGTGAACAATAATAAAAAATTATTCTTGCTTGATGCTTTTGCACTTATATACAGAGGTTATTTTGCTTTTGCTAAAAATCCAAGAATTAGCTCGAAGGGTTTTGATACTTCGGCGGTTTTAGGTTTTACAAATACTCTTGTTGATTTATTACGAAGAGAAAAACCTACCCATATTGCAGTGGTTTTCGATACTTCTGTACCAACATTCAGGCATATAGAATACCCCGAGTATAAAGCTCAAAGAGATGCTATGCCCGAAGGTATTCAGGTGGCTTTGCCTATAATTCATGAAATTTTAGACGCTTTTAAAATACCACAGCTTTACGCTAATGGTTACGAAGCCGATGATGTTATTGGTACTTTGGCTAAAAAGGCCGAAAAAGAAGGTTTTACTACATACATGATGACTCCCGATAAGGATTATGCTCAGCTTATAACCGAAAATATTTTTATGTACCGACCTGCCCGAATGGGTAACGGTATTGAGATTTGGGGTATTCCGGAAGTTCAGGCTAAATTTGAGGTTGAAAATGTTGAACAGGTTATTGATTACCTTGGAATGATGGGTGATGCTGTTGATAATATTCCTGGTTTGCCTGGTGTTGGAGATAAAACTGCCAAAAAATTCATAAAAGCTTATGGATCGATGGAAAATTTATTTGAACATACGCACGAATTGAAAGGTAAAATGAAAGAAAAAGTTGAGCAAAGTAAAGAGCTTGGACTTTTATCGAAAAAACTTGCCACTATTGCGCTTGATGCTCCTGTTGATTTTGTTGCAGAAGATATGGTTATGGAAAATCCTAATATGGAAGAACTTGGAAAGGTTTTTGCCGAAATGGAATTCCGCAGACTACTTAATACTGTACAAAGTATTTTCGGTACTGAAATTACAAACATACCTGAAGAACCTAAAAACACAGCAACTTTATCCAAAAAAAACACAAATACTGATACCGAAAGTTTTCCTACCGATTTATTTTCTGTTCCAGATACCGAAACTACTCAAACAAGTGGTTTTAATAGCTTAGAAAATACCGACCATTATTATCAGCTTGTTGACAATTATGCAAGCAGAAAACTTTTGCTTGAAAAATTATTAAAACAAAAATCGGTTTGTTTCGATACCGAAACAACATCGTTAGATACTTTTGAAGCCGAATTAGTGGGTATTGCTTTTGCATGGGAAAAGCACAAAGGTTATTATTTGGCAATTGCCGAAGGAGAAGCAGAAAGTATTTTAGAGGAGTTTAAACCATTTTTCGAAAACAAGGAAATAGAAAAAATTGGTCAGAATTTAAAGTACGATTTAAAAGTTTTAGCCAACACTATAAATAATACAAAGGTTGAAGGGCCGTTTTTCGATACAATGATAGCGCATTATTTAATAAACCCCGATATGCGTCATAACATGGATATTTTGTCGGAAACTTATTTAAATTATGCTCCAATGCCAATTGAAAATTTAATTGGTAAAAAAGGTAAAAATCAAAAAACAATGCGTTCGGTTTCGTTAATCAATCAAACTGAATATGCAGTTGAAGATGCCGATATAACTTTACAGTTAAAATCAATATTTATTGAAAAACTAAAAGAAGCAGGTACTTACAAATTATTTAAAGATATTGAAATTCCTTTGGTTGAAGTATTAACTACAATGGAGGTTGAGGGTATTAACTTAGATGTAGAATCGCTTAAAACTCTTTCGATTGATTTAGCCGAAGAAGTAACTATAATTGAAAAGAAGGTTTACGAATCTGCTGGGGAAACTTTCAACATGAGTTCGCCTAAGCAAATAGGAGAAATACTTTTCGGAAAATTAGAGCTTGTTGCAAAACCAAAGAAAACTAAAACAGGTCAGTATCAAACTTCAGAAGCTATTTTATCGAAACTTGCTTCGAAGCACGAAATTATAAGAGATATTTTAGAATACCGATCGGTTGTAAAATTAAAATCAACTTATGTTGATGCCCTTCCGAAGGAAATTAAAAAATCAACAGGAAGAGTCCATACCACTTACAGTCAAACTACTGCGGCAACAGGGCGTTTAAGTTCTACTAGTCCTAATTTGCAAAATATTCCGGTACGTACCGAAAGAGGTAAATTAATCAGGAAAGCATTTATTCCGAGAGATGAAAACCACATTTTACTTGCTGCCGATTATTCTCAGATAGAGCTACGTTTAATTGCCGAAATGAGTAAGGATCCGCAAATGGTTAAATCGTTTAAAAACAACGAAGATATACATGCTGCTACTGCTGCTAAAATATTTAACGTGCCTTTAAACGAAGTAACACGAGAACAACGTGGTAATGCAAAAACGGTAAACTTTGGTATTATATATGGGGTTTCGGCTTTTGGATTAAGCGAGCAGACTAACTTATCTCGAAAAGAATCGGCGACATTAATTGAAGCTTACTACGAAAACTATTCGGAGCTTAAAGGCTATATGGATAAGCAAATAAATTTTGCAAGAGAAAATGGCTATGTTGAAACAATTTTTGGTAGAAGAAGATATTTAAACGATATAAATTCGAGAAATGCAATGGTACGCTCTGCTGCAGAACGAAATGCCATAAATGCACCAATACAAGGTAGTGCTGCCGATATTATTAAGGTTGCAATGATTAATATTTTAAAAAGGCTAGATGAAAAAGGGTTAAAATCGAAAATGCTATTACAGGTGCATGATGAATTGGTGTTTGATGTTCCGAAAGATGAAATTGAGATTTTAAAACCTATTATAAAATATGAAATGGAAAATGCCGTAAAAACCGAAATTCCATTAACTGTTGATATGGGAGAAGGTAATAATTGGCTTGAAGCTCATTAATTAATGGTTAATGTTTACAACATAACTAATGATGTTATATTTTTCCAAAAAAAAAGGAGTATAAAATTAATTTTATACTCCTTTTTTTTTGGAAAAATAATTTTATAAAGCAAACACAACTTCCAAACCACCTGTATATATTGTATTATAATTTAGATCTAATATTACATTATCTGCTTGCATTTTTTGATACTCTCCATACAATCCAATATTTACATCTTTTAAACCTATACCTACCGATATACGTGGCAACATAAATATTTGCTCGGTATCGGCAAATACAACTTGAAAGCTAACTCTTGTAAATACTGATATATTATTTATTTCTCTAGAGTACTTATATCTACCTATTAATTTTAATCCTTTATTTCCTATAATTGATTTTTCAGAAAAATGATATATTCCAACTCCTAATTCTGCCACAGTATTAGAAATTAAATTTTTTCCGAAAGAATATGTAAAATCAACACCACTCATAGTTAATGGAATGTGAACTTTGTTTGTTCCTTCAATAAAATTAACTTGATTGGCTAAGCCCGAAACTCCTATATATGTTGTTATACAGAAATGTGTTTCTCTACGTTTACCTAAATCAAACACTTCTTCAACATCAGTAATTTCAGTTTCTTGGGCATAAGTTTTGTTATCAACAAAAAATGCAAGTAGAAGTAGTAAAGTAAATAATTTATTCATAGCTAAATATGTTTGCAATCCACACAACGCTACATTGGTAGTGTGAATTTTCTTACATTTAATTTAAGCATAGATAATTAAATAAACAAAATACTTTTTAATTATAATTGCTATAATAATAAGATATGATGCAAATTAACTTTGTAATGAAGGAAGATGATTATGTGTTTTTAACAAATTGAGGAGAAGAAGTAAATAATAAAAAAGTTTGGCACAAAAAAAAGGAGTAGACCAACCAAATCTACTCCTTTTACATCAAAAAATCCACAAAAACCACAATGTAAACAACTTCGGGTATTACCCCTTATTGATTACACTATCAAATATAGTAAAATATTTTCCAAAAGCAAGACTTAAATAGCTCATTTTGAGAATGTTTTTAATAAAACTGAATATATATACAATACTCAATATCTTAATTTCTAAAAACTAGATGTTTATAATCATCATTTTTGTGAAAGTTTTTATTTTCTATTTATTACTTTTAATTAATACTTAGATTTAACTAAAAAAACATCTTAATTATGACATTTAACAACTTATTAATAAATACAGAACATAAAATATCAACCATTACAATAAACCGGCCTAATAAATTAAATGCACTAAATAGCCAAACAATAAGCGAATTGTCGGAATCAATAAAACTACTTGAAGTCGATATTAGTACAAGAGTTATTATTATTACAGGAATGGGAAATAAATCGTTTGTTGCAGGTGCTGATATATCGGAATTTGCCGATTTTAATTCGGAACAAGGAATGCAACTTTCCGAACTTGGGCAACACACTTTATTTAATGTTATTGAGAATTGTAGCAAGCCTGTAATTGCAGCTGTTAACGGTTTTGCATTAGGTGGTGGACTTGAATTAGCTATGGCATCACATATACGTGTAATGTCTGTTAATGCCAAAATGGGACTACCTGAAACGTCATTGGGATTAATTCCTGGATATGGAGGAACTCAGCGTTTAACACAGCTTATAGGCAAAGGACGAGCACTTGAAATGATTATGACTGCTAAAATGATATTGGCAGATGAGGCATTAAAAATAGGTTTAGCAAATCATGTGGTAAATCAAGATGACTTACTCAATTTCTGTAAACAAATTGCCAATAAAATAATCAATAATTCTCCTAAAGCAATTTCATCGGCTATAAAAGCAACTAATGCTTCTTTAGTAAATAACATTAATGGTTTTGATGTAGAAATATCAGAATTCGGAAAATGTTTCGATACCGATGATTTTAAAGAAGGTACAACTGCCTTTTTAGAAAAACGAAAACCTATTTTTTAAATTATGAAGTTTTAATAAATTACGTAAAACAACAAAACTCTCTAATACAAATAATGCATTAGAGAGTTTTGTTGTTTTGTATTAAATTTGAAAAAGTGTTACGAAACCGACCAAATAATCATTACACTACTTCCTATATAAGCAAAGGCTTCTATAATTGCAGCTCCAACATTTGGTTTTTTCTGATTAACAATTTCATCAGTTAAATTTTGCCCAGGTAATAATATTTTATCAGTAATTAACCTCAACACTGGTAATATTGAAATTCCTATTACAACTTGCACTAGTATTTTTACCAAAGTTTCCATCCACGAACTAGTGTCTACAGATGCTCCGTATGCTACCAAATTTGCCAATGCAATCATTACTCCTGCTACTCCTACTCCTACAGCTACATTATCTTTTTCAATATGTTCGTGTATATCGTATGGAATCATTTTATTGTAAATAAACATACCTAACACTAATACCAACTGAGATATTACAAATAGTATTACAACTTCGTAATAAGCATCCGAATTTTCGGTAAACGCACCATTAATAATTAAACCTGCAGCTACGTAATTTGCAGCTTGTATAACTCCGGTTCCTTCATTTTGATCGTCAATAATTTCTTTCCTCACACTAAATTTATGAAGCATTATTTTGTCAACAATTACAGCCGATATATTAAGTAAAATAATTGCAATAAATCCAAGTATAAACACATCTAAAATATTCATCCAAATGTGTGTTCCATACAATTCATTACTCATTGCACTACCAATTGCCATAAGCAAGCCTACATAGTATCCAACAAATGAAATTGAAAATGCCAAATTATCCTTTTCAACCAACTCGTGGTTAACATTAATTTTTTTATTCGAAAACTGAAAAGCCAGCTTACCTATAAAAAACAAAATAAATCCGGATGCCAAGTAAAGCAACGACACAAGTGCATGATCTATTGTTTGGGTTATATTATCAAACATTACTAAAGTATTTTTTCAATTAAAAACTAAAATTATTTACCAAAACCGCCACTTCGAGATCTACTACTACTTGTTCGAGATCTGCTAGTTGAACTACTAGAACTGCTTCTGCTAGATGATTTACTCCACCCTCTTTTACTTGCCTTACGTTGGAAAAAGTCGGGACGGGCTGTTTTTGTATATTTACTATTTGTACCGTAACGGTAACTTCCATCGCTACCTTTCGACCCGTAATACGATCTGTTTCCGTAATAACCACCCGATCGGTAATGACTGTAATCGTTTCGGTAAGAAGGACGACCAATCATATTGAATACAGAACTCAACATCATATATTTTCCGTAGAACGACCAAAACGACTCTCCTCTGTTATTGGTTTGCCATTGTCCGTATCTAGAGTTTCCAACATAATTACCATAACCAGCTGGTGCAGCATTTTTAGAAAGTTTTCCGTTTGAATTTTTCGAAACAATTTCCATACCTAAGTTGTTCTCATTTGCTCTAAAATAAGCTTCCGGCACCTTTTTCCATCCAGTAATCATACTTTTAGGAATGCTATCTACATCTTCTGTAACAACTTTATACCTATGTTTGTAGGTATGAGAAAAACTACCGTCAACATCCATATCGTATAAGATTATTGAATAAGGCTTAACTCCATCCATTTGAGTAATAAGTACATCAACCGGATTTTTAACATAACTCTCGTTACTACAACTGCACGATTGCAGTATAATAATAGTAATTAAAGCAAGTATATATTTTTTCATATTTATGATAATGTAACTTTAATAAAAGTTGATTTCTTATGGTCTTATAATATTCGAAAACTCAAACACTTTTCCATATTCTCCTACCGATGCTTCAATGTCTGTTTCATCCCAACGAGATATTGATATAAATGAATCTTCCTCCTCATCATCTAGCGTCCAACTTACTAAACTACTTGCATCATCTTCTCCAGGAGCATAGCATTCTCCTACATTTTCTTCCGAAAAATAGTATTTGATTCCTTTATATTCTAATTCCTTCATTGGCGTATCGTTATCTATAATATAACCTTTTAGCCTTGGGTTTATTTTCGATATTTTTATATCTCTCGATATTAATACAGAATCATTATCGTCTTCGTCAAGTTCAATATAAATAACATCATCTCCAGAATTTAACTTATACTCTCTCGAAAAAATATTATTTCCCCAATCATATTCTAAAACCTCATCAACTTTCCAACTTTTCAGAAAATATTCTAAAATATCGCCTTTCTGAAGATCTTTTAAGGTTAAACTATCCGAAAATGTATCTTCTTTTTTCTTTTTAAAAAAATCAAAAATTCCCATAATAAAAATATAGTATTAGTTTAAAACAAGTATGCGAAATTTTTGTTTTGGTATGTTTTCAATATTTAAAAACACTAACATAAGTAGTTACTAATAGTTAGTTCTACAAACTATATAAACCCTCATTAGTTTAAACTTATGTTTACAAATAATTTTGTAATAGTACTTAGTAATAGTTTCACATCTTGTAAAGATAATTTACGAATATAAATAATGTAACAAGCGTAAACAAAAAAAAGACCTGATTAATTTAATCAAGTCTTTTTTTATAAAATTATTTTTTTAGAAACCCATATTTGGCATTTCTCCAGTTGTTATTTGAGTACGGTTACCATATTTTCCATCAGTATCAATACTACTACCAATTTTCATTATTCTATGATCTCCAGTTCCATCAACATTAACATTCTCGAAAACAACATGATATCCATCTGATGCAAAACGAGCGTTTATATCATTAGTTCCCCCAGGAGGATTACTTTTTAAAGTTTGAGGTATACCCATTGAACCGTCAGGATTAACCTTAGATAACTTAACTGCACTATTCAACATTGAACCGTCGTACCCCATAATACCACTTATTGTATATACAAACGTAGTACCATCTAAGCTTAACGACGGAGCTCCTTCTCTACCTGCTCCATCATTAATTAATTGTTGTATATTTTTACCTTCAGAAGTCATAGAAATAATAGTTCCGTAATCCTTTCCTCTAGAATCATCAACAATTAAAGCTATAATTTTTCCACCTCCACTACTTACTCCTTTAAATTGTTCATTTTTATTTTCTAGAGTAGAAATTGTGGCTACTTCTAATGTTTCTATGTCAACCTCTTGTAATAAATTATCCTTGGGAAACAGAATTTTTTTTTTTTCAGACCAACAAAATCCAGCATCCATATTTATTCCACTATCTGTAACCTTATTGATGTTTTTACCATTACCATCCATTACAAATATTTGAGTTTTACCTCCATCATCTAACGACAGAAATGCTATTTTACTTCTGTCTTTACTGAAAACTGGCATTTCGCACGATGCTGCAATACTATTAGTAACATTTATAGAATCTCCTCCTTCTAAATTTATTCTGAAAATATCATATACTCCATTTATTTTTTTAGAATACACTACATTTTTATTTGAATCTACAACTTGGGTAGTAAAAGTATATGGAACACTTCTAGCTATAACCTGGTCTCCGTCTTTCAATTCAACATACCAATGATATGTAGTTTCTGAATTTAGGTTATTTACAATTGTAAATGTTGTGTCTGTAAGATTTTCAGCAACAAGATCAAACGACTGTTTTTTTGCCATTCCTGAAGACATATAAACATCGTAAAGAGGTTCTTTAATCTTCATTTTAGAAGAATATCCCCAGTCAAGTTTAGGATTTAAACCTACTTCTTTTGAGTTGTCGGCAGGAGCATGAACTACAAAGCTTATTGGCGCAGAATAACCACTAGCAGATAACTTAACCGGAACTTCTGTTTCTTCATCATTAATAACATTTACTGTTACGTTAGATGATAAATATCCATCTTTAGTTATTCTTATCGATACATTTCCTTCGGGTACATCTTCAATTATAAATTTTCCGTCGGCATCAGTAGTAATAGGTCTTGTTACAGGGCTAGTTGTAATTGAAACACCTTCTACTCCAACATCATCACTAGTTACTGTTCCTGATAACGTTCCGTATTTATCCGCCTCGAACTTATCTTTCTCGCACGACGACATTACGGCCAAACTCATTAGTAATACAACGCTTACAAATAAGTTTATTTTATTTGATATTATTCTCATTTTTAATCTGGTTAATTTTTATTTATAGATTTCCGAAGTAATATTTTAATCCAAGCGACAATTCCCATATTAAGTCGTTGTGCTTTCCAAATTCCATGCTATCAATTTCATCGTTAGCCAAGAAATTGTATTTACCATCAATAGAAAATCCAAGTTTCTTTGTTGCCATATATTCTAATCCAACACCTACATTAAGTTTGGGCGTAATAGTTTTATCATTATTAAACTTGTCGTCTATATCATTACGATAAAATACACCAGCTCCAACTAATATACTTGGACTAAACTTTTCGTACGGCGATAGCGTATACTTAAAATCTAAGTCAGCGTTTATTAAACTTGCTTCGAAATTATTTTCAGCAGCTATTTTAGCATACCCACCTTCAAGTATAATTGCTAAATTGCTATTAAGCGAATATTGCAGATTCATACTAAAATCCATTTGGGGCATTCCTCCAGTATAATCACCATCATAAGTCATTATTCCGGCATTTAATCCTATACCAAAACTACCTCTTAAATTTCTATTCTTTATCGCACCATATTCATCAGTATCAACACTAACTATTCGGTGTTTTTTATATTTCTTATAAACTTCGTTAGCTTCTAAATCTTCCGATTTATCAACATTCCAAAGTTTATCTTCAACACCTTCGAAAACCATACTTTCAACTGCCATTTGTATAGCTTCAGTAACAGCCATTTCCGATGGTTCGTTTTTAGTATATCCAGTTTCAGCTTCTAAAATACGATCTAGATTTACGTATTTAAACAATCCAACATCAACCTTTTGAGATAAAATTGACTTTGTTGTATAAATTGTTTTCAAAACTTTACCGTTACTTGTTGATACAGCTCTTAAATAAATTGAAACTCTATCTTCTCGGTATTGAGACGATGCTCCTGCTCCAAAATATCTTAGCCCCATACCTCCGGTTCTAACATTTGTTTCGTAAGAAATAATTCCTCCTTCAAGTATTATTCCTGCAAACAATAATGGTGGTAACAAATCTTGTTGTTTGTTAGCTCCATCGCCATATTGCATTCTACTTGAACGAATAATTTTTCTTTCGTTTAGTAAGTTTCCAATATTTTCTCTTTCAATTGGTACAAACCAATTCGACTCTTCTAAAGCTCTTATCAATATTGTAGTTGCTCCTTGAGTAATAGCTGTTGACCAACTTTGCCCCATTTCTGATGGTTTATATTGTCCGGTTTGATCTCGGAACTTATAAACTGCGGCTACAATTGGGCTTTCTGCTTTTGGCAAGGCTTTTAAATCCTTAAACACCCTTGTTTCAGGACCTAAACGAGCTTTCGAACTTTTTAATACAGGCTGATGTAAATATGATGAACAACCTGTCATTAACAAAACACCCACAATGTATATAAATGAGAGTATTTTTAGATATGCGTATTTCATATTAAAAGTATAATTTTTTGGGTTATTAATAGAGTATTCATAAATAAAGCGTTACTAGTGGCTAAAAATGGGGAACCAGTACATTTGTTTGATTTCCGGTTGTTAAATCGGTAATTCCAACATTCATCCCGTCCGATCCAGCACCAACTATTATTTCATAATTTCCTAGTTGATAAGTACCTTCTTGAATACCATCTTCTCCAAATTGAGTGTCAATAATATTTCTACTTAATTGGTTTAATACTAACCTATTTAGGTTTTCTTGAAATTCCTCCATAGGATCCTCGTCGTACATACTTCTCGACAAATCATTTTTATGATCGTTTTGAGCTTGGGCAGATGCCATTAACCATTGATGGTTAAAAGTATCTCCTCCAAAAGCAGGATTAATTGGCTTATAAGCAAAATCCTGTGAGTAGGCATTTGAGAACATAGTCAATAATATCATTATCAGACTTATTTTCAGTTTTTCCATGTGCTTAATATATTTGAGTTGTTAATAAATTCCTGATCCAAACTGGTCGCCTCCTCCTAAATCCTGCACCATTTTTTGATAGTTAGTCATAAAGTGGTGAAGACGTCCCATTGAAGCTTTACATAAATTTAATGTAGCCTCGTAACGCTGTTGCAGTGGCGATTCGAAAACCACATGCTCATCATTTAGTAGTATTATTATTTTTGTTGACGACATTCTAAAAGGCATTTCTCTTATTATTATTGAATAATCATGAGCTCCTTTGGGGGCTGTCCAATTATTATAAAAATATTCGTAAAAATCTCGGCCTGCCTTTGTTTTAGTTTCATCTACTATTAACCCATCAATTTCTAAGGTGTTAAGATCTTTACCTTTATCTACCTCATTCGATTGGCTAATTTCTTCGTTTATTAAATTTGCAGATGATTTATTTTGAACCGTAGTATTGCTTACAGTTATTGAGTCGGTTTCTATAAGTTCACCAGTAAAACCATACTGTTGCACCACATCATTTTTCTTAACAGATAACGAATCGGTAGATTCATTTTTTACCTGAGAAAAAGCCGATACCGACAGTATAGTAAATGCAACTATTAGGATATATTTTTTCAAAATAAATAGGTATATGTTGGTTAATTTTACTTTATCTGTTTTATTAAATGTAGTACTTAATTTTAACATAAATAAGAAAAATACTACATAAAAATCGTTTATCGTATTTTATATCAAGTATTTACACTACACTAATTGTAAAAAA
>JAGLDK010000101.1 GCA_023145615.1 Ichthyobacteriaceae bacterium | reverse complement strand
TCCCCAGAAATAATGGGTGATCCGTTTTTTCCTCTTCAGAATGCATAAACTTTTTGCTTAGTCCTCATAAAATTTATGTGACCCGACAAATTGTAAACTTTACACTAAATTATAAAACAAAAGAGCCTATTCCAAATAATAGGAATAGGCTCTTTTATTTTATAATAAGTAGTAGTTAGCTACATTTAGAGTAACCACACGATTTGCATGATAAACATCCTTCTTCAAATACCAATCCTTCTGGATCGCCACACGATGGACATTTTTTATCTTTTACTTCATCGTTGTCTTTGATATATTTCTTTAACGAACGAGCTACACCATTTTTCCAAGTGTTAATATGGTTGTCATATAAATTTAAATTATTGATGGTATCAATAACGTTAACAATAGGCATTTCGTGACGTAAAATTCCAGAAATTAACTTAGCGTAGTTCCAAAATTCTTTGTTGAATGAACGAGATAAACCTTGTATAGTTGTTGTGTAGCCATCTTTGTCGGTATATTCAAAATCGTAACGAGTTAAACTGTTTTCGTCAGCTTTATGTTTTGTAATTATACCTTTTTCAACATAAGCAGGAAGGTTAAAAGAATCTTCCATTTTACCTGTAAAAATTTCGTAAGGTTTACCATTAATAGTACCAATTACGGCAATCCATTTTTCGTAATCGTTCTGAAATCTTACAACATCAGCTTCTAACGATTTTGGTCGTTTATCGGGGAAAGATGAAGTATTAACTACTTTTTCTTTCTTTTTATCATCGGTAGAAACTAAAATTCCTGAACGAGATCCATCTCTATAAACAGTAATTCCTTTTAGTCCTTTTTCCCAAGATTCCATGTAAATTTCTCCAACTTTTTCTACCGAAACATCGTTTGGTAAATTTATAGTTGAACTAATTGAATGGGTGATGTATTTCTGTACAATTGATTGCATTTCAATACGTTTTTTCCAATCAATTTCGGGAGCTGTTGAACCTGCATACGGACTATCTGAAATGTCAGTTTTACCCGTAATTTCCATCCAAGTTTTAAGTTTGTGGTGGTAAACATTAAACTCCTCAAAAGCATCTCCCATATCATCAATATAAGATGTTATTGCTGATGGGTCGTTTTGGTTAACCTTTCTTCTACGCTTATACGAAAGTAAAAATACAGGTTCAACACCTGATGATGTGTGAGCAAGCATACTTAAAGTACCTGTTGGAGCAACAGTTGATACTGAAATATTTCTTCTTCCATATTTCATCATACGTTCGTATAATTCTGGAAAATCTTTTTCAATCATCTGTACAAACTCCGAAGTGTTTTCAATTTCAGGATTAAAACCTTCGAAACTACCTCTAGTAACAGCCATATCAACCGATGAATCGAACTCAGCTTTAAGTTTAGTACTCATTATAGTATTTATGGCATCTAATGCAGGATCCGAATCGAACTTTAAACCAAGTGCTGCAACAGCATCGGCCAAAGCAGTAAATCCAAGTCCGGTTCTACGTCCTTTTTTACCTGTTTCGTAAAGTAGTTTCCATGTTTCTACTTCGTTCGATTTTATGTTTTCTGGTTCAGGATCCGAATCAACTTTGTCAAGTATTCTTTCAACAGCTTTTAGCTCTAAGTCAACTAAATCATCATTTAATCTTTGAGATTCGTAAGTTGCTTTATAGAATTTATCGTGGTTGAATTTTGCTTCAGGAGTAAAAGGATTATCAACAAAACTATATAAGTTTATTGCAATTAATCTACAGCTATCTCCACCTTGCATACCAATTTCCGAACATGGGTTTGTTGAGCTATTTTCGTAACCCGGATACACCGATGATGTAGAATATTTGTGTTGTCTGTCCCAAAATAATAATCCAGGCTCGGCAGTTTTATGAGCCGACTGAATAATTACCTCCCAAACATCAATAGCATTTACAGTTTTGGTGTACTTAGGATTAGGGCTATCAATTGGCCATCTATGAGTATATTCTGTTTTATTTTTTACAGCAGTCATAAACTCATCAGAAAGTCTGATTGAGATATTTGCTCCTGTAATTTTAGTTAAATCTTGTTTTACTGTAATAAAGTCCATTACATCAGGGTGTGCAATGTCAATAGTAAGCATTAATGCACCTCTACGTCCGTTTTGAGCAACCTCTCTGGTTGTGCTAGAAAAACGATCCATAAACGAAACAGCACCTGTTGTAGTACCTGCTGCATTAGAAACTAAAGCCTCTTTTGGACGAAGGTTTGAAATATCAACACCAACACCACAACGACGTTTAAATAGTTGTGCAAGTTGCTGATCGGTGTACATAATACCACCGTAAGAATCGTGCACAGGTGGAATTACAACACAGTTTGATAATGATGCAATAAATTTTGAGTTTCCAAGAGCAGACATTACACTACCTTGTGGAATTACATATTTAAATTTGTCGAAAAGATTAAAAATATCATTCTCAGTAAGTAACTGTCTTTCTTTACCGTAGTCTGATAATTTCGATTTCTGATTATCGCTTAAATCGTTACCATAATCTTTTTCAATACCTGCAAATTCCGAAGCCATACGTTTGTGCATGTTTTTGGGCGAAAGCTCAAAGTAATTACCCTCTGTATCTTTAATTGCATATTTATTTATCCAAGTAGTAGCCGCTAACTCATCTCCTTCAAAATATTCTAAAGATGACTTTAGAACTTCTTCATATTTATATGAATTATTCAAACTAGCTGTAGGTATCTTGTTGTGCATATATAAATGGTATTAATTATTTTTTCAATTGTAAAGTAACTCTGCAAATATATGTTAGAAAGTAATATAAATACTCTTGTTAAAATGAAAATAATTTATAAGGAGCTTAAAAATATTTTGTCAAGTTCTATTTGTTTTTATTTTTCTGGAGGTTTGTTTTATGTATGATAGTTGCTGTATGTGTAGTGTTATAAGGGTGTGTGTAGCTTTTTGTGTGTTATGTAGATTATGTTAATAAAAAATATTTTACATTTAAATAATTATTTGGTGCTTTTTTTTTGTTGTCATAATAATAAAAAGCTATTTTGATAATATGTCAAAAAAAAGTATCCTTTCATAATAATTATGAAAGGATACTGTAAATTTTTCATTAAAAATAACACCTAATTATTTGATGTTCTTAGTGTTGTTGCTTGATAAAATGTTTA
Organism: Ichthyobacteriaceae bacterium; assembly: GCA_023145615.1. Lineage (GTDB taxonomy): Bacteria > Bacteroidota > Bacteroidia > Flavobacteriales > JADGDT01 > JADGDT01. The sequence goes on along the minus strand of JAGLDK010000101.1, from coordinate 7,175 downwards.
CCGTTTCTTCCTCAGTTTCTTCAGTATCGAATTCTATTTCATTTAGTAATTCGTCAACATCTCCAAAATCACGATTTAAATATTCTTCGAAGAAAAATTCTTCTTCTCCTAAAGCAGGTTGAAGTTCATCAATCCATATTGCTTTATCATCGTATTTTGCAAAAAATGGCTTTCCAACCCAATCAGGATTTCTACCCTGAACAAATTCTAGAGTTAAATATTTTTCTCCTTTAATTTCAACAACTCCTAAAACCTGTATCTTTCCAGGATTAGAAGACATACTCGGACCTTTTACAGTACGTACAATACCACTTACCTTTTTATAAGCTTCTCTGAAAATATCCCAAGCCTCAACTAAAGGAACTGAAAAATAGTGCTGAGCACCTGTATCTCTGGCCAAGAACATGTAATAAGGTATCAATCCTAAATCAACTTGCTCTCTCCACATTCTAGCCCAAATATCAGCATCGGCATTAATATTTCTCATTACAGGAGATTGAGTACGTATAATAGCACCTGTACTTTGTATAACTTTAATAGCTTTTTTAACAGCATCAGTTTTTAATTCGGCATAATGGTTAAAGTGAGCCATAAACGAAACATGAATTCCGTTATCTATCACTTTTTTAATTAAGTCTATTAAATCTTCAGCATCATCATCGTGTGTATATCGGTATGGCCAATATGCTAACGATTTTGTACCAATACGAATTGTTTTTAGATGAGGAATATCGGCTTCTAAAATAGCATCGATATACGCTTTAAAAACTTTGGTTTTCATAACCATAGGATCTCCACCTGTAAATAAGAAATCTGTAATTTCGGTATGTTGTTTTAAATATTCAATAACCGATTCAATTTCTTTCATTGCAAACTTAGCCTCGTCCATTTGAGTAAACTGTGGCCATCGGAAACAAAACGTACAATAAGCATGACATGTTTGACCTTGTTGAGGAAAAAACAACATTGTTTCTCGATATTTATGCTGAACACCAGGTAATTTTATTCCATTTACTTCAGGCACATTATCAGCCTGACCAGCAGGTGCTGGATTAAGTTCGTGGCGTATTTTATTACTAGCTTCTTTAATTTCATTTTTATCGGCTCCGTTACGGAATAACTCAGCCATTATATTATAATGCTCAGTTTCAAGCATTTCTTTTTGTGGGAACGTAAGAATAAAGATTGGGTCGGTTTTATAATTATCCCAATCAATAAGTTCATCTATAACATAGTTATCAACCTTAAAAGGTAATACGCTACTTACCACATCAATAACAAATAACTCTTCTTCAGAAAGAAAAGAAATTATCTGTGATATTTTTTTATAATTATGATTTGTATACGATTTGTATTTTATAGAATCCATCATTTGCTAACTATCTATTTTTTAGTGTTATATAAAAATAAAAATTTTCAAGTGTATGGAAAATGGGGGTGTTGTAATGGTGTTGTTATTAGACTGCAAAAGTACGAAAAAAATCTCGATTAACGGTATTGTTTATCATTTTTATATTGTGTTGAAACTGTGTTAATTTGAATTGTATTAGTGTACAATATTCTGTTAAATTTATAATTGCCAATGTGTAATTATAAATGTTTAATTATCAATTTAATAATCTAAAAATCAGTAATACAAAACATTAAATAGTTGTAGTTTTTTTTATGAAACTGATATTTTAATTTTTTATAAAAAGTAAAATATAACTTTATCTTCGCATCACTTATTTAAAATAAGAGATAGATGAAAAAAAAATCAATAATTACAATTGTGGCGTTGTTTACTTTGTCAGCAATAGCATACGTTTTAGTAAATAATACTGCTGATAGTAGTAGTAAATCAACAGTAAATACAAATGTTAAAAGTGTAAATGTATCAACATCGAATTTTGAATTACCTAATACGGAAGAAAATATAGTACACCCCGAAATGTGTAAAGCAAGAGAGGAAGTGGAGTAGTATCTTGAAAAGATACGTTGCTCAAATATTAAAAAAAAGAGAGGTTTAAGTTTTTAAGTTTAAGTATTACTACTTCATAACTTAAAACTTTAAACCTCTTTTAGTATTATGTAAAATATAACTCAGTTAAGTTTGTTGGTAATTAACCATTAGTTAATAGCCATTCCGGTAGGAACTTCATTTTCGGCTGTTACAAATTCAAGTTTACCATCGGCATTTTCAACCATCAAAATCATACCGTTACTTTCTACGCCACGTATTTTTCGGGGTGCTAAATTCATAAGTACCGAAACTTGTTTTCCAACAACTTCTTCTGGACTGAAACTTTCGGCAATACCCGATACAATTGTTCTGATATCTAGTCCAGTATCAACAGTAAGTTGAAGTAGTTTCTTAGCTTTTTTAACTTTTACAGCTTCTAAAACTTTACCTACACGGATGTCCATTTTTTGGAAATCTTCGAAAGTGATTTCTTCTTTCTGAGGTTCAGCTTCTTTATTAGCAAGTTCGTTTGCTTTTTTAGTAGCTTCAAGTTTATTAAGTTGTATCTGAATATCGTTGTCTTCTATTTTTTCGAATAATAACTCGGCCTTATTAATTTGGCTACCCGATTTAATTAAATCATTACCGTTCGAATTAGAAATATCTTCCCATTTTATAACTTCAAGATTTAGCATATTTGCTAGTTTTTTGGCTGTAAAAGGTAAAAATGGTTCGCATAAAACCGATAAAGCCGAGCTAATTTGTAAAGCCACATTCATTATGGTTTTAACTCTATCCTCATCTGTTTTAATTAATTTCCAAGGCTCCTCATCGGCTAAATATTTATTACCCAAACGTGCCAAATTCATCATTTCAGATAAAGCCTCACGGAAACGGTAACGGCTAATTGATTTTTCAATTTTATTAGGAAACTGTTTTAGCTGAGCCAAAACATCAGTATCGTAATCGGCAAGCTCTCCTTGTGCAGGCACAACTCCGTTGTAATATTTATTTGTAAGTACAATTACACGGTTTATAAAGTTTCCATAAATAGCAACAAGCTCGCTGTTGTTTCTAGTCTGAAAATCTTTCCATGTAAAATCGTTGTCTTTAGTTTCGGGTGCATTAGCAGTTAATGCATATCTCAACACATCTTGCTTATCTGGAAAATCTTGTAAATACTCGTGCAACCAAACAGCCCAATTTTTTGAAGTAGAAATTTTATTTCCCTCTAAATTCAAAAACTCATTTGCAGGTACGTTATCAGGTAAAATAAATTCTCCGTGTGCTTTTAGCATTGCAGGAAAAATAATACTGTGGAATACAATATTGTCTTTTCCTATAAAATGTACAAGTTTCGATTTTTCATCTTTCCAATAAGGCTCCCAATCTTTTCCTGTTTTTTCAGACCATTCTTTCGATGCCGAAATATAACCAATAGGAGCATCAAACCAAACATAAAGCACTTTTCCTTCGGCACCTTTAACTGGTACTGGAATACCCCAATCTAAATCTCGGGTTACAGCTCTAGGGCGTAAACCGTCATCAACCCACGACTTTACTTGTCCGTAAACATTAGGTTTCCAATCGTGTTTATGTCCTTCTAAAATCCATTCTTTTAAAAATGGTTCGTATTTATCAAGTGGTAAAAACCAGTGTGTAGTTTCTTTTAAAATAGGTGTATTTCCGCTTAATGTTGACGTAGGATTAACCAATTCGGTAGGGCTTAAAGTACTACCGCATTTTTCGCATTGATCTCCATAAGCACCTTCTGCACCACATTTCGGACAATCGCCTGTAATGTATCTATCAGCCAAAAACTGATTTTCAGCCTCGTCGTAAAACTGCATTGATGTTTCTTCAATAAACTCACCTTGATCATAAAGTTTCTTGAAAAAATCGCTTGCTGTTTTATGGTGTATTTCGGCAGAAGTACGAGAATAATTATCGAAAGCAATACCGAAATCAGCAAAAGATTCCTTTATAATAGCGTTGTATTTATCAACTATTTGTTGCGGAGAAACTCCTTCTTTTTTTGCACTGATAGTAATAGGAACTCCATGCTCGTCCGATCCACAAACAAATAAAACATCCTCGCCTTTTTGGCGCAAGAATCTCGAATAAATATCGGCAGGCACATATACCCCCGCCAAATGTCCAATATGTACCGGACCGTTTGTGTAAGGTAAAGCTGCTGTAATAGTATATCTTTCTGGCTTCTGCATTTTATATAATTTTCTTTTTTGTACTCAAAATTTCGTGCAAATTTAGTAATAATCATCTAGCAATTAGCATTTATCAATTATCATTTCAATAACAATGTTTTAAAATGGTAAGTTTTGTGTATAGTACTTAGTTAAAGTATCAATTGCCAATGTGTAATTGTTAATTTAAAATATTGAAAATCAACCAAATTAACACGTAATATTCTTACGTGGAGCTTGTGGAGTACTAAGAGTGTACACAACAGCTAAATAATGATTAATTATTAAGTGCCTAAAATATTCAACATTAATTAAATTGCTTTTAATCTTCGTTTAAATAGTAATTAAATTCGTATTGAATTTTAAAAGTATTTACAATGTTTTTTACAACATTTTTATTAGTCCAAAATTGGTTTTTTACATTTTTGGTAACTATAAAATGTTTGTGTTTAAGTAATTCAATATCAGTAAAATTATTCGGAAAACCTCGAGGGGCTGATTTTAACTTTTCGCCTTCTAAATTGCCGAAAGTTTTTATAAACTCGGGCTTGTTAATTATTGATTTTAGTTGGCTTGGGTTGTTGTATATTTTGGTTCTAATAGCTTTTAATTTTGCTGATTGTGGCATGTAAATTCCGCCACCAATAAAAGAATTATCGGGTTCTAAATGTATGTAATATCCTGCGTTACCGCTTTTGCGTCCGCCTTTGGCAATAACTCCTCCAAAATTAGTTTTATACGGTTCTTTGTTAGCCGAAAAACGAGCATCTCTATAAATTCGGAACATGCATTCTTTTGCTGTTGAAATTTCAATATCCGAATCTATTTTTTTTATTTCTAAAATTACTTCATGAATTAAGTTCTCGAAAACCAATTTAGCATCAATATAACGCTGTTTGTTATTGTTAAACCAGTTACGGTTGTTGTTTATGCTTAAGTCTATTAAAAACTTAAGTGTATCAGATAAATCCATATAAATAACTTTAAAGCATATTTTTATTAAAAGTATTATTTACTTTTTGTTACGGATAATATATCGGTTGTGTTTAAGGTTTTTTGGTTGTAAATAATATTATTGCTATGAGTTTTTTCTTACAAAAAACATTAATGTTATGGGTGTGTAGTTAAGCTTATTCAGGTGTATGTATGTGTGGTATAGTTAGTTGTGTGTTTTTACTGTAGTGCTTGTAGTTGTTATATGTTTGAGCATATTTATAATGATTACAATAAAATAGATATATATTTGATATACCTAAATTATTATATTATGAATACGAAATTTACGACACTACTACTTTTATTTACCTTATGGGTTGGAGGGCTGTTTGCACAACCTAAATATTCTACTTATCTCGACGGAACTAAGACGGTTACAGGTTTGTTAACTGGAGGTGCAAAAGAAACCAACCATGGAATGACTGTTGAATTTTGGTTTAATGCTGATGAAGTTGATACAAAACAACTTATTTACTACCCAGGAGATACAAACGGTGGTCATTTGAAGGATGGAGTTAATTTTTGGATAGAAGGTGGTTATATATGTATGGGTATTTATTATTATGGAAATAAAGATATTGGAAATAAAAGTTTTGAAGGAGCTTGGTTTAGAGAAGAGATTCAAAAATCAACTTGGTATCATGTTGCTTTAGTACTTAATAGTGAGGCTGACAAAATGTTTTGGTATTTAAACGGGACGTATAAGAATGAGTTGGATGTAAAATTTGCAAAGCAATTATTTGGTAAAAAATTCACAGAAAAGCTTACTGTTTTACCAACAGAATGGAGTGAAAATAGTAGTTATATTTTTTCTAAAAATAGTATCCCAGGAGATAAAATAGAAACTGTTAATTCAGATTTAGGTGGGATTAGTTTTTTTAAGGGGTATATAGGGTTATTTAGAAAATGGAATTCTGCACGTACTATATCTCAAATAAACGATAATAAATTAGAGTTTATAAAAAAAGATACTTACACCGAACCAGAATATTTTGTATCATATCTCCGTACAACTTTTGTATGGGATGGTAATGAAGATTCAACTTGGGAAAATGGAAATAACTGGCTTGGAGGATCTGTACCACAAGCAGGTAGTAATGTTTATATTGAGGTTGAAAATACTGAAAGAACAAATAACGCAGTAAAGCCTATTACAGGTAATGAAACTTTTAATTTTAATTTGTTTACTGTATCGCCTAAAAGTACTTTAAGGTTATCGAATACTGCAATTTTAAATGTAACAGGAGTATTTACAATTAAATCGGATGCAACAGGTACAGGTTCGTTAATAACTAATGGAGGTGTTGTTAATGCTGGAACTTTTAATATTGAAAGACATATAGCATATACAGGTATGGGCACTTTTTCGTCTCCGGTTGTAGATGCTAATATGGGTATGTTTTTAAATAAGACCTATAAGGTATATAAACATCAAGAATATTTACGTCAGTATGGAAGTCCTTATTCCTTAGTTACAGGTACATCGGAAGTGATAAACAAAGTGGAGGGTTATTTTGTTGATTATAATTCTTTAATATCTGATAGTAAGATTACTTATACTGGTGTTCCTACTACAGGAAATACTTCGTTTATATTAAGTAGTACAAAATATAATGAAGAAAATAATATGCATTATGGTTGGAATTTAATTGGAAATCCATATCCATCGGCAATTGATTTAGATAAAGTATTTGCAGTTAATAATATAGATTCAATTGGAGCAACCGTTTATTATTTTAATGGAGCTACCGATAGTTGGCTTGTATATAATAGAACTCAACCTTCAGTTAACTCAGCATATAAAATTGTGCCAATAGGTCAGGCATTTTTTATTCAATTAAAAGGAGGAAATGCTGATTATACTTTTACACTAAACAATAGCATGAGGGTTGAAAGTAATGATAATATTAATTTTGGAGATTCAAGCTCGAGTGCTAAAAAGAGCGCTAAAAAGAGTGTTGGTAAAAAAGAGTTAATTGTTTATCCCGAAAATTCGTTTACATTAAAATCAACCATGAATAATAATACTGATA
>JAGLDK010000100.1 GCA_023145615.1 Ichthyobacteriaceae bacterium | reverse complement strand
TTGATTTACTTAAATATGGTATTATCTCATCGATTATAATATCTTTACTTAACATAGTAACTCGCATAATGTTGGGGTATTTGTTGTGCAATAACAATTTATCACAACTTTGCGAGTTTTTCTAGTCAAACCTTAAATCACTTCTTTGTATTAAATATAAAACACATAAAATGTTAGCTATTATTGATAGTAGATCACCCAAGGAGGCCATTAATAATTTAAAGAAAGAATTTAATGTTCTGGAATTTGAGAGTAATAATATTACATATAATGAAGTTTCCGGGCATCCTGATATTTTTATCAATCAGCACCTCAACAATATAATTATTGCACCTAACTCCCCTACTCTTTTGGTTGACTTTTTATTCAACAATAAAGTAGCTTTTAAATATGGAGAAAAATCAGTTGGCAAAGAATTAAACAACTCCACTCAATACAACTGTATTATAAGTGATGATTATTTATTTCATAAAAAAAACTTTACCGATAATTCAATTAAAGAAATATGTAAAAACAATGAATTAGTAAATCTTACTCAAGCATATACAAGATGTAGCTTAACTATGATTAATCAGAACAATTTTATAACTTCAGATAAAGGAATTTACAACACCTTAACTAAATACAATTTCAATACACTATTAGTAAGCCATAAAAATATAATGCTACCTGGTTTTAAAAATGGATTTTTTGGTGGTACTAATGGCATTATAAATAATAAACTTTATATTATCGGAAACCTTAGTTTTCATGAAGATGGAGATGCTATAAAAACTTTTTTGAATAGCAATAATATTGAACTAGTAGAATTATATAACGGTAAGCTGTACGATGGCGGTGGTATATTTTTCATTGAAACAGAATATCTATAAAAAAACAAAGCCCCAAATATAAATATTTAGAGCCTGTAATTGTCTTTAAAAGATTCAGAATTAAGCTAGTTTTACCTCAACAGCATTCATTCCTTTTCTTCCTTCTTTCAAATCGAAAGTAACATCGTCACCTTCTCTTACCTCGTCTACTAATCCTGAAACGTGTAAAAAGTAGTCTTTTCCTGATTCATTGTCAATAACAAATCCAAAACCTTTAGATTCGTTAAAAAATTTAATTTTTCCTGTCTTCATTTTTAATTATATGATTATAATTCAAAGATAGTAAAATATCTCATTTTGAAACATTTTTTCTTAAAAAAAAACAAAAGGTGTAAACTATATAGCCTACACCTTTATAAATTACAACTTAAATGTATTATTTAATATTCATTAATTCAACATCAAATATTAAAGCAGCGTTTGGAGGTATTACTCCTCCTGCACCTGCAGCACCGTAAGCTAAATCCGAAGGTATTACCAAACGAGCCTTAGCTCCTTTATTTAAAAGCATAATTCCTTCGTCCCAACCTGGTATTACTTGTCCTACTCCTACCGGAAATTCAAGTGGCTGATTTCTACTATATGAAGTATCAAAAACACTACCATCAAGCAACATACCTTTATAATGTACACTTACTTCTTGTCCTTTTTCTGGCGTATCTCCTTTTCCTTCCTGAATCATCATGTAATATAATCCTGATTCAGTTTGAGTCATTCCTGCAATATGAAGTTCTAACTCTTTAGCTTGTTCAGCTTTAGCAGCAGCTTCTTTTTCTTTTTTTGCTTCATCTTTTTTTGCAAAAACTGCAACAGCATCAAAAGCCTCAGCAGATTTTCCTACACGAATAATTTCAACCTTATTCATTGTATCTTTCTGTGCAATTGCATCAACAATTTCTTGCCCTTCAACAACATTTCCAAATACAGTGTGTTTTCCGTCTAACCACGGAGTACCAACGTGTGTAATAAAAAACTGAGAACCATTTGTTCCTGGTCCTGCGTTTGCCATTGATAAAATACCTGGTCCTGTGTGGCGTAAATCAGGATGAATCTCATCATCAAAATTATAACCTGGTCCACCCGATCCTGTTCCTGAAGGATCTCCTCCTTGAATCATAAAATCGGCTAAAACACGGTGAAATACAATTCCATCGTAATAAGGCTCTCCTGCTGCTTTATGAGTGTTTTTAATAGCTCCTTCTGCTAAACCTACAAAATTTGCAACTGTAACAGGTGCTTTCTCAAATTCTAAATTTACTAATATTTCACCTTTACTTGTATGAAATTTAGCATATAATCCTTCTTGCATGTCTTATATAATTTTGTGCAAACTTACTTTTTCTATTTAACTATTTCAACTAATTTCACTTCAAAAACTAAATCAGAATTTGCGGGTATAAATCCTTTAATTTCCTTAGCTCCATAAGCAAGGTATGATGGTATTACCAAAGTAGCCTCATCTCCTTCTTTTAATTTCATAATTCCTTCGTCCCAACCCGGAATAACTCTGCCTTGTCCAATAGGAAATTTAATAGGATCCTTTCCTTCCGAAGAATCAAAAACCTTACCATTAAGTAACATGCCTTTATATTCAACTTTTACTTCATCTCCTTTTTTTGGCGTACTTCCATTTCCCTCTTTAGTTTTTATTATTGTAAGTCCCGATTTTGTAGTTTCTACACTTTCGGCACCCTTAGTTAAAGATGAAATTAAATCTTTACGAAGTCTTTCTTGCTTTAAAGTAGCTTTTTCTAATTCCGCTTTACTATCCTGCTGCATTTTTTTAAAAACAGCTGGTGCATCAAATTCTTCAGCATCTTCTCCTACTCTAACAATTTTCAACGAAATAATATTATCGTTTTGCTTTATAGAATCAACCAAATTAAGTCCCTCTACAACCTTTCCGAAAACAGTATGTTTTCCATCAAGCCAAGGCGTTGATTTATGAGTTATAAAAAACTGACTTCCATTTGTGTTTGGTCCTGAATTTGCCATCGATAAAATTCCCTTACCTTCGTGCTTTAACGAATCAACAAATTCATCTTCGAACTTATAACCTGGTCCACCAGCACCACTTCCTAAAGGATCTCCACCCTGAATCATAAAATCAGGAATTACTCTATGAAACTTTAAACCATCGTAAAAAGGATCTCCTATCTTTTTGAAATTATTTTCAATATTTCCTTCTGCCAAACCAATAAAGTTTGCCGAAGTCATTGGAGTAGCTTTATAAAAAAGCTGTACAGTAATAGTACCTTTGTTTGTTTCAAACTCTCCATATATTCCATCAGGCCTACTATTATTATTACACGACTGAATAGACAATGCCATAATAATAGCAGTCATTAACACAATTATTTTCGGTATTTTCTTCATTTTCATATTGATTAGTTATTAAATTATTCTGTTTATAATTTATGCAACAATATTTTATTTTGCAACATTAATACTTTCAACTTTTAAAACCTCAACTTTATAAACTAAAGGTGTGTTTGATTTTACTTTATTATCATCTCCATGAAATCCAAAAGCTTGATGAGATGGAAATAAAAATGTAGCCTTCGATTTATTAGTCATTAATTTTAACCCCTCGTGCAATCCTTTTATTTCATCCTGATGATCAATTCTTAAAGTTTTTGTTTGATCAGAATAAATTTCAACATCTTTTAAATTGTAAACCGAATACTTATATGTAACCACATATTTCGACTCAATTTTTTTTCCTGATGCACCTTCTATCTCATACAAAAATCCGTACGACGATCGGTTATATGTTTTTTTATGAATTTGTTGATATTTACGGAATTGACGTTCCTCGTATTGATTAATTTTTTTTGATAATTCAATTGATCCTTCGTAATCAACCCCCGAACTAACAGCTACCGGATATCTAGGTTCTTGATTCTGACAAGATGCAAACAACACAAACAAAAAAATAATTGCTACACTTAATATATGTTTCATAATTATAATTCCGATTTAATTATGTCTTCTTTGTTTTCAGAAACCACCTTTTTAAAAAGTTCAACTACATTCTGCAACGAATCGTCAACCTTTCCACCAGCAGCATTAATATGTCCGCCTCCATTAAAATTATCTCTCGAAAGTTGATTTACAGAAAATACACCTTTCGACCTTAAACTAATTTTAACAAAATCATGATCCAAATCTTCGGTAAACAAAGCCGCCACCGATACACCTTCAACAGAAAGTGCCATATTTACAAAGCCTTCGGTATCGCCTTTTTCAAAGTTATTTTCTTTTAATTCTTTTCTACTCATTGTAATAAACGCAGTTTTACTTTCTGGCATTACAATTAAATTATTTAAAGCAACACCCATAAGTTTCATTCTACTCATGGTATTTCCATCTAAAACATTGTTATGTATTTTATGATTTACAGCTCCTTTATCAATTAAATCGGCAACTATACGATGTGTTGTTGATGTGGTTGTAGAAAAACGAAAAGATCCGGTATCGGTTAAAATTCCGGTATATAAACAAGTTGCTATATCGTAATCAATTTCATTAGCAACATCTAAGTTTTCTAAAAAATGATACGTCATTTGAGAAGCCGCACAAACCTTTGGATCAACAAAAGTATAATCGGCAAAATCTGATGGTTGCTGATGATGATCTATCATAATTTTTACAGCATCCGATTCGTCAATATATTCTTTCATATCTTCAATACGATTTAAATCGTTGAAATCCATGAAAAATAAAATTTCAGCATCTTTTAAAATTTGTATTGTTTGCTGATTTCTTTTATTAAAAACCACAACCTTATTATTGTTTGGTAACCAATGTAAGAATTTAGGATACGAAGTTGGAGCTAATACAGTAGCTTTATGATTATTGTTTGTTAAAAACTTATACAAAGCCAAACTACTTCCCATTGCATCTCCATCGGGATTTTTATGCGGAATTAAAACTATTTTCTTGCTCGAAGATTGTAATAATTCCTTTATTTCTGAAAAATCTTTTTTAGTCATATAAGCGAAAATAGTGTTTATTTATTATAAAAACACGCATAACATCTGCTTTTGAAATTAAAACACAACTATTATTTTACTCCGAAAACACTAAAACCTCTAAAAATTTACAGAAACTACAGTTGTAAAATATTGATTTTAAATTATTTGTATTTATAAAAAATAAAAATAATTTTACTCTTAAATTCAAGACTTTATAGTTGACTATAAGATTAAAAATAACTTAAAGCACAATTTCAACAACATTTTAAACTATAACCAAGTTTTTTTACTTAAAACAGGTTGTTTTTCATTGTCAAGCACATTACTTTCATCATACATTATTTTCATTATTTCTTTTGCAACATTTGGTCTGTAATGAGAACTTTCATAGTAATTACCAACTACATCGGTAAATTTATTTTTACCCGAAAAATCATAAACACTAGCTTTATTAAAAGTTGATTCAATAAACTCTAATCGTTCATTACTCAACGAAATTTGATTGTATAATGGAGATATAATTATTTTATATTTCGAATTGTGTTTTTTTAATATGCCAGCTATTTCCTTAAGTTGTTCCTTTTCTAAATAACTAATTTCATTACTATTGTTAACTATATTAATGGTATCTCTTTTATAAAAAACTCCTTTATTTACTAAGTTCGAATAATAAGATGTAGAATCTTTTTCTATACTATCGTCCCAACTTTTATACCAAATATCTCCGTTTATTTTATCTCCTTTTGGTATAACTTTCGATATAAGCCACCCCATATACCCTTTATGTTCATTGAAAATTTTATAATCGAAATACGCATATATAAACTTTAAATCTAAGGCATCTTTTATAAAAGTTTTATAAAATTCTAGTTCCGATTCTTTCGATAAAACTGTGGGAGATATAAATAAATGTCCTTTATTATTATAATTATTAGTTAAACATTCCTCGTCTAACACTATCATAATATTTTTCATCGATACATTTAATTCATCCAAATATCTCATTTTATTTAAAATGCCATAAACACCTTCATTCGAAGCATCAAAATGAAAAGGTACCGATGATGAACCCAAATATTCACTCCAATCGGTTAATTTAAAAGCTTGAGACCTTGAACTTCCAAACACAAAAGAATCGAACTTATGGCTACTTCTGTTTTTATTATATAATTTCAAACAAACATCTCCTCTATTAAGAGTTACGCTATAATCAGAATAATAATCATCGTACGAAAACCATACCTTAAATGGATCTGCAATAACTACAGCCAAAACAATTAATAAAAGAGGTGATAAGAATATTAATATATTTTTCACAAACCTTTTCATATAAAAAAGCTATTAAATAATGGTTAATTTTTAATTGTCTAGTATCTATAAATCATAGTTACTTTAAATTTATGCATACAAATAATATAATTATGGCCTTAACAATTGTTACAAATACAACATACTAATGCCGAAAACCAATAACAAACCACAACTAATTACTTAACAATCAGTAATTTAATTAAATATTATTGTTTTACACATTACTTTCTTTAAAAAACATTAACACACTTATATTCAACCTTAAATTCAACTAAAAAAAGTATATTTCTAAAATAATCAGCAAAAAAAAGGACTGCTATTAGCAGTCCTTTTTTAAATATATGTTGATACAAAAAATTATCTAGTAAGTTTTTTGTATTTAATACGTTTTGGAGTTGTATCACCCAAACGCTTTTTCTTATTCTCTTCGTATTCCGAAAATGATCCTTCAAAGAAATAAACCGAACTGTTACCTTCAAATGCAAGTATGTGAGTACAAATACGATCTAAAAACCAAACGTCGTGAGAAATTACCACTGCACAACCTGCAAAACTATCTAAACCATCCTCTAAAGCACGAATTGTATTAATATCCAAATCGTTGGTAGGCTCATCTAATAAAAGTACGTTTCCTTCCTCTCTTAAAGTCATAGCAAGGTGCAAACGGTTACGTTCTCCACCCGAAAGCTCTTTAACAAGCTTGTTTTGTTCTGGACCAGCAAAATTAAATCTACTTAAATATGCACGAGTATTAACCATGTGTCCACCCATCATAACCTGCTCCTGACCATCGGCAAAGTTTTCGTAAATGGTTTTTTCAGGATCGATGTTTGAGTGTGCCTGATCAACATAAGCAATCTTAGCAGTTTCTCCAACTTTAAAATCTCCTGTAATAGGTTGCTCCTCACCCATTATCATTTTAAATAAAGTGGTTTTACCAGCACCGTTTGGTCCAATAACACCTACAATACCGTTTGGAGGAAGGTTAAAGTTTAAGTTTTCGTATAATAATTTATCATCAAAACCTTTCGATACATCAATTGCATCAATAACATTGGTACCTAAACGTGGTCCGTTTGGAATGTAAAGTTCCAGATTTGCATCCTTCTGCTTTTCTTCCTGACTCATTAATTTATCGTAGTTACTTAAACGAGCTTTCGATTTTGCATGACGACCTTTTGGTGCCATACGTACCCATTCTAATTCTTTAGTTAATGTTTTCTGACGTTTAGAAGCTGTTTTTTCTTCCTTAGCCATACGCTCAGTTTTTTGCTCTAACCACGATGAGTAGTTACCCTTCCAAGGAATACCTTCTCCTCTATCAAGCTCTAAAATCCAACCTGCAACATTATCAAGGAAATAACGGTCGTGAGTTACGGCAATTACAGTTCCTTTATAGTTGTGTAAGTGCTGCTCTAACCAAAGTACCGATTCAGCATCAAGGTGGTTGGTAGGCTCATCAAGTAAAAGTACATCTGGCTCTTTCAACAATAATCTACAAAGTGCAACTCTACGACGCTCACCACCCGAAAGATTTTTTATAGGAGTATCTCCATCTGGTGTACGTAACGCATCCATTGCAATTTCAAGCTTAGTATCAAGCTCCCAAGCATTTTTAGCATCAATCTCGTCTTGAAGTACAGCCTGACGATTCATCAACTTTTCCATTTTGTCGGCGTCCTCGTAAACTTCAGGCAAACCAAACATATCGTTAATTTTATTGTATTCGTCAAGAATAGCAACAGTTTCTGCAGCTCCTTCTCTTACAATATCAATTACCGTTTTTGTATCATCAAGTTTAGGCTCTTGCTCTAAGTACCCAACTGTATAATCTTTCGAAAACACAACATCTCCTTGATAATCATTTTCGAGACCAGCAATAATTTTCATTAAAGTTGACTTACCCGAACCGTTTAAACCTAAAATACCAATTTTGGCACCATAGAAAAAACTCAGATAAATATTCTTCAATACAGTTTTGCTTCCTTTTGAGTATGACTTACTCACACCCGACATTGAAAAAATTATCTTCTTATCGTCTGACATATTACTTATTTAGTATTAATTAAAAAACTTTATGCAAAAATAACACAAAGATTCGTTTAGAATAATTATTTTTGTATAACATCGCACTCAAAATTAAAACTTTAATAATATGCGATATATTTTTTACAAAAGATACAGCTTTATAATAGCTATCCTAATATTACTTTCCCCAACTATTAACGCTCAAAATACCCAAATACACAAAACATTGTTTGGTAACGTTGTTAACTTGTTTAATCAACAACCATTAGAAAATGTTCATATAATTAATTTATCCTCAAGTAAAGGTACAATATCAAATTACAGAGGAGAATTTAAAATTACAGTTGCAGAAAACGATACTTTGTATTTTTCTGAAATTGGATATCACGCAAAAAAAATAATTGTAATGAAGCATATGTTGAAGGAAAACAACACTATTAAGCTAATTACAAAAAACTATAAGCTTGATGAAATAATTGTTACACCATATAATTTAACAGGTATTTTAGAAATTGACGTAAAAAACATAGTGTTATCTAGAAACAGAAAGGTTGTTAAAATTAAAGGGCTAAAAACGTCGGAACAATTAGGAGATAATTTGCATGATAAACCTACAGTAATACAACCTGTAGATTTTATCTATAATATATTTGGAAGCAAACCTAAAGAGTTAAAAAAATTAAACAAACTAAAGGATCAAGATATAATTAAGAATTTATTGTATTACAAATACGATAGAGAATTTTTAACAGAAACACTTGGTTTATCTCGTATGCAAATAGAAACAGTTTTGAAACACTGCAACTACAGCCAAGAATACATATTAAAGGCAAACGATTTACAAATATTAGAGGCAATATTGAAATGCAATGATGAGTATAAAAAATTTAACACATCTGAAATGCAAATTACAGATTAAACAAGTCTTATAACACATTGATACACAATATAGTAAAAACATACAATACCAATATAATATAAGTAATTATGATTACACATTGATGTAAAATACAATTATTTTAAAAAAAAAAATGTATTTTATATGTTTACGTGATGTAAAAGTCATGTATTTTATTATTTTTGCGGCAGTTATTGACTAATTAGCGATTAATTTTTATTGCTAAATCAAAGTTGTATACATTTAAATAACTGTAATAAATCAGTTAAACATAAATTTTAAGCATGAGACATTTTAGTTTAAAATCTTTAGCAGTAGTAGGAGTAGCAGTTGTAGCCCTTTCGGGTTGTAACGCTATGAAAGATCTTGACAAAGATTATTATTCTGTGAATCCTAATCCACTTGAAGTACACGGTGGAAAAGTTAAAGTTGACATAAAAGGACAGTTTCCTGAAAAACTGTTCAAAAAAACAGTTGCTATTGAAGTAACTCCTGATTTAAGATACGAAGGTGGTCAAAAACCTCTTAAAATGGCAGAATTTCAAGGAGAAGAGTATCCTGGGAATGCTACTGTAATTCCTTACGAAACAGGAAAAACTGTAACTTACGCTGACGAGATTACTTATATTCCAGAATTCGAAAATTCTGAATTATTTATTACTATTGTTGGTAAAAAAGGAGATAAAAGAAAAGACTTTGAACCAATAAAAATTGGTGATGGTGTAATTACTACTTCTTTATTAGTTGAAGATGAGTATTTATCATCAAGCATTGGAGCAGACTACAAGCAAGTTACTAACAAAGAGCTTTCGGGTATGGTTAACTTTAAAGTTAACTCTTCTTCTATTAGAAGTAGCGAATTAAGAGATGCTGATTACAAAGAAATTGAAGCATTAATTAAATCAGCTGGTAAAGATGATAATGTAACTATTGAAAACATAGTATTTAATGGTTTTGCATCTCCTGAAGGTGAGGCTACATTAAACGAAAACTTATCTGGTAATCGTGCTAAAAATGTTGAGAACAAAATTAAATCTTCAGTAAAAAGATCTAAAATTAAGTATCAAGATGGTTTCTTTACTAGACAAGGACAAGGTGCTGACTGGGATGGTGTTTATTCTGCAATTAAAGAATCGAACATTGAAGACAAAGACATGATCTTACGTTCTCTTGATGATCAACCTTTATTAGCTACTAAAGAAAAGACTCTACAATCGTTAGCTAACACTTACGATGTATTGAAAGAAGATATCCTTCCTCAATTACGTAGAACTCAAATTGTAGTTAACTATAATTTAGTTGGTAAATCAGACGAGCAAATTAAAGAATTAGCTAGTAAGAGTGCTGAAGAATTAAAAGTTGAGATTACTAAATCAGACAACACTAAAGCATACCAATTAGATGCTGAAGAAATTCTTTACGCTGCTAAAATGGCAAACACTAAAGAAGCTAAATTAAACCTTATGAAAAAAGGTATGGAGCTTTATCCTAACGATTACAGATTTGCAACTAACGCAGGTCACTGTTCTCAGAAATTAGGTAAAACTGAAGAAGCTGCTACTTTATTTGAAAAAGCATACCAAATTGAAGAAAATGATATAACTATCAACAACCTTGGTATTGCAAAGTCTATTGCTGGTGATTCTGAAGCTGCTGCTGAATTATTTGCTAAATCTACAACTGCCGAAGCATCTTACAACAAAGGTGTAAAAGCTATTAAAGATGGTGAGTATGACAAAGCTATTGAGGCAATGCAAGGGCAAAACACTTTCAACTTAGCACTTGCTAAAGTATTGAATGGTGATTACGATGGTGGTATTAAAACTATTGAAGCTGGAAACATTGAGTCGGCTAAAGCTGATTACTTAAAGGCTATTGCATCTGAAAGATTAGGTAAAACTAATGATGCTAAAAACTTCTTAAACTCTGCTTTCGGTAAAGATAGCATGTTAGAAGAAAAAGCTAAAACTGATTTAGAATTTAGAGAAATCTACAATTCTAAAACTGAAGAAGAAAAATAAACCTTTCTTTTATATAAAATTAAAAAAGCTGTTTCGTATGAAACGGCTTTTTTTTTGCTTTTAATTTAAAAATACGATTATTATTAAAGTAAACTAACTTACTAAAACCTATTTATTTTAGTAAATATATGCACAATATAAAGCCTAAATAAATATATTTTTATTCTTACTACCACACTATAAAACTGTGTAAGCATTAAAACAAATTAGTTATGTTTGCTTTAATTTTGTCATAGTAATTAATCCGTACCTAAAATATCTAATAAATTTTAATATTTATTACAACAACACAAACACCTATATACCATATATACAAAGCACTACTTCAGATATTTAACACTAAATAATTACAAATATTACATTAATAATAAGTAAATTGTATTGTACCCCATAATTAAATACAATTTCAACATGAAAAAGAAGTATGCTTATTTAATATTAATACTAATAACATCAACGTACATAAGTGCACAAAACAGCACAGTACAAAAACCACAATTAAAAGCCGATTCCATTAAACATTGGACTTTTTCTGGTAAAAACAATATAACTTTCGGAAGTGTTAGCATGACCAATTGGGCTCCTGGTGGAGAGGAAGCTCTATCTGGTGTTTCGTCTATTGATTACGAACTTAACTATTCTAAGTCGCCTCATAAATGGGAAAATAGACTTATTTTACGCTACGGACGTGCTAAGCAAGGAGTAAGACAGAGTGTTAAAACCGACGATCAAATTGACATATCAACTATTTACGGTTACAAAGCCAAAGGGCATTGGTATTATTCAATGGGTGCAGGTTTCAGAACTCAATTCGAAGATGGTTTTAAAATTAACGAAAAAGGAGATACTTTATTCAGCTCTTCATATATGGCTCCTGGATACTTGATGATTTCTCCAGGTATTGTTTATATTCCTAACAATAATTTTAAAATTGCTATTTCTCCAGCAGCTTCAAGATTTACATATGTGTACAATTCATTTTTATCATCGGTAGGTGCTTACGGTGTTGAACCGGGTGAGAATATTAGATATGAGTTTGGAACTTATGTTAATATTGATTGGGAACACTACTTTAACCAACATTTTTCAATGGAGCACATTCTTCGTCTTTACTCAAATTATTTAAAAAACCCCGAAAATATTGACGTTGCTTGGGTTGGAAAGTTCAGCGTAAAAGTTTTGAGATTTATAGGAATACACTACACAGCACAAATACTTTACGATGATGATATAAACGTAATAACTTCAACAGGAACAGGACCACGGGTTCAATTTAAAGGATCATTAGGTGTTGGTATCAGGTACGATTTTTAAAAAAAAGCAACCTCCTACTCTATTATAGAGTAATACAATCAGTAACATTATTGATTGATAAAATACATTTAGTATTTTTGTACGAAATAAAACAAATATCTAATTGTATTATATTGGTAAGTAATAAGACATATTTATTTAGAATTGATTGTATACACTCGTTCACAAATAATTTAGTTATAATACTTAAACAATCTAAAACAACAAAAAGCACTTAGATTCAACTAACAAAAAACAAGTATGACTAAAAAATTCTACCAAGATCTTTTTAACAAACACCGTAAAAGAGATCAAAATCCAAATCTTGAAAAGGTATTTGCATTATCTGATAGACTTTTAAGAATGCTATTTCCTGAGCGTTGTTCGAAAGAATACATTTTAGAAAGAGAGTTGGAGCTTGAATTTGAAGAGCTTAAAATTGAATTTATTCATTTAATTTCAAAAGTAAAACCTTTTTTAACTATACAATGCGATGATATTGCAGAACAGTTTTTCGAAAAAATACCGTACATGTACAATGAAATGCGAAAAGATGCAACTGCAATTACTAATAACGATCCGGCTGCAAGAGACGAACTTGAAGTAATAAAAACATATCCTGGATTTTACGGCATTGCAATACATCGTATGGCACACGAACTATACAAACTTAATGTTCCGTACATTCCCCGATTATTATCGGAAATGATACATAGCCGCACCGGTATCGACATACATCCTGGTGCATCTATAGGTTCTAGTTTTTGTATCGATCATGGTACTGGTATTGTAATTGGCGAAACCTGTGTTATTGGCAACAATGTTAAGGTTTATCAAAATGTTACCCTTGGTGCTTTAAGTGTTGATAAATCATTGTCGAACCAAAAACGACACCCAACCATAATGGATAATGTAATTATATATTCGGGGGCTACAATACTTGGTGGAGAAAGTGTTATTGGAGAAAATACAATAATTGGTGGTAACGTTTGGCTAACTCATGGAGTGCCTGCTAATGTAAAGGTTTACAACCGATCGGAAGTTATTATTAAGGAGTAACTAAGTAGTTAAAAAAAATATTAATAATTAACATAGATAAATATGAAATTATACAGTCAAATATCAGATTACATAAATTCATTAAATACCAACACAATACCCGAAGAAAGAAAAGTTTTACTTAATCAATATGTTGATTTTATAAAGTTAAAATCATCAGAAAATAAACCGATTTTAGTAAATGCAATTTGTACACATAATTCTCGACGAAGTCATCTTACTCAAATTTGGTCTCAGGTTATGGCGTATAATTTCAACATAAATAATGTTTCTACATTTTCGGGAGGAACAGAAGCAACAGCTATGTTTCCGATGGTTGCGCAAACATTAAAAGATACAGGTTTCGAAATAATTAAACTTTCGAAAGAAGAAAATCCGGTTTATAGTATTAAGTATGCTGATAATGTGCACCCAGTAATTTGTTTCTCTAAAACTTTTGATGATAGATTTAATCCAAAATCGGAATTTGTTGCAATAATGACATGTTCGAGTGCCGATGAAAATTGTCCGTTAATATTCGGATCAGACAAAAGAATTGCAATAACATACAACGATCCAAAGGAATTTGACAACACACCTCAGCAAGAAGAAAAGTATGCCGAAAGAAGTAAACAAATTGCTACCGAAATGAAATACGTTTTTGAATTAGCC
>JAGLDK010000010.1 GCA_023145615.1 Ichthyobacteriaceae bacterium | reverse complement strand
GGTTCGACTCCCTTCAGCCGCACTTATTTTTTTAAGTGCCTTTGCAGAAAAATAATATAAGACTTAAAATTTACTGCGGCTGTGGTGGAATTGGTAGACACGCTAGACTTAGGATCTAGTGCCGCGAGGCGTGGGGGTTCGACTCCCTTCAGCCGCACGAATTTTCTTTCTTATCAATATAAAATAATTAATGTTTACCTGCGGCTGTGGTGGAATTGGTAGACACGCTAGACTTAGGATCTAGTGCCGTGAGGTGTGGGGGTTCGACTCCCTTCAGCCGCACTATTCATTTATTAAAGCTCTGTTTTAAACAGGGCTTTTTTTATTTCAAATACTTCCTCCTAAAATGTCTTAATTTTAACCAGCAATCAAGCATCAACTACAAATTAAAACATAAGTAAAAGTCAAAATAAACAACTACAATACAAATACTTACTAAAAACATTACGATTAACACAAAACACACACTCCCCTAACTATAACAATATATTTAATATCTATTATTATTCTTCTTACTTCAACTAATTATTTCTATTTTCGCCACTTGTAAATAAACAATTAACGATTAACGATGATATACGACTTAATTATAGTAGGCGGTGGTCCTGGAGGTATTGCTTCAGCAGTTGAGGCTTCAATTTTTAAATTAAATAATGTTTTACTTATCGAGAAAGGTGAAAACCACTCTCAAACTATCAGAAAATATTATAAAGATTCAAAAAGAGTTGACAAAATATACAACAAACAGGAAATTGATCTAAAAGGAAACGTTGAGTTTTTTGATGGAACTAAAGAAACTACTTTAGAGTATTTTGAAGAGCTACTTGATAACGATACTATAACTTCTATTTACAATACAGAAGTTGATAGAGTTGTAAAACAAGACGATGACACTTTTAAGGTAATGACTCCTAAAGGAGAATATTCATCTAAAAACGTAATTGTTACAATAGGTAGAATGGGGAAACCTAACAAGCCTTCTTACAAAATTCCTGGTTCAATAAAAACTGTAATCAACCATAACCCTTACGATTGTAGAGGTAGTGAAAAGATTTTAGTTGTTGGTGGTGGAGATTCGGCTGTAGAATATGCTTGTCAACTTACTGTTGATAATGATATTACACTTGCTATTAGAGAAGAAAAATTCTCAAGAGCAAACGAAGTAAACGAAGAAATGGTTATTAGATATGACCAAGAAGAAAGATTAAGAATTCGTTACTCTGCAGATATTGAATCAATTGAAGGATTTGATAACAGAGTAAAAGTAAATTACAAAAATGGTTTCTGCACAATGTACGACCGTATAATTTACGCTATTGGAGGTACTACTCCTATTGGTTTCTTACAGAAATCGGGTATTGAAATGGATGAGAAAAGTCACCCTATATTCGACGATAATTACGAAACAAGCGTTAAAGGATTATATATTGCTGGAGATATTGTTTTCAAAAAAGGAGGATCAATTGCTATGGCAATTAACCACGCTTATGATGTAATGAAGCACATTGTTGCTAATAATGATTAATTAAAAATCATATACATATATATAAAAAGGCTAACTACTTTACGTAGCTAGCCTTTTTTTTGTCGTTTATAGTACAAGCAATACTTTTAAGGCAACATCAAAGCACTATACCGAAATAACTTCTTTTATTTCAGGAATTTTACTTTTTATATACCCTTCAACTCCAGCTTTTAGCGTTACAATACTTGTAGGACAAGTACCGCAAGCACCTAATAATTTTACAGATATTGTTAAATCATCAGATATTTCTACTAATTCAATATCTCCCCCATCGTTTTGTAAATAAGGACGTAAATCGCCAAGAAGCTTAACAATTTGTTCTTTTAATTCAGCGTTATTTTCCATTTCTAAAATTTCAAAAACTTTCTTTCTTCGCCTTTTTCAAATTCAGCATAAACATCGCTAAACTTAACCTGAATACTTTTTATACAATCATCAATACTATCATCTTTACTGATAATGCAAACAAACTTTTTGCTCATACGTTTAATATTTGCACCAAAAGCTTTATTTACCACAACCTGAACATTATGAGGTTTTAAAATACCTGCAATACCCTTTGCTTTTCTTGGGTCGGCATGCATTTCTTCCTCTAATGGGATGTTTTTTACCGAAATTACTTCAACCGATTCTGTTTCCGATATTTTGTAAACCAAATATTCATTTGCCTCTCCAAAATGCTCATCAGTTAAATCCTTTCCATTATCACTAGCAAATGCTATTGTCAATTTTTGCATAATTATTATTTTTTTCAAATTAAGTTTCAGAAATACAGTTTTCTAAAACAGAGTAAACCTTTACAACTATCTACTAAGCCTTATCTAGCTCACCGTTTTTATAAGCCTCGTAAGCCTCTTTCATAGTCATATCTCCTGCACCAATATAACTAACAGTACCTAATTTCTCAAGTACTTTAGATGCATTTCCTCCAGGACCATTACCTGTAATTAAAACCTCAACCTTAGCTTCTGCCATTTTTCTAGCCGCTTTTGGTCCAGCACCATGAGCCTCACCTTCAACATCTCCATTATCTAATGGAATTAACTCTTTAGTTTCCTCATCAAAAACCATAAAATATTTTGCTCTTCCAAATCTTGGGTCCATTTTCGATTCCCACTCTGTTCCTTCTGTAGTAAATACAATTTTCATAATCTTATTTTTTTATCTTAAATTATTATCAATATTTTGTTTTTCTTAAAACTAATTATCCGTTCTATCTTCATGTCCAGGCCCCTGAACTCCTTCAGCTTTAGTTCCATCTTCTTTACACGATTTTCCTGTGGTAGCTAATTTACCAGCAAGAAGATCTTCAACAACTTCTGCCACTAATTTTACTTCACCAGAATAAACCGTAATATTTTTACTATTGAAAATATCAATAGCTCTTCTACCTACACCACCAACAATAATATCGGTAACATTATTACTTGCCAAAAAATTTGGATACGATCCTGTAATGTGTTCCGGAGTTTCTAAAACTTCCTCCTTTATTACTTTGTTATTTTCTATTTCAAAAACGGTAAAAAATTCACTTCCTCCGAAATGAGCACTTAATTTACCATTTGCTGTAGGTACTGCTATTTTTTTCATAGTAATTTTTATTAGTTTAAAATTTCTTTTATTTTTTCCCAGCTTTCGCTTATTGCTTCTTTTATTTTACTATCATCAATTTCAACAATAGTTTTGCAATCGGTCATTGCCTTTGTAAAAGTTTCATCGTAAGGCAAGTTTGATAAATGAACTATATCTTCCTCTTTCAAGAATTCTAATATTTCACTTGCTATATCCTTATTTATATCAGCCTTATTAATTATACAACCAGCTTTTATACGAAACTTTTTAACCAACTCGTAAACACGCTTTAAATCGTGCAAACCTGAAACCGATGGCTCAGTAACCAAAACAACAAAATGAGCCCCCGATAAAGATGAAACAACCGGACATCCTACTCCTGGAGAACCATCAACCAAAACATATGGCTTATTATTTTTATTAGCAGTTTCTTTAGCAATATTTTTTACCTGAGCAACTAACTTACCCGAATTATCAGCTCCAATTCCTAATTTTGCATGTACAAAAGGCTGATTAAAACGAGTATTTGCAACATGCCACTTACCTACATTTAAAGGCTCGTTAGTAATTGCTTCTGTTGGACAAACTCTTGCACAATATCCACAACCCTCGCACGACAATTCGTTTATTGTATGTACATCATTTATAACTTCAACAGCGTCAAAACGGCATACATCAAAACATTTACCACACTGAATACAAGCATCTTCATCAATAACAGCTAATTCTCCGCTATAAAAATCTTCCGACTTTATATTTTCAGGTTGCAATAAAATATGCATATCTGCTGCATCCACATCACAATCGGCAACAACAACATCATCTCCTGCCAAAACAGCAAACGATGCAGTAATTGAGGTTTTTCCTGTTCCTCCTTTTCCTGATATTACAACTATTTCTTTCATTGTTTATTTTAATATGTGTGATTCAAGATATGATACAATATTTTCAAGCTCGGTTTTTACTTCCGGAATTTTATCATACAAAAGCTCTCCTTTCGAATATAATTCGGCAATTGCTCTTTGATTTGGGATTTTACCAATAATTGGAATATTGTTTTCATCGCAATATTTCAAAATATCATCATTACCAATTCCGTATCTATTTATTACAATGGCAAAATCTTTTTTCAATTCCTTCATTGTATCAATTGCAAGTATTACATCATTTAAACCAAACGGAGTTGGCTCGGTAATAAGTATAATAAAATCGGCATCTTTTGTAGCCTCAATTACCGGACAAGATGTACCTGGAGGAGAGTCGTAAATTTTCACAACATCAGTGCTGAAATTTTCATCAACATAATCTAAAGTCTGCTTAATTAACGGCACAGCTTGCTCTTCTCCTATCAATAATTTACTCTCAATAAAATCGAAAGTACTAGTTTTAAAGTGTTGCAATTCTCCCATTTTTTTCTGCCCCATTGGCAAAGAATTTGTAGGACATAATTCTGAACAAGCAAAACACGAATGACATAGTTCAGGAAAAACCATAATAGTGTCTACAATTTGTATTATTGCATGATAATTACAAACATCCTGACACTTACCACAAAGCGTACAATCAACATTGTTCCACTCCGGAATCATTTTAAACTTATCTTCAGCAAAAAACAATTCCGACTTTAAAAACAATCCTGAATTTGGCTCTTCAACATCTAAATCCGATAAAACAACATCTCTTTTTTCGGCCATAAACGAAGCCAAATTTGTTGATAAAGTTGTTTTACCTGTACCTCCTTTACCACTTGCTATTGCAATTTTCATACGTTAGTTTTTAGGTATTATATATTTTATTTGGTTTCTGATAAATCTCCTAATTTATAGAATTGTTAATACCGTTATTGTCGTTAATATCAATATAGCGTTATCACTATTTTTCGATATTAACGTTTGTAACGAATTTCAATAAATTAACTTTATCTATCAAAAAACCTTTTTTTATTTATTCAATAATTCTTCTCGTACCATAACATGTCCACATTCGGGGCATTTTACAGTTGTGCATTTTACACCTTGTTGGTGCGGAGCTTTTGTACCACATTTTGCACAAACACAAGATCCGCCTGTACCAAAACCACCTCCATTATTCCTTCCTTTGTTTCCTCCTTTATTCAAACCTCTTCCAAAACCTCTTCCTTCTCTATCTCCTTTTCCTCCACCGTTTTCCGAACCGTTATTTAAACCCTTGCCGTTCATAATTTTATACAATTTTTATTATCAAATAAACTTATTTTTTCAATCCTTTATTTTTCTTGTTTTCAACACAACATTTTCCATGCCCAAAGTTTCCTGCCACATTAAATAAATCGGTTGATTTACATTCAGGACATTCGGAAATATGATCTGAAATAGAAGTTTTAATCATATAACCACAACTATGACATTTAATAATATTATTGTCGAAATGAATATTACCACCTTCAATTTTTAACACTTTACCTTTTACTACAAATTCAGCCATTTTTCTTCTGGCACCTTCAATTAATCTCGAAAATGTAGAACGAGAAATATCCATCTCTTCAGAAGCCTCTAAATGTGATAATCCAATACTATCGGCTAATCTTATAGACTCGTATTCATCAATAGAAAGATTAACTTCTTGCAATTCGCTGCGTTTAATACCTGATGGTTTAAATTCGTTAAACAAAGGAGGTATTGATACTATCCTACTATTTTTTGGACGTGCCATATATTATATATATCTTATTTTATTTTCAACAAACATAATGCACATATGTTCATTATGCAAGTATTATCCAATAATTAATTACTCCCAATATCAACAACTCGAAAAAACACACCCATATAATTAAAAAACACATTTACACAACAATCTAAACATCAACACAATAACCACATTTATACTTTTATACCCATGATAGTATTATAAAAAAGTAAGGTGCATAAAAAACATTACATAAATTTATGTAATGTTTTTTATGCACCTTACTTGGGTGTTATATTTTTATTTCGATAATTTCGGCACTACACTAATATTGTGTAATAATTGTAATATTGAGCGGAACCGAAAGGTTTTTTGCTTTGATAAATTATTAGATGTTAAGATGATAATTTAACAGAGTATATAATAACTACTTTATATTATTTAACGATTTAGATTTATATCTACCAAAAAGCAAATGCTTCGGACTTCCTACAACTTGAGACATATATATTCCTGAATGCCCCGAAAACAAATACGCTACCACACTTGCCAAACCTGTATAAACTCCACTTTTAATTCCGAATAACTCTATTGCCATAATAACTCCGGCAATTGGAGTATTTGTTGCCCCTACAAAAACAGCAACAAAACCCATTCCTGCCAATAAACCAACTGGTAATGGCACAAACCACACTAAAGCATTTCCTAAAGCTGCACCAACATAAAATAATGGCGTTACCTCTCCCCCTTTAAATCCTGCACCTAAAGTAAACGATGTAAATATCAGCTTTAATAAAAAATCATAACTATTTAAATCAACACTAAATGCATCAACAATAGTTGGTACACCTAATCCTATATATTTTGTGGTACCCATTAAATAAACCGATAAAGCAATTACTACACCTCCTATAAATGGGCGTAATGGTGGGTATTTTACTTTCGATTTAAAAAAAGAACCCCAAAAATGAGTTGATTTAGAAAACAACATTGCTGCTAATCCAAAAATAATTCCAACAAACAAAGTCCACCCCAAATTTACAAGTGTCATATCTGGCACAACTGCTATATTATAATGAGTATGTCCTACACCCCAAGCTTTACACGATTCATCGGCAACAACAGCAGCCAAAAAACTAGCCAAAATTGCATCGTAACGCATACGTCCCAACACAAAAACCTCGAGTGCAAAAACTGCACCTGCCAACGGAGTACCAAAAACAGAGGCAAAACCAGCACTTACTCCGGCAGCTATAAGCACTTTTCTATCTCGTGGTTTAAATTTAAAAACCTTAGTTAGCTGATCGGAAATTGCAGCACCAATTTGCACAGCCGTACCCTCTCGTCCGGCCGAACCTCCAAAAAAATGTGTTGCTATTGTTCCGAATAAAACCAAAGGAGCCATTTTAAATGGAATGATTTTTTTAGGAGAATTAAATTCTTCTAACAATTGATTATTTCCTTTTACCACACTACCTCCATAATAGTGATAAACCAACCCAATACCTAAACCACCCAAAGGCAGCAAGGCAATAATCCATAAATTATGTTCTCTGAAAGTTGTTGCCCACTCTAACGAAACCAAAAAGAAAGCCGATGCCGACCCCGCTAAAACTCCTATTATTATGGCCAAAAAAAACCACTTTAATAAATACATAAACAAAGAAACCTGCTCGATACTTAAAATGTATTTTTTAATACTATACTTATCCATTGTAAATTGAAATTTTGGCAAATATAGGTTTATCAAAAATATATACTACATGTATTTACTTATTAGCTTAAATCAGAAGTGGTTTAGTTGTAAAAAATTGTAATGTGCGTTAATTATTGATGTAACGTAAAAAAAAGTAACCCAGACGTATTCTTAAATTGTATAATATCACCTTAATTATAAATTTCAAACAATACAAAAAAACACAACAATATTTCTACTTTTTTATGATATTAGCTTTATAAACATAACATAACACCAATTAAAATAATATGCTTAAAATTAATACAATACACAAACTAATAATTGCAATACTATTATTGGTTTCTATTAAATCGGAGGCTTGTACTAACATACTTGTTACAAAAGGAGCTTCTACCGACGAATCTACTATGATTACTTATGCTGCCGATGCTCATGTAATGTACGGAGAGCTTTATTATTGGCCTGCCACCGATTGGCAAAAAGGCGATATGCGTAAGGTTTACGAATGGGATACTAATAAATATTTAGGCGAAATTACTCAACCAAAACACACTTATGGTGTAATTGGAAATATGAACGAGTTTCAGCTTGCAATTGGAGAAACTACTTTTACAGGAAGAACCGAGCTTAAAGATTCTACCGGAATTATTGATTATGGTAGTTTAATTTACATTACTCTGCAACGTGCAAAAAATGCTAGAGAGGCTATAAAAGTAATGACTGATTTGGTTAACGAATATGGATATTATAGCACAGGAGAATCGTTTTCGATTGCCGATACCGAAGAGGTTTGGATACTTGAAATGATATCGAAAGGAACTTACGAAAAAGGTGCTGTTTGGGTGGCTCGTAAAATTCCTGATGGATATATTTCGGGACATGCAAATCAGGCCAGAATTACTACTTTTCCGCAGAGTGGAAAAACTGCTATCTCATCAAAAAAAATGGGCAAAAAATTATTCGATAAAAGAATAGAAACTATTTACTCTCATGACGTTATTTCTTTTGCTAAAAAAATGAAATATTTTGATGGTAAAGATAAAGATTTTGATTTCTCAGCAGCTTATGCTCCTATTGATTTTGGCGGTGCTAGATTTTGTGATGCTAGAGTTTATTCGGTTTTCAGAAAAGTTGATAGTAGTATTGAAAAATACGAAGAATATGCAATGGGAGATATTACCAAAGAAAGAATGCCACTTTGGATTAAGCCAAAAAACAAACTATCGGTTAAAGATGTTATGGAATTAATGAGAGATCATTACGAGGATACTCCTATGGATATGACTGCAGATTTAGGTGCAGGACCATCGAAACTTCCTTACCGTTGGAGAAGATTAACATGGAAACATAAAGATGCTAATGGAGTTGAACAAAAGTATTTCAACGAAAGAGCTATTTCTACACAACAAACAGGTTTTTCGTTTGTAAGTCAGTCTCGTGGTTGGTTACCTAATGCAATTGGCGGACTTATTTGGTTTGGTGTTGATGACACTTACAGCACAGTTTATACTCCTATTTACACATCGTCAACAAAAACTCCAAACTCGTTTGCTGTTGGAAATGGGTCAATGACTGAGTATTCTGCAACTTCCGCTTTTTGGATTTTCAACCAAGTATCTAACTTTGCTTATATGCGTTATGATTTAATTATTGAAGATGTTAGAAAAAAACAATTCGAATTAGAAGCTAAGTATATTGAAACAATTACTGAAATTGACAAAAAAGCTGTAGCATTATATAATTCTGATAAAAAATCGGGTATTGATTATGTTACAAATTTTTCGGTAAATAATGCTGATGAAATGGTTGCCGATTGGAAAAATTTCAGCAACTATTTACTTGTAAAGTATATGGATGGTAACGTAAAAAACGAAGAAAATGGCAAGTTTAAACGTAACAAACACAACTATCCTGCATCGCCACAATATCCTGGATATTCTGATGAGTGGAAAGATGAAGTTATTAAACAAACAGGAGATAAATTTTTAATGCCAAAAGGAGGACATTAAATATCTTAGATTCAACTAATAAATAAGATTTTCGGCTCCACTGAAAATGACGATTACTCCACAACATTAATGATAGAAACATTAATAGTAAAACGACTAATAAATAAGGTTTACATACCGTATTTATTTAGTCGTTTTTTTTTGCATTAAACACAACTTTAATTTAAAATAGGCATCAATGAAAATATTGAGACTCTAATAACAAAAATACTTTTCAATACTTAAGCAACGTATTTACTTACCTTATTAATACTTAATTAACCTACTTTTTATGGTTATAAAATATAGTAGTTATATTTTTATGATGTATTATTTATATATAAATAACACATACTACTATAACGTAATTATCAACCAAAACACTAATTAACAAAATGTTATAAAAGATAAAGTGTAATTATTTTATATAAATGCCATTTTTACAAACCTAACCTCTTAAAATTACCGAAAAACAATAAAGATAAATATTATATATTGCAACGTTTGCAAAAACAATACTTACGTTATAAAAACACTAAATGAAAAAACTTACACATATAATATTACTTCTAATTTTTGCTCTTATAGGTCATACATCGTATGCTCAGGCATCGATATACGAAGAATACGAAGGCAAGGATTTAAGTTTAAAAGATTATAACGATGTGCTTACTGTAATAGGTAAAACATTGGTTACTTTTAAGGATGAAAGCTTGAGAGCTGAAAATAATGAGGTTTTCAGAAACTTCTTAAAAAAAGCAATACTATTAGATAAATCATTCGATTATAAATTCGACTCCATTAAAACAATGTCGGTAATAAAATCGGATGATGAATTAGTAAAAATATACAACTGGGCATTTCCTTACGAAGATGGTACTTATACATATTATGGTTTTGTTCAACTTAAAAATAAAAACAACACTTTTTCTGTAATAGAACTTTACGACCAGTCGGATGTTATAGCATCTTATAAATTCCGTAGCTTTCCTCCTGAAAAATGGTTTGGAGCATTATATTACAAAATACTTACCCGTAAAACTAACGATAAAACATATTACACTTTATTGGGTTGGGATGGTTTATCTCAACACTCTACACGTAAAATAATTGATGTATTAGTAGTTAATAAATACGGAGAAATAAATTTTGGAGCCCAAATTTTCGATTTATATTCTAAGGCTCGATTGAAACCAAAAAGACGTCCACCATCTCCTTTCAGAATGGTATATGAATATGCGTCGTTAGTTAGCATGAAACTTAATTGGGATAAAAAAGAGAATTATTTAATAATGGATCACCTATCTCCTCTTACATCCGATAAAAAGGAATTTGCCAATTTTTACGGTCCTGATTTAACTTTCGATGCCTTTAGATGGGAAAATAACAACTGGACTTTGTACGATAATGTTAAAGCAAAAAACAAAAACAAGGTAAAAAAGAAAAGTAAATCTCGAAAAAAAGAAAAGTTTTCGGGGTATAAAAAGAATTTTAAAAACCTCTTTTCTCCAAAACCATAACCTTGATGTATTATAGCACAATACGTTACATATTAATAATGTAATTTATCTGTAATAACAACCTTTAATTTGTACCATTCATCACACCTACACTTGCATAAAATCACATAAAAAAAACATTTTTTATCATTGTATAACAACAAAAGATTATACTTTTGGCACTTGAAATTGAAACAATAATCTTTTATACAATAATAAAATGGCAAAGCATAATTATGCGGCAGGACCATGTGTTCTTCCACAAGATGTATTCAAAAAAGCTGCTGAGGCAGTATTAGATTTAGATGGTATTGGGCTTTCTGTTTTAGAGATTTCTCACCGTTCGAAAGAGTTTATTGCAGTAATGGAAAAGGCTCAATCATTAGTTAAAGAAATATTAAGTGTACCAGAAGGTTACTCAGTATTATTTTTACAAGGTGGAGCAAGTTTACAGTTTTTAATGGTTCCTTTTAACCTTTTAAACACAAATGGAAAAGCTGCTTATATTGAAACAGGAGCTTGGGCTAAAAAAGCATACAAAGAAGCTGCTGCTTTAGGTAATGCTGAAGTATTAGCATCGTCTGCAGATAAAAATTACAACTATATACCTAAAGGATTTGAAGTTCCTAAAGGATTAGATTACCTACACATAACAACAAACAACACTATCTACGGAACTCAATTTAAAGAGTACCCTACTACTGATGGTTTATTGATTGCTGATATGTCTTCTGATATCTTCTCTCAGAAAATCGATATTTCTAAATTCGATTTAATCTATGCAGGAGCACAGAAAAATTTAGGACCAGCAGGAACTACTTTAGTAATAGTTAAAGATGAAATTTTAGCTAAAACTGATCGTAAGATTCCTTCAATGTTAGATTACCAAATACATGCTAAGGCTGATTCAATGTTCAACACTCCTCCAGTATTTTCAATATACGTGGCAATGTTAAACCTTGAACATATGAAGGCTCAGGGTGGTATTGAAGCAATTCAGAAACACAACGAGGAAAAAGCTGCAATGCTTTATAACGAAATTGATAAGAACCCATTATTTGTTGGAACTGCTGAATTAGAAGATCGTTCGAATATGAACGTATGTTTCTTATTAACTGACGAAAGCAAGAAAGAAGCGTTTGATAAAGCGTGGGCTGCTGCTGAAATTTCAGGTATTAAAGGACACCGTTCGGTTGGAGGATATAGAGCTTCAATTTACAACGCACTTACTAAAGAAAGTGTTCAGGCTCTTGTTGACACAATGGCAAAATTAGCTTAATAAAAATATTGTTTGAAGTTTGCGGTTTGATGTTTTTAAGTTTACGGTTTTAATAACTACAACCTAATAATATCAAACTTCAAGCTCCAAATACAAACAACCATACATTGATATGAAAATATTAGTAGCCACTGATAAGCCTTTTGCTCCTGAAGCAGTTGAAGGAATTAGAAAAGTAGTAGAAGGTGCAAACCAAGAACTTGTATTATTAGAAAAATACACCGACAAATCTCAATTAATTGAGGCTGTTGCTGATGTTGATGCTATGATTATTCGTAGTGACAAAGCAACTAAGGAAGTTTTGGATGCAGCTAAAAACTTAAAAGTAATTGTACGTGCAGGTGCTGGTTTCGATAATATCGATCTTGCTGCTGCAACTGCTAATAACATTGTTGCAATGAACACTCCAGGACAGAACTCAAACGCTGTTGCTGAACTTGCTATTGGAATGATGGTTATGGCTGCCCGTAATAATTACGCTGGTACTGCTGGATCGGAATTAAAAGGTAAAAAAGTTGGTATCCACGCTTACGGAAACGTAGGTAAACTTGTTGGTAAAATTGCTAAAGGATTTGGAATGGAAGTTGTTGCTTTCGATCCATTTGTTGAAAAAGCTGCAATTGAAGCTGAAGGTGTAACTGTTGTTGACACTGTTGAAGAATTATATTCAACTTGTCAATATATTTCTTTACACATTCCTGCAAACGACAAAACTAAAAAGTCAATTAACTACGATTTATTAAGTAAAATGCCAAAAGGTGGTACTTTAGTTAATACAGCTCGTAAAGAAGTTATTGACGAGGAAGGTATGATGAAATTAATGACTGAAAGAAAAGACGTTAAATTTGTATCTGATATCGCTCCTGATTCAAGAGATAAATTTGAGGCTGATTTTGCTGCAAACGTATTCTTTACTCCAAAGAAAATGGGTGCTCAAACTGCTGAAGCAAACATTAATGCTGGTGTTGCTGCTGCTAATCAAATTTTAAATTTCCTTGAAAAAGGTGATGATACTTTTAGAGTAAACTAATACTCTTTATTGAATTTAAAATTTCAGTAATATAAATACAGCCCCTTTAAAAGCAAACGCTTTTAAAGGGGCTGTATTGTTTTATGTAAAATTCTTTTTCCTCTATACTTCTACAACTTTATCAAAACGCCCAATCTAAACTTCTTATTTCTTTTTTGATTTAACATCTACTTCGGGTAATTTATATCCTTCGTTATTCAGTTTTTTACCTAAAACAATTCCAGAAATAATAACAAGTGGTATTGATACTATAACTCTTATAAGTGTAAATTCCCAACCCAAAAAAGTAGATTCGAAAAATAACATAGGTACTCTACCTACTCCAATAGCGCCCAAAAATACCAAGATAACCTGAATACGAGCACCTTTTTTATGTAAAGAATATGCTATTGGAAACCCAGGTAAAAGTCCGCCAGCCATTGGTGCGGCAAGTACAAAAACCCAAAAATAACTAATGGCTCCAGCACCTTCTCCAAGATGTTTTATTATTGTTTCTTTTTTTACCCAAACATCAAACAAACCAATTAAAATAAAAATTGGAGGTAAAATAGTAACCATTTGCAGTAAGAAATCTTTAAAGTTTACACCTATAGTTACACCAGGAGTATAATCTGCAAAAAACGAAAAGGCTAGAAAAATAAAAAATGTAACAATTATTATTGTTCTTTTAGAAATGTGTTTTAATAAATTCATATTAATGTGCCGCTTACTAATGAAAAAACTAATGCTATAATTAAAGCAATTACAAAACTTAATGCATTTCTTAATAATGCAAATTTCTTTCCGAAATAGGCTTTTTCTACCGGAAATGTTAAAACTCCAACTAACATTAACGATGATGAAAATGCTGCTATAACGCTATACGAAACGCCTTTATTAAGTAATATTCCGCAAAGCGGGTACGATATTGGGCCAGGCATTACTGTAATAGAACCAACTAATGTTGCAATCACAACTCCGAAATAAGAATCGGACCCTCCCAAATATTCAACTATTACACTATTTGGCACAAGGAACAAAACAACTGATACTGCTATTAAAATTGAAATAAATGGTGGTGTAATATTCCATAATTTCTTTGCCCCTATTTTAATTGCTTTTTTGGTTTTTTTACGATCTGCAATAAATGAAATTATTACAGCAACCACCGATAATACATATATAAAATACATTGATTATAGTTATTAACTTAAAATTTAAATTAAACTAATTTTCATCTTCCACACATAAACTTTATGTCTTTAAAACTTTTATTCAACTAAAGAATAGGTATGATAAATTTTGCGCAAATATAATTTGTTTCGTTAATTAACCATTATAAACTAACAAAAACAACTATTTCAATTATCTATATATAAATCAATAAAGGTTATGATTTAACGTAAATATTAAAATTCAATTGATATTATGCGGATATACGGCAAAAAAAACAGCCCTCAAAATTAATTTTGGGGCTGATAATATATATTAAAGAAAAATTATCATTCTTAATAACGTACTCTATTTTACTGCAAATAATTTGCTTTCATGTTTTTTAACTTTAATTGATAAATAACATAATTATTTGTGTATCTAAATATAAATTAACGAGTATTTATAGGTATTATAAGAATTAACTATTTATATGTTACTTAAATTTAAAGCATAATTAATTGCAACTATTTACCACACAAAAAATAGTAAAACACCCTAAATATAAAACATTGTCTATTACTAAATAATCATTACTTTTGCAAAAATTTTATTATACATAATTCTAAAGATAAACTTGATGAGTTCAGCTGTAAGTAAGCGTTACGCACAACGTGGTGTTTCGGCTTCGAAAGAAGATGTACACAACGCTATTAAAAACGTTGATAAAGGATTGTTTCCTCAGGCTTTTTGCAAAATAGTACCTGATTATTTAACGGGCGACGAAGACTATTGTGTGGTTATGCATGCTGATGGTGCTGGTACAAAATCGGCTTTAGCATATATGTATTGGAAAGAAACAGGAGACATTTCTGTTTGGAAAGGTATTGCACAAGATGCTTTAATTATGAATATTGATGATTTATTATGTGTTGGTGCAACTCAAAACATAATGTTATCATCAACTATCGGAAGAAATAAAAATCTTATTACTGGAGATGTTCTTTCTGAAATAATTAACGGAACTGAAGAGCTACTTGCCGAGTTAAAAGAGCACGGTGTTAGTATACACTCTACAGGTGGTGAAACTGCCGATGTTGGAGATTTAGTACGTACTATTATTGTTGATTCAACGGTTACTGCACGTATGAAACGTAGCGATGTAATATCAAACCACAACATTAAAGGTGGAGATGTTATTGTAGGACTTTCATCGTCGGGACAGGCAACTTACGAAACCGAATATAATGGTGGAATGGGTAGTAATGGACTTACATCGGCTCGTCATGATGTGTTTTCGAAATACTTAGCCGAAAAATATCCTGAAAGTTACGATTCAGCTGTACCAAGCGATTTGGTTTATTCTGGAAACGTAAAACTTACCGATGAGGTTGAAGGTTCGCCATTAAACGCTGGTAAACTTGTACTTTCTCCTACCAGAACTTACGCTCCGGTTATTACCGAAATATTAAAAAATCACCGAGATAAAATTCACGGAATGGTTCATAATAGTGGAGGTGCTCAAACTAAAGTGTTACACTTTGTAAACAACGTGCATGTTATTAAAAACAACATGTTTGATGTTCCGCCTTTATTTAAACTTATACAAGATCAATCGAATACCGATTGGAAAGAAATGTATCAGGTATTTAATATGGGGCACCGTATGGAAATTTATGCTCCTAAGGAAGTTGCTGATGATATCATTAAAATTTCTGAAAGTTTTAACATTGAAGCTAAAATTATTGGTAAAGTTGAAACTCATGAGGGTAAAAAACTTACTATCAAGTCAGAATTTGGTACATTTGAGTATTAATAAACAACTAACAGTTAATACAATACAAAGTTAGTGTGTTTATTTAAAACATAAATACTTTGAAATTTATTAATTAACTGAAGGTAAAAAGGTAAAAAAATGGCATTAATTGACCAATTACATCATATAAAAACTCGTTTCGATGAGGTTGCAGATTTAATTATTCAACCGAATATTATTTCTGATCAAAAAAGATATGTGGATCTTAACAAGGAATATAAAGACCTTGAAACTATAGTTGAAGCGTATTTAAAATATAAAAGCGTACTAGAAAACGTTGACGAAGCAAAAGAAATTATTGCTGATGGATCGGATTCGGAAATGGTAGAAATGGCTAAAATGGAAATTGATGATTCAAAATCGATAATTCCAGAATTAGAAGACAAAATTAAGTTTTTACTTATTCCGAAAGATCCCGAGGACAGTAAAAACGTTGTAGTAGAACTTAGAGCTGGTGCAGGTGGAGATGAAGCAAGTATTTTTGCTGGAGATTTATACCGTATGTACACAAAGTATTGCGAAAGTAAGGGCTGGAAAATTGATGTTGTAGATTATAACGAAGGTACTTCTGGTGGATTTAAAGAAATGATTTTCAACGTATCGGGTAACAATGTTTACGGTACCATGAAATACGAGGCAGGTGTGCACCGTGTACAACGTGTGCCACAAACCGAAACTCAAGGTAGAGTACACACATCGGCAGCAACAGTAATGGTTAGTCCCGAAGCTGAAGAATTTGATGTTGAAATTAACATGAATGAAGTTCGTAAAGACTTTTTCTGTTCGTCAGGTCCTGGAGGGCAATCAGTAAACACAACATATTCGGCAGTACGTTTAACACACGAGCCTACCGGAATTGTTTGTCAGTGTCAGGATCAAAAATCTCAGCACAAAAACCTTGAAAAAGCTTTAAAAGTATTACGTTCTCGTATTTACGAAATGGAGCTTGCTAAAAGAAACGAAGCCGATTCTGAAAGAAGAAACTCAATGGTATCTTCGGGAGATCGTTCTGCAAAAATACGTACTTATAATTATCCGCAAGGACGTATTACCGATCACCGTATTAACTTAACTCTTTATAACCTGAGTGATGCTATGAACGGAGATATTCAGAAAATTATTGATGAGTTAAAACTTGCCGATAATACCGAAAAATTAAAAAGAGGAGACGATCAACTATAAATAATTTGTAGTTATCAATTTACAGCTCAATTTATTATTAATTAAACGCTGTAAATTGATAATTGCACATTGATAATTGAAAGATGACAAGAGAACAACTAGTTACGGAAATTAAAAAGAAAGAATCTTTTCTTTGCATTGGTTTAGATGCAGACATTACAAAAATACCTCAACATTTATTAAATAACGAGGATCCTATTTTTGCTTTCAACAAAGAAATTATTGATGCCACCCACGATTTAACGGTTGCATACAAACCAAATACTGCTTTTTACGAAGCACATGGTGTAAAAGGTTGGATATCGCTTGAAAAAACTATCAATTACATAAATAAAAATCATCCTGAAATCTTCACTATTGCTGATGCAAAACGTGGAGATATTGGAAACACTTCTAAAATGTATGCAAAAGCATTTTTCGAGGATATGAATTTCGATTCGGTAACTGTTGCTCCTTACATGGGAAGCGATTCGGTTAAACCGTTTTTAGAATTCAAAAACAAATGGACTATTTTACTTGGTTTAACATCAAACAAAGGTGCTTTCGATTTTCAGTTTATAAAAGACAAAAATGGTAAAGAACTAAGTATGCAAGTAATGGAAACTGCATCAACTTGGGCCGATGAAAATCAGCTTATGTTTGTGGTTGGCGCTACAAAAGCCGAATTTTTAGGCGAAATCAGAAAATCAATTCCTAACCATTTTTTATTAGTTCCTGGAGTTGGAGCTCAAGGTGGTAGTTTATCTGAAGTTGTAAAATATGGTAAAAATAAAGATATTGGTTTGCTAATTAATTCTTCAAGAGGAATTATTTATGCCGATAATACCGTAAATTTTGCAAAAGTAGCAAGAGAAAAAGCACTAGAACTTCAACAAGAAATGAAGACTTATATTTAAAATACCAATAATATATAAACCATAATTATATATTATTGGTATTGTTTTGTTAATAATCGAATCAACAGGCTGATTTCCTAACTATTTTAGGAATCAGCCTGTTTTTTTTTACTTTTATTATTACCAAATTTCATGAAAAGCAAGTATTAAAAACAACCAAATCTCTTGCACTATGAAACAGTCATATAAAATCACAGCTTTATTATTAATTACATTATCGTTATTTTCTGAAAACACAATTGCTCAGAAATACCAAAAAGAACTTGCTAAAAAAGTAATAATCAGAAAATCGTACGAAATGGGAGGCGGACTTGCTAGTTCGTTCTACACTCCTATCGACGAAACTTATCCGATAATAATTGGTGCAGGTGCAAAAGCCGACCACATTACTTATATTGAACACTCAAATTTTTCGATTAAAAACTCTTTAGAATTTTTAGCATACGAAAAAATACTTGATGAATTACACTCTGATGAGCCAGGGCAAATAAAAACTGTAAAAGGAATAGATTATGTATCAACAATAAATTCAATGATTGAATATAACTTATTTAAACAAGGATACGTAAACAGGTATAGAGGCCCTAAATGGACTCCTTACATTGCTACAGGTTTAGGATTAGCCTACAGATACACTACTAAAATATCGAAAGAAGATAACATGACTGGACTACTATTATCTTTAACAGGTAGTTTGGGATTCAGAACCCGCATATCTAATAAAATGACTTTGCACATAAAAGGCGATATTAGCTCAACTCCTTTAATTAATACCGGAAGCAATAACAAATGGCTTAATTATGGATATACTGCTGGAGTATCGTTTGGAATAACTACAAACTTCGGAAATACTGGAAACAAAAAATTGCCTTGGTCTGATGGAATGTATAAAGTTCATGGAGGTTAAACTAAAAAATAGGTAATTTTAATATAGCTTAGATTAAAATTACCTATTTCAGAAAACTAAATTATTAAATTTCATAACACCTACCAATACAAGTACTAACAAAAAACAGTTCAAGTACTTTTACATTATTACTCATGTTTTACCAAAAACACTCATTAATTTAATTACAACACAAGTAGTATTTATACCAATAATAGTAAACTCTATTATAGGCATATAATATATATTTTGCTTAAATTAATAAGTAATAACTGGTTTTATAAAAATTGAGATAATAATTAACTATGATATACTTTTACAAAAAAACGTTTAGTCTATTTTTATTCTTCGGGCTATTTTTAACAACAGTAAATGCCCAATATAACTCACGCACTTCGAGAGAATTTGGTGGAAGTGCAAATATATCTGTAATGAGCTCCGATCATCATTTTGTTATCGGACGAGGTTTAAAAATGGACAACCGAATAAACATTGCTCACTCTCATTTTACAATTAAAAACAGTTTAGGCATAACAGTATATAGTAATACTAATATTGAAGAAGGGGCAATAAAAGGCTACGATTATTTATATATGCTTGATGCTATGGTTGAATATAATTTACATAAACAAGAACGACCAAAATCGGCTAATTATCCTCGACACTCTCCTTATATTGGTTTGGGTTTTAATGGAATTTTCAGAGACACAAAACCATATCTAAAAAACATAACTCCCGAACCAGGAGTTTTTATAACTGTTAAAGGAAGTTTAGGCTACAAGTTTAAAATAGGAAATCAAACAACTATGTATGTTGAAGGGTATTTAGAATGGGATTTCTCAGATAATTTAGATAATCAAATACACAATACTGTTTGGTATCAGTTCGATCATACTGCAAATATATCAATAGGATTTGCTAAAAGATTTGGTAATGAAGATTTACCTCGTTTACCGTGGTCGGGTGCTTTAAATGGATTTTTATAAACAAATGATAGTTTGAAATAAAAAAACACCTCATAAAAACTATTAATTAAAAGTTTTTATGAGGTGTTTTTTTATCTTTAATTATTATAAATAAAATCCTTACCCTTTTCTGATATTTCAACATTATTGAAATACAATTTGGCTTCTTCTAAAAAAACTTCTCTATTAGGATATCTGGCCGAAAAATGTCCTAATAACAAATTTTTAGCTTCAGCTTCTTTAGCTATTAAAACAGCATCTTTTACTGTAGAATGTCCTGTTTTTATAGCTAATTCTTTCAACTCATCTAAAAATGTACTTTCGTGATACAATAAATCTACACCCTTTATCCATTTAGTAATTTCGGGGTAATATGCTGTATCCGAACAGTACGCATACTTTAGCGGTGCAGATGGATTTGATGTAAATACCGAATTATCAATTACATTTCCATTATTATCGGTATAATCTTTTCCTAGCTTTAAACCTCTATAATCACAAACTTCTACTTCGTGATTTAACACAGCATCCATATTTAGCTTTCTTTCTTTTTGCTTTTCTTCAAACAAATAACCAAATGTTTTAATACGATGTTTTAAAGGAATTGCAGTTACTGTTAACTTTTTATCATCATGAATTAATATTGGTTCATTACCTTTTAACTCATGAAAATGTATATAGTATGATAACTGTGTTTTTGTAATTTTAAGCTGAGTAATTATAATTTCTTTCAACCCTTTTGGAGAATAAATATGTAAATCCTTACCCCTATTTAAAGTATGAAAAGATGAAACTAAACCAATTAACCCAAAAAAGTGATCGCCATGCAGATGTGATATAAAAATATGGTCGATTTTAGAAAAACGTACTTTATACTTTCGTAATTGAACCTGTGTTCCCTCTCCACAATCAATTAAAAAAAGTTTCTCTTCCATATTTAAAATCTGTGCACTTGGGTGTGCTTTTGTAGTTGGTGTAGCCGAGCTACAACCTAATATTTTCAGAGTAAACGACATGGTTTTTTTATTTTACTATCAACCTTTTAGTAAGTACACTTTCTCCAGATTTTACACTATAAAGGTAAAGTCCGTTTGGCATAAAACTTTGATCGATTTTTAGTTTATTACTTCCTTTTTTGGCTGTAAAGGTTTTACTATACTTTACATTACCAAGTACATCCTTTAACTCTACATCAACAATTTGCATTTGCGACGACCAAAAACTAACCTCAGTTTTTTGTGCTTTATCGTGCCAACTTGATCGTAATGAATAAATATCTTTTTCAGGATTCTTTGTTTCTAATATCCTTTTAGTATCAGAATGCAAATACAAGTTAGATACTTTGTATTGTTTTACCAAAATTTTCCCATCACCTACCGAATATTTCACCCCAAAATTAACACCAATCATAGTTGACGAAATATTTTCGGAATTTCCGTAAACATTAAATAATACTCTAAAAAAATGCTCCTCACTATTATTGCTTATTGTTGGTATGCAATACAACCCCTCAGGTACATTATTTATGTTTAAAATTTTTAAAGATTTAACAGCAACCTTTTTAACACTTCCATTAATGGTAGTAATAGTATCGCGCGGAACCTTAATTTCAACAACCCCATTATAATACTTCCCCTTTACAAAATCAGGGAATTTATATATAGGAGTACTATTTAACCAATACGAATTTTGCTTATCATTATCTATCACACTTATATTATCTTGACCAATTAACGGAAAAGACAAAATTGCAAATAATATAAGTGTGATAAATTTTAACATAAATAATGTTTTATATAAATAATTTGTTGATAGTAAATTGAACTTTATAAGTTCAATAATTATTGTAGTTTCCTAAAAACCTAACTCTCTTTCTAAATCTTCCATTTCAACAATATCTTTGGCCTCCTGTAAAGTTGGCACAACCAAAATACTTTCGTCAAATTCGTTAATTGAAATCTTATTTTGAATTACAACAAACGATTTTTTATTAACCTTATGTATTGATGATAAAACTGTTAATTCAGTAATATGATATTCTGATAAATTAGCTGTAAGTACATCTAACACAATATTATTTTCGGTATAATCTTGAATGTTATCTTTAACTTTTTCGAAAAATTCGTCAAACAAAGTATCTTCTAAAGTAAAAAGAACAAATTTATTTTTTGTTTCTATTTTCATAACAATATTTTTTATTCTCTTTTAATTTTCGATGCTAACAAATACAATACAGCCATACGTACCGCCACTCCATTTTCTACCTGATCAAGAATAAGTGCTTTGTCCGAATCGGCTACTTCCGAAGTAATTTCAACACCTCTATTTATTGGTCCTGGATGTAAAATGGTTACGTCACTTTCTAAAGAATTTAACAATTCCATATCAACACCATACATATTAGTGTACTCTCTTATTGA
Organism: Ichthyobacteriaceae bacterium; assembly: GCA_023145615.1. Taxonomy (GTDB): domain Bacteria; phylum Bacteroidota; class Bacteroidia; order Flavobacteriales; family JADGDT01; genus JADGDT01. The sequence goes on along the minus strand of JAGLDK010000010.1, from coordinate 4,160 downwards.
AGGGAAATATTTTATATCCTGACGTTCGTGTTGTACACGAAGCATGTTTGCAACATCGGCCCACTCAAGTGCTTTACGCAAATTAGTTTCAACCTTAACTCCTAAAGTATGTATAAATTTTGGCAACAAAGTTGAAGGACCACAAACCATAACCTCAGCTCCTAATAACTGCAAAGCATATATGTTTGAAAGTGCAACTCTTGAATGTAAAATATCTCCAACAATTACAACCTTTTTACCTTCTACTGTACCAAATTTTTCTCTTATCGAATACGTATCTAATAAAGCCTGAGTTGGATGTTCGTGTGCTCCATCTCCTGCATTTAATATTGTTGCATCAATATGTTTTGATAAAAAAACACCTGCTCCTGGATTTGGGTGACGCATCACTACCATATCAACTTTCATTGCAAGTATGTTTTTTACAGTATCAACTAAAGTTTCTCCTTTTGTAACCGACGACGACGACGCTGAAAAATTTACAACATCGGCCGACAAACGCTTTTCGGCAAGTTCAAAAGACAATCTTGTTCTAGTACTATTCTCGAAAAACAAGTTTGCAATAGTTATATCTCGTAAAGAAGGCACCTTTTTAATAGGTCTATTAATTACTCCTTTAAAATTGTCAGCAGTCGAAAAAATCAACTCTATATCTTCTCTAGTAAGTCCTTTTATACCTAATAGATGATCTACACTTAATTGACTCATGAATTACTTTTGTTTTTTTTGTTCAATATATACTCCATCGGTTCCGTCTTTTTCTTTTAATTCAAGCACAACCTTCTCGTTTTCATACGAATCTACTTTTCTGCCTTTATAATCGGGCTGAATTGGTAAACTTCTACTAAATCGTCTATCTACAAACACCATCAATTCAATATTACTTGGTCTTCCGAATGATTGTATAGCTGTTAAAGCAGCCCTTACACTTCGTCCCGAATGCAATACATCATCAATAAATACTACATTTACATCTTCAACCAAAAAATCAATTTTAGTTTGATTTGCTGTTATCGTTTCTCCTCCCCTACGAAAATCATCTCTAAAAAAAGTAATATCAAGGTATCCTAACTTCAAATCTTTTAAACCGTAAGTGTTTTCTAAAATAGATTTTATTCTATCTGCCAAAACTGCTCCACGATTTTGAATACCTATTAATACTGTATTTTTAAAATTGCCATGATTTTCAATAAGCTGACAAGCCAATCTTTGCAGAGTAATTTCTATTTCTTTCGCTCCTATTAATTGAATTTTTTCGGACATGATAACTAATATAAATTTTGGTGTTAAAATCGATGTAAAAATAGTTACAAATAGGTTACTAATAAAATAAAACTTGCCTAACAATTGTTAAGTAATCTAAATTAATTAACAATAAACTAAAAACTAATACCCAATTGCTATCGGATGTTATATTTGCCTAATAAAATTAAACTTATAAATATGAAAAAAATAATAGCAAATACCCTACTGTTCCTGTTTGGATGGAAAACTAATGTAACAGTTACAGATGAATTAAAAAAATGCGTATTAATAGCGGCTCCACATACAAGTAACTGGGATTTTGTTTTTGCAGTTTTAACTTTTTGGAAATACGGTATCGATTTTAAGTTTTTTGTAAAAGATAGTTATACAAAATCTTTTTTCTTAGCTCCAATAGCCCGAATTATGGGTGCAATTGGTGTTGATAGAAGCAAAGGTGGAAATTTGGTTAATTACGCTATTAATTTAATGAATTCGAATAAAGAACTTGTTATTTTAATACCTGCCGAAGGAACACGTCAGAAAGTTGAATATTGGAAATCGGGATTTTATCATATTGCAAAAGGTGCAAACGTACCTATTGGTTTAGGATATTTAGATTTTAAAAAGAAACTTGCAGGTATAGGTGCTTTATTACACTTATCGGACGATAACGAAAGTAATTTAGCTAAAATACAGGCATTTTACAAAAACATAAATCCAAAGTATCCATCGTTATACAATCAGGATATAAAATTTAAACCTCAAAAAGAAACTAAATCTTCTATATAAAAAAAATGGTTTTTAAGTTTTGAATATCAAACTTAAAAACCATTTTTTTTTACTTTTTACGACTTATAGTAAGTCCATCTCTAATAGGTAACAAAACTGTTTCTAACCTATCATCCTCATTTATCAACTTATTATACTCTTTTAAAACCTTAGTATCAATATCTTTTTCTTTGGTTTCTTGAGTTACTTTTCCACTCCACAAAACATTGTCTGATAAAATAACACCTCCAGTATTTAACTTATCAATTATCATATTAAAATAATTGATGTAGTTTGACTTATCGGCATCAATAAAAATCAAATCAAACTTTTCGTTTATAGTAGGAATAATATCAATTGCGTTTCCTATATGAGAAATAATTTGCTCTGAATATTCCGACTTATCGAAATATTTAGAAAATACAGGTTCAAGTTCCTCATTTCTATCAATAGTAAAAAGTTTACCATTTTTTTGCATTCCTTCAGCCAAACATAAAGCCGAATATCCGGTATAAGTTCCTATTTCTAAAATATTTTTAGGATTTATCAGCTTCGAAATCATCGACAATAATCTACCCTGATACGCCCCCGACAACATACGAGGCAATAAAACCTTACGCCATGTTTCTTTATTTAATTGCTTAAGTAATTCGGGTTCTGTTTGAGAATGATTTACTGCGTAATCGTCAATATCTTCTGGTAAAAAATGCATAACAATATTTTTATATAATTATAATATGCTGTTAAAATAATGGTTAATTGATAATTTAACGGAGTGTGCTATATACCCAAACTATTTAGCTCTATATATTAAGGTACTTAATTTTTTAGGATCGAAAATTTCTTTGGCTACTTCCTGAATTTGTTCAGATGTAATGGCTTCTAGTTTTTCAACAACACTTTCGTACGATTCAATTTTACCAAATGTTAACAGTGCCTTTCCGAACGACAACATTGAGTTTGAATTACTCTCCTGCCCTATTGCCATTTGTCCAATCAATTGTTTTTTTGCTTTTTTAAGCTGATGTACACCTAATGGTATATCTCTTAACTTTTGTAATTCCTTCATTACAAGTTTTATCGTTTTTTCGGCACTTCCTTTATCTGTTCCTAAATAAACCCCAAAAATACCTGTATCACTATAAGGAGTATAAAAACTTTCTAGGTTATATGTAAAACCATACTTTTCTCGAATATTTAAATTCAAACGAGAATTCATACCCGTACCTCCAAGTAAATTATTAAGCAATACCAAAGTAGTTACATCTTTATGATGTGCATCGTAAGCTCTGTTTGCAATAACTACATGGGTTTGATAAGTATCCATGCTTTTTTCAATATCTTGTTGCTTATATTCCGATATTGGTAATCTTGTTCTTTTTCGGGTTTTATTAGGTATATGTGCTCCGTATTTTTCTATTAACTGCTTAATTTTTTTATCCGAAATATTTCCTACTGATGTAAACACCATTTCTTCTGTAGAAAAAGTTTCTTCTAAAAAATTAATAATAATTTCCTTATTAAAAGTTTTAACTATTTCTGGAGTACCCAAAATATTATTTCCTAGAGGATGATTGGCAAAAATCATTTCCTCAATATCATCAAAAATAGATTCTGATGGACTATCCTTATAAGAGTATATTTCATCAACAACCACATCTTTTTCCTTCTCAATTTCTTTTGCAGGAAAAGTAGACGAAAATAAAATATCGAATAGCAGTTCTATTGCTCTTTCGTAATACTCATTCATAAAAGAAGCATACACACTTATATCCTCTCTTGAAGTAAATGCATTAATTTCTCCACCAACATCATCTAAACGAGATAATATATGATAAGCCTTACGTTTTACCGTACCCTTAAATATAGTATGCTCAATAAAATGTGCTATACCCTGCTCATTTTCATTTTCATCTCTATTACCAATATTTACTACAAAACCACAGTGCGATATCGAACTATCGATATTTTTATGTACAACCTTTATGCCATTTGGCATTTGAAACTCAAAAAACTCCATTTTACAAAATTACATGAATAAATTTGAATTATACCGACGTAAAAAGCAATAATTAACTCTAATTTTTTATATCTACTCCTTATATATTATAACACTCCATTAAATTATAAATTAACAATGTGCAATT
>JAGLDK010000001.1 GCA_023145615.1 Ichthyobacteriaceae bacterium | reverse complement strand
GCATTAACACTAGTTAAAGATGCTGCAAATAATGCAGCTGAAAGTAGAATTTTTTTCATAATATTTGTTTAATTGTTAGTTTTTGTAATGGAGTATATTTCATATTCCGATACACAACACTAAGAATTACGAACAACTAAGTAGGTGTTTTTTAGACGAAAAACAAATAACACACCGCAAATAACGTATTTTGCCCGATAATACATTTAGCATACAGTACATAGTACACCAAATAAAAAAGGCATTAAAATAGCGCCTTTTTTATTTCACAAATCATAATATTAAAAAACTAAATATCAAATACTTAAAATTAACGATTTTGTAAAAATACATATTTCAATCAACTTATAAACATCAATAAAAACAGGTTAGTGTATTTAAAACACGTTACTTTATCATTTTCATTAAAAACTTATATTCTCCCTCACAATGCATTAGCCCATCGCTCCAAGTCCAAACACCGGTACCGTGTGCAATTTTTTTACTTGTTCGGGTTATAAAAAGGTTTTCGTTTAAAAAACCTCCATCTTCCATATAACTGGTTTTAAAAGTGTACTTAGTACTATCTTCAGTAGATTGATACCCTTTGTAGGTAATTCCCGATTTTATTTCGGTTATCAATATCGAATCGGCATTATTGAACCTTATATAAAGCTGATATTTACCAACATAATCTTTTCCTATATTTTTACAATTTGTATCAGATGTTAATACATCAACATTCCAATTTGCAACAGGCACCTTTTCTTTTAACTCATTGGCACACGACATAATAAACATTGATATTACCGAAATTATGCCTAATATTTTTATATAATTTTTCATTTATTATAATTTAAATAATTTTAACTCAACTACAAGTAACACACTTTATTTATGTGTGTGTTGTATTATAATTACTTAGTGATGTATTTATTTTATAACCTGTTGCCCATCTTTTTTATATTTCTTCATTTTAAACAAGAAAAGAATAAAAATTGCTAATGTTCCAACCACCCCTACTATTGTTGATATTTCAATTGATAAACCGAATCCAATTTCGGAATAAAACATAAACGATATAACAACTGCCGTCATAAACAATGCTGGTATTGTTGCAATCCAATGCAATTTATTTTGCTTACGTAAATACACTGCTATTGTCCAAAGCACAGTCATTGCAAGGGTTTGATTTGCCCAACCAAAATATCTCCATATCATTCCGAAATCGGTTTTCGAAACTATAAATCCTACTATAAACAAAGGTATAGCTATAAGCAAACGCTTTGCAGTACTTTTTTGATCAACCTTCATAAAATCGGCAATAATTAACCTTGCACTTCTAAAAGCTGTATCTCCAGAACTTACTGGTAAAAAAACAACACTTACCACTGCAAGTACTCCTCCTATTGGGCCTAACAATGTTGTTGATATTTTATTAACTACTCCTGCAGGTCCAGCTGTACTTAACAATTCGTTTAATTCTTCCGAATTATGAAAGAACGACATTGCCAGTGTTGCCCAAATTAAGGCTATAACACCTTCCATAATCATAGAGCCATAAAACACAGCTCTACCATTTTTTTCGTTATTTATTGTACGTGCCATCATAGGCGATTGAGTGGCATGAAATCCACTTATTGCACCACATGCAATTGTAATAAACATAAGCGGCCACATAGGTAAGCCTTGTGGATTAATATTGTCAATTGTTAATTGAGGGTAAAATTCGTATCCTTTTACTACCAACATTACCATAAGTGCAATTGCCATAAATACAAGAGCAACTCCAAAAACAGGATATATTTTACCTATAATTTTATCTACCGGAAGTATAGTTGCTATAAAATAGTACACAAAAAATATACCTACATAAATGGGCATACCCCAATCGGTAATATTACTAAGCATTTGCGCAGGTGCCGATACAAATACAATTCCCACCAACAGCAGTAAAACCACCGAAAATCCTCGCATAATTATTTTCATGGTTTTACCCAAATTACTACCAATAATTTCGGGTATCGACGATCCTCCATCTCGTATTGATAGCATTCCTGAAAAATAATCGTGTACAGCTCCACCAAAAATAGAACCAATTACAATCCATATTAAAGCTGATGGACCGTATAAAGCACCTAATATAGGTCCGAAAATAGGGCCAACTCCAGCAATATTAAGTAATTGAACCAAAAACACTTTCCATGTTGGCATAACAATAAAGTCAATACCATCGTGCTTGGTTATTGCAGGAGTTTCTTTGTCTGATTTTGGCCCAAAAACTCTATCTACAAATGTTCCATAAATATAGTAGCCTAATACTAACGCCAAAATTGCCAGAAAAAATATATACATAATTAGTTTTTTACTTAATTAAACACCAAAATAGATATATCAATTTCTAAATCACACTAGTATCGTAGAAAGGTGATTTTTAAGTGTTTAAACATTGTAACACTCCGTTGATTTATAAATTAACTAATGTGCAATTATTCATATAATACTCTAAAAAATAAGCAACATTAAATAGCTGTAACATTTTTTATGCTTGACTATACTGACGTATATAGTGTTACAAAAAAACTAACTTGTTTATTTTGTGACTTGAATTCAGGTTATAAAATGGCAATTTAATTCAGCAGCAAACAACTCTTGCTAACACCAACATATTTGCTCTTAAACTAAAAACACTATCCTGATATGAATTAAGTATGACTTTCAGCTAAATAGAATACTAACTTGTTTATTAAACTTAATCAACAATATAATTTTATATAACAACTATACTATCAATATACAAAAACAACAAAAATACTTAGTGTAACTAACACACTAGGCTCTATAATACATCAATAAAAACATTTTAAAATACAGCTTAGGCGTTAAAAATAGCTATCTATCTTTTAGATAACGTCAACTGTCGAAATAGTTTCTATAAGCACACGTTAAACGTAATATTTGCAGAGTTGAAAAACATATTAGAATAAGACATATAATTATTAAAAATATATACATGATGATTTCATCAACCAAAAAAGTAGATGTAAGCTACAAACCAGTTGGACTTTTCGACGAAAGAAGATTAGAAAAAATGCAGGTAGTTGTTGCACCAAATGCAGTAAGCGGATCAATTGCAGTAGCTCAAGAAATAGCTCAACTTATTAAAGACAAAGCGGCTAAGGGCGAAATGGCTATTTTAGGTTTAGCAACAGGATCGTCTCCAATAAAGGTTTATGCCGAATTGGTTAGAATGCACAAAGAGGAAGGTTTAAGTTTTCAGAATGTAATTTCTTTTAACCTTGATGAATATACAGGTTTAGAAAGCAATAACCCTGAAAGTTACTGGTACTTTATGCACGAGCATTTATTTAACCATGTTGATGTTAAAGATGGAAATGTAAATGTGCCTAGTGGACTTATGGCAGATTCGGAATTAAACCAATTTTGTATTGATTATGAACTAAAAATTGAAGCTGCCGGTGGTTTAGACTTTCAATTATTAGGTATTGGACGTACAGGACACATTGGTTTTAACGAGCCTGGTTCTCAAAAAAAATCAGCTACTCGTAAAATTACACTTGATCATATTACTCGTGTTGATGCTGCTCCTTCTTTTCATGGTTTAGATTATGTACCACGTACTGCCGTTACAATGGGAGTTGGTACTATTATGAAAGCTAAGCGTATTATTTTACTTTCGTGGGGAGATAATAAGGCTGAGGTTACTAAAGAAATGGTTGAAGGACCTATTACTAAAGATCTTCCTGCTTCATACCTACAAGAACACGAAAATGTAACTGTTGTTGTTGACGAGGGTGCATCGAAAGATATTACTCGTTTCGAAACTCCTTGGTTGGTTGAGCCAATTACTTGGAATGAAGAACTTACACGTAAAGCAGTTGTTTGGTTATCGGCAGCAGTAAAAAAGCCTATTTTAAAATTAGGTACAAAAGATTATAACGATAACGGAATGTCGTCGTTACTAGCACAAGAAGGAACTGCTTATTCTTTAAACATTCGTATGTTTAATATTTTAAGCGATACAATTACTGGATGGCCAGGTGGTAAACCAGGTGTTGACGATTCAAGAAGACCTGAAAGAGCTGAACCTGCTAGAAAAAGAATTATTGTATTTTCTCCACACCCTGACGATGATGTAATTTCAATGGGAGGTACTTTATTACGTTTAACTGCTCAAGGGCACGATGTACATATTGCTTACCAAACATCAGGAAACATAGCAGTTGCCGATCATGATGCTATACGTTTTTGTGAATTTGCTCAGCAGTTTAACGACCACTTAGGAAAGGAAAGAACCGGACAGTATGATAGAATTTTAGAAGAAATAAAAAACAAACCGGCAAATGGTATTGATGCAGCTGATGTACGTGCTATTAAAGGTTTAATTAGAAAAGGTGAAGCTAATTCGGCTGCTAGATATAGTGGTGTAAAAGAAGAAAATATTCATCACCTTGAATTACCTTTTTACGATACTGGAAAGGTAAAAAAGGCTCCATTAAGTCAGGCTGATGTTGATATTGTTAGAGATTTAATTGAAGAAATTAAGCCTCACCAAATATTTGCTGCTGGAGATTTAGCCGATCCACACGGAACTCATAAAGTTTGTTTAGATGCTGTATTCGGAGGTTTAGAAGAACTGAAAGAAGAAGAGTACATGAAAAACTGTAACGTATGGTTGTATCGTGGTGCTTGGCACGAATGGCCAATTAGCGAAATTGGAATGTGTGTACCTTTACACCCTGAAGAACTTGACAGAAAACGTCAGGCTATTTTCTTCCACCAATCTCAAAAAGATGGTGTTATGTTCCAAGGAAACGATGATAGAGAATTCTGGCAGAGAGCTGAAGCTAGAAACAGAGGTACTGCCGAGTGTTACGATAACTTAGGTTTACCAGAATACGAAGCTATGGAAGCATTCCGTCAGTGGGATTTCTATAAAAAAGAATTAGTATAGTACTTTACTATGCTGAAACAACTTTAAAAAATATGCGTGTCAATATTATTGGCACACATATTTATAAGTTAGTTACAACCAATAATTAACTTGTAAAATAGTTGATGAAAAATATTTTTTAATCAACTATTTTTGAGTAATGTGCGGTTAAATTACAGTTTATTTTGACCAAACTAAGTTTTAGCAAAACACAAATAACCACAAATTAACTACCCAAATACCATATTTAGTTTAACAGCTAAGTGTAAACTAAAAAAGCCTCATCTTTAAAAGATGAGGCTTTTTTTTTGTATTTTAATTTCATCAATGGTTAATTACCTGTTACCTATAAATCTAAATTAGTTATGAATAAAAAACATACCCTACTCTACTTGTTAATTATTTTTTGGTTTAGCTTGAATGCTCAAAATAATGAAACAGAAATTACAAACAACAACAATTTACAGGTTGGTGTTTTATTTCAGAAAACTCAGAAACTATACTGGGAAAATGGTTTTGAAATAGACTACACAAACAAAGTACTTTTTAACAAACGCATTCATTTCGGTTTCGATTTTGTAACATCTCGTTTAGGAAGTGCAATAAGTTCGAATGCTATAAAGCAAGAATCGTATAGATTTAACACTTCTTATCATTTCAGAAACACTAAAGATTTTAAAATTGTACCCAGCTTAAATATCGGATATTTTTATGCCGATTACGAGGAAGAAATTTTTGATGTACTAGTTAATACTTCTTTAATTTTTTCGGGAGAAATAGGAGTTTCCTATTCGTTGAAAAACAAGTTAAACGTACCTATAAGTTTAAATTTAAGCACAGGCATGAATTTAATTAGCGGTAACGGAATAAAATCGGCAGGTACATTATATCCGTTTTACTACCAAATAAGTATGCTTTACTCAATTTTAAAATAATCAAATATGAAACTTCTAAATATTTTAATAGCTGTAATTATAGTAACGTTTTCGTCGTGCACAAAAAATCCTGATATAAATAACACCATGCTTGACGGTGATGTTGTTTTTGATCCATCAACTTACAATCCCGAAAACTTTTTAATTTCACTATCAATTAAAAATCCAACGGCAGAACAAAAGAATATGCCAGTTTTTATTGCATCTCATGGATATTCGGCAACTACTTTCGAATGGGATCAATTTAAAGAATACACTAATAAAAAGAAAGATATATTAGTATCTCAGGTATTGTTAAAAGGACACGGAACAACATATAATGATTTTAAGAAATCGACTTGGAAGGATTGGAAAACAGTAATTACAAAAGAATATAATGCTTTAAAAAACCAAGGGTATAAAAACATAAACTTCATTGGGTCGTCAACTTCTTGCACTCTTGCGTTGCAAATGATAAAATCGGGAGAGATGAATGGCATTAAAAACTACTTTTTTGTTGATCCTATTATTATTCCGTCAGATAAGTTAATAACTATTGTAGGAGCTATTGGCCCGATGTTAGGCTATATAGAAACCAATTTAGAAGACGGAGAACAAGGTAAATGGTATCAATTCCGACCTCAAGAAACAGTAAATGAGTTAATGAAGTTAATGGAAGTTGTTAGAAAAGATCTTCAAGATGGATTTAAACTACCCAAAAACAGCAAACTAAAAGTATATAAATCAACAAACGACCCTACTGCCGATGCTGTTAGTGCTGTGCTTATTTATAAAGGACTAAAAATGTATAACGGAGGCAATGTTAATGTTGATATGATAGATTCAGGAACCCATGTTATGACTCGCCTAAATGGGTTAGATAAGGTTACTGATAATCAAGTAAAAAATCAACAGTATATTTTTAATGATGTTTGCAATATAGCTAAAGCTTTGCTTTAGCTAACGGGCTAAAGCTTTGCTTTTGGTAAACACGTGAACGACTACAGCATCGTTCACGTGCTCTCCAATCTATCGTTTTTTACTCATTAATACCGAAACTTTCTCTACATCTCCACTCATTGGCGGATTAAGTTTCGATAATTTTAAGTTTACTTCTGTAATTAATTCAAATTCGTTTATTATTCTGGTAATAATTCTTTGTGCTACGTGCTCTATTAAACACGAAATAATTGCCATTTCTTCGTGAATAACATTGTTTACTTCAGCGTAATTTACTGTGTAATTTAAATCGTCGGTTGCCGATGCTTTTGAGTAATCTAATTCAAGCTCAACGTCAATTAAGTAATCCGATCCTATTACGTTTTCTTCTTTTAAACAACCGTGATAAGCGTATATTTTTATGTTTTCTATTAATATTTTAGACATAGCAATATTGTTATTAATTTTTATTGATTGTAAAGGTTATTATTGAATGTTTTATTGGATGTATTATTTGTTTAAAACTCGTACGATGAACCTAGTTTAATTCCATATTCTAAAATTCCATCTCTCATATAATCGTCTGAATAATATAAAGAGACTACATTATGTTTTCTGAAAAAGGCATCAACAAACACCAATATTTTTTTGGTAATATAAAATTCAGATCCTACCGAAAACGACAATCCTAAACCTGTTTGCACAGTTCGGTGTTGAAATGTTTTATCAGCATTAAGCTCATGCCCATAAAAACCACCTGCATTTAAGTAAACATATTTGGGCAGGTTAAACCTAACTTCTAATGGAAAAGCAAGAATATTAATTACATCAAAATAAGTTTTTTTAGAATCCGACACTAATATTTCATGATAATTATATCGTACACCAGTTTCAATTGCCATTACTTTTCGTCGGTTATATCTTTGTTTAAAATTATAAACATAACCCAGCTCAATAGTATTAAATATCTCGCCGTATAATGTTGATTTCTGCTTCGACTCATCATTTTGTGTCATCATATTTCCTCCAACTCCAAACCCTAACGAAACTTGATGTTGGTCTTGTGCGTATGTTTCGAAAGATAATACAAGTAAAAGTAGTAGTATATATTTTTTCATATCAGTAAGTTTAAAACAAAAATAAAGATTTTATAGTGTAAAATAGTCAAACATTAAACCATATATTATTATTTTTTAAGCAAAGCAATTTCTTAATACAAAATATTGATTTTCAACATAATAAAACCAACAAACTACCATAACTACATAAGTACTCTATTAAAAAAATCAACATTAATGTTTTCTATTGTATTATTTAAACTACTTGCACAAAACCTTAAAGCCTAAACCTAAATAATATAATGCAAAAAAAATCAGCATAAACACAATAAAGTAACTGTGTTTATGCTGATTTTAAATTTGCAGTATTGCAATATATGTTATGCGTTTTGCTATTTGTTTGTAGATGCAATATAATCTTCTAACGCTTTTGTCATTGATGGAGACTTAGGTGTTGGAGCTTGAATTTCAACCTTCAATCCTAATTCTGAAGCTGCTTTTATGGTTGTTGATCCAAAAGCTGCAATACGTGTTTCGTTTTGCTGAAATCCAGGGAAGTTAGCAAATAATGATTGTATTCCTGAAGGACTAAAGAAAACTAATACATCGTAAAGTACGTTATCTAAATCCGATAAATCGCTATGTACTGTTTTAAACATAATAGAACGTACCCAATTAAGCTTTGCTTTATTTAGTACCATAGTTACATCCGACTTTAATACATCTGAAGAAGGTAGTAAATATTTTTCGGCTTTATGTTTTTTAAGTATAGTAAGTAAATCTGTAAAAGTTCTTTCTCCTACATAAACTTTTCTCTTACGGTACACTATGTATTTTTGAAGATAATAAGCTACAGCCTCCGATTGACAGAAATATTTCATGCTATCAGGAACAGTAAATCTCATTTCTTCTGCAATTCTAAAAAAATGATCAACAGCATTTCTACTTGTAAGTATTATTGCAGTAAATTCAGATAAATCTATTTTTTGCTTTCTTACTTCTGAAGCATCAATACCTTCTACATGAATAAATGGTCTGAAATCTATTTTTATCTTTTGTTTATCTGCTAAATCGAAATAAGGAGAACTTTCCGTTTTAGGCTCTGGTTGCGATACTAATATTGTTTTAACTTTCATCAGGCTTACATCATTTTTCGGGACTAAAAGTACTGGCTATAATTAAATAACTAAATACCTTTAACATTATGGTTAAAATTTGGATTATCTATTACATAGTAATAACATGCAACCAATTACTTATATACTTAACGTACAGTAATAGGGGGGCTATTTCTAGGGTGCAAAGATATAAAAGAATATAATGAATCGGAAATTTATTTCCACTTAATATGCCGTTCATCGAATAAATATTACCGATAAACGTAAATGCCACAAACACAACAAGTACCACAATTAATATTGTTCTATCTACATTAAATGTATAGTAAAGCATTAGTAATAACACATATACTAAGGCTGTACCAACATATCGAAACTGCATTTTTTTAAACAATAAAGACTGAGATATGCTGAAACTTTTCACCAAAAAACTAAACACTAAATTAAGTATCGACTTTAAAACAAAGTACCCCATAACACTTACAACTACGTTCATATAAAGTGGATAAGAGTAAAATGTTATAAAATCGGGATAAAAAACCCTTAATGAAAAAACTATCAGCAACGAATAAACCAACAATGTAACCGGAAACAAAAATGTATTATACAAATTTAGTATTACAGGATATTCATTTCCGTATTTATCCGAATATTTATCGTTAAATAAATTTATATACATAGCCGAAAACCTAACTCCAAAAAGAGCTTTAGTAATAGTAATTAACAATAATACCGAAAAAAATATTATTGTAATCCAATCGTTTTCTAAAAGCTTTACTTCCATATTATTGTTATTGTTATTCCGAATTATAGTTTACAAAGATAAAAAAAGACCGATAACGATATCGGTCTTTTTTACAATATGAAAAATTACTATATGTATATAGTCTAATCCATTACAAATTAAATAAGTGCCATGACACAATTATTTGTGTGTATGAATTTAAATTAACGAGTATTTATAGATACTGGATAATTAACTATTACTTACAATAGTTATTTTTCTCTTATTCAACCTTAGTTTCAACCTAAAAATCAAGAAATACATAACTGGCACTATTATAAGAGTTAAGAAGGTGGCAAATGTTAATCCGAATATAATTGCCCACGACATTGGCCCCCAAAACACCATGTTATCTCCACCAAAATACAACTGCGGATCGTAATCGGTAAAAGCTGTAAAGAAATTTAAATTCATACCCGTTGCCAATGGTAACAATCCTAAAATAGTAGTAATTGCAGTTAATAATACCGGTCGTAAACGTTTTTCTCCACCTTCAACAATAATATCAAGCATTTGAGTTTTAGTAAGCATTTGCTTTTCAGTAAGCTTTAACTTGTCTTTTAAACTACTCTCTAAAAGGTTTGTATAATCAATAAGTACAATGGCATTATTTACTACAATACCGGCCAACGATACAATACCTATCATAGTCATAATAATTATAAATGGCATACGAAAAATAACCAAACCAAGTAAAACTCCAATTAAACTAAGCACCACCGAACTAACAATAATTACAGGTGTTGATACAGAATTAAACTGAGCCACAATTATTAAAAATATCATAAAAACAGCCACTAATAATGCATTTGATAAAAATGCCATTTCTTTAGCTTGTTCTTCCTGCTGACCAGTAAACTGAAGAACTACCCCTTCGGGTAATTTATAATCTTTTAAATTATATTTAATTTCCTCAACAATTTCGTTAGCATTTGCACCTTCGGTTACTCCAGAATATATTTTAATAAGTCTATCTAAATCTTTACGTTTTACCGACGAAAATGTAGATGTTTTGGTAGCCTTAGCTACTGCCGAAATAGGAACCTGTGCAATACGTCCAGTTGCCTGATCTCTGAAGGTAATAAACTGATCCATAATTGCCGATTCGTTGGTTCTGTATTTTTTTTGAAGTCGAATATTTATAGGATAATTATCTTCTCCAAACTTATACGTCGAAACCTCTTTACCGTAAATTGATGTACGCACAGCATCTCCAATTTGTGCGGTTGATAAATTAAATCTTCTAGCTTTTGCTCTATCAACTTCAATTGGCATTTCGGGTTTACCTCTATCAACATCAATCTTAAGCTCATCAATTCCATCAATATTTAGTTTATTAATAAAGTGTCGTACTTTTTCGGCTTCAGCCAAAACCTCAACATAATCATCTCCTTTCAACTCAATATTAATAGCAGCACCTGTTGGTGGTCCATTCTGATCTTTTGTAACCGAAACAGTTAATCCGGCATAACCTTTTAACGCCTGACGAATTTGCTCTACTACATCTTTCGACGAAACTCCTCTACGTGCCGAACTCTCACGAAATTCAACAGAAATTTTTGATTTATTTGGAGTAGCACCCAACGACATACCCTGATTTGGGTCTCCTGCTCCTGCTCCTATCTGAGAAATTACAGCCTTAACCATGTAGTTATAAGCTTCGGTATTTTCGTTTTCATCGGTTTCTTCTACCTCGTATTGTTTTACTACGTTAATAACTTTTTGCTCAAGCTCTTTTGTTATTTCGTTTGTAAGTTCAATATCGGTACCTATAGGATACTCAATATATGCAAATGCTTGATTGGGTTCGTTACTTGGAAAAAACTCAACTTTTGGCGTAAATATTCCGAAAATAATAACCGAAACAATCAATAATCCAAAAGTACCAAACAAATAACGTTTAGGATTTTTACCTTTTAATGCAACCTTTAACGATTTAGAATATACCTTTTCGAGCTTCGGCATAAATTTATTCTGAAACCAATCGGTAGCTGGGTTTATAAATTTAATTTGTAGTTGAAACAAAATAGCACTTAGCAATAAAATATTTCCTAAAGCAATTAAACTTTTATTACTTGATGTAAGCCCTAACAAAACCACAATTAAACCAACCACAACTAGCACAACTGTAATTATAATCATTGATTTTTTCGACATCGGACTTTCCTCTAACTTCATAAACAAAGCAGTTAGCACCGGGTTTATAACCAAAGCCACAAATAACGATGAGCTTAAAACTATAATTAAAGTAATAGGCAGATATTTCATAAACTCTCCCATCATTCCGGGCCACAATGCCAACGGAACAAAAGCAGCCAAAGTAGTTGCTGTTGATGCAATAATTGGCCAAGCAACTTCCCCTACTCCTTCTTTTGCAGCTTCAATTGGATTTAATCCTTCGCTCATGTGTCGATAAACATTTTCAACCACCACAATACCATTATCAACAAGCATACCCAACGCCATTACCAACGAAAACAATACCATAGTATTAAGCGTTACACCCAAACTATTAAGTATAATAAACGATAATAACATTGATAAAGGAATTGCAACACCTACAAATAAAGCATTACGAAATCCTAAAAAGAACATTAAAACTCCAACAACCAAAAGCATTCCCATTATTATAGAATTCTCAAGCTCATCAACCTGCATTTTGGTTTGAAACGACATGTCGTTTGTAATAGAAATACTTAAGTTACTTGGAAATTTATCGGTTTTAGCCTTATCTAATATTTCGTTTATTTTATGCGATGCAATAATTAAGTTTTCTCCCGAACGCTTCATTACATCAAGCATTACAACCGGCTTTCCATATTCTCTGGCAATACTTTCAATTTCCTTTTCTTTAAACGCAATTTCAGCAATATCTTTTAGGTAAACTACTTCCTGATTTTCTCGTTTAATAATTATTTTTCCAAAATCCTCAATATCATTAATTTCTCCTACTACTCTTACATTTCGTCGCAATCCTCCGCTAACTAAATCTCCTCCAGATATAGTCATATTTTCGTATTGAATAGCTTGGGCAATATCACCGAAACTTATTTCTAACGATTCCATTTTGTATTTATCAACCGAAATTTCAACTTCTTTATCCTGAATTCCTCTGATTTCTACTTTGGTAATTTCGCTTAATCCCTCAATTTTATCTTCCAAATATTCGGCATAATCCTGTAGCTGACTCATTGTAAAATGCCCCGAAAGATTTATATTCATAATAGGCATTAACTCACTAATATTCATTTCAAAAATATCAGGATCGGCAGGCAAATCGGTAGGGAAATCTTTATCGCTTTTGGCTCTATCAACTTTATCCTTAACCTTACGCAAAGCCTCTTCGGGCGTAATACTAAAATCAAACTCTACTACAATCATCGAAAATCCTTGCACCGATGTTGATGTAATATCATCAATACCCGTAATTCCGTTAACCTCTTTCTCAATAGGTCGGGTAATAAGTTTTTCAATATCCAACGGACTATTTCCAGGATACGGAGTAGTTATATAAATGGTTGGAGTAATTACTTCCGGAAACGCCTCTCGAGGCATACTTAAATACGCACTAAGTCCGGTTATAAATATTATAAACGTAAGTACAAGTACAGTAGTTCTATTATCAATCGAAAACGATGATAATTTAAAGTCTTTTTTCATTGTAATAATTTTTATGATCCACGCCTAAGCGGTAATGTTTTTTTTTGAGTTTAAAACAGTGTATTAAATTTATACATACTGAGTTTAATCTATTAGGAACATAAATCACCTAAGCACCAACTTTAACCTTCTGCCCTTCCTGAATACTTCTTGCTCCTTTATCAACAACAATTGCATTTTCAGAAAGTCCGTTTTTAATCAACGTTTTGTTTTTATAACTTTTACCCACAACTATATTTACTTTTTTTACAACCGAAACACCTTTTTTGGTCAACACAGTATAAACATAAGTTGTTCCATCAGGATTATTTAAAATTAAATTTGTTGGTATAACAACACCCTCTTCTTCGTTATCAAGCAATTTAACAACCGCAAGCTGATTAGGTTTTATGCTATGATCTTTATTAGATACATTAACCACAATACGGAAAGTACGGTTTGCTAACTTTATAAAGTTACCCGTCATCCATACTTTAGTTTGCATAGTTATATTGCTATTTGGAAAAGTAACAACTGCCTCTGTTCCCTTTTTAATCTGACTAATATATTTTTCAGAAACATCCGACTCAATATATATTTTATCTAAATTAATCAACCTTAAAGCTGGCATTTGCGGAGCAGCAACTTCTCCTTTTTTAACAAAAATTCTATCTATAATTCCACTAAAAGGAGCTATAATTTTCGATTTTAATATTTGCGCTTTCAAAGCATCTTTCTTACTTTTTAAAGTAGAAACATTATTTTTAGCTTGTAAATATTGCATTTCCGAACCAATTTTCTGATTCCAAAGTTTTTCCTGACGCTCAAAAATTGTAGTAGCTAATTCTAACGACGATTGAAGCTCTTGCAAGTTTCGTTGCAATACCGAACTATCGAAAAGCATTAAAGTCTGCCCTTTTTTTACATTAACACCTTCTTTAACAAAAACACTTTTTACTAAGCCCCCCATTTCAGGAAACATTGATATGCTTTGGTCGGAATTTACATTTCCCTGAACTTCAATATAATGCTTGAAGTTTGTTTTTTCGGCATTTACAACACTTACCAAATACAAATTTTCATCGGTACTTAAAGCGGCAATATCCTTGTCCACAATTTTCAACTTAGCATTTAGCTTGTCAATTTCAGTTTTAATTTCAGTTCGTTTTGCCTTTAAACCCGAAATTGTTTGATCATCTACTGCATCGCTTTTACAAGAAGTAACAACCAATATTAAAAGCAGTATTGATATTTTTAGTATATTTTTCATCTCAAATTTTAACTTTTCCAATTTTAACTTTCCAACACTAACCTTTCTCATATCAGAAAAACTAATGTTAAAAAGTTAAAATTATTATCTATTCAATTATATTTTTATTCTACCTACAACCTTTTACAAAAACGCACTATTCAGCTTTAGAAAGCAATCTATCAATAGAAGCCTTAGCCTGAATTAATCCGAAAATAGAACGTATATACGATTGTTGAGTACTTATCATCTGCACCTCAACATTCGACAAATCTAAACTCGACGACATTCCTTCGAAATACTTAACCTCTTCTTTATTCCTTATTTTTTTCGACAACTCCATATTTTGCTTTGCAGTATAATACTGGTTAATTGCCGACAAATATTTGTTTTTTGCTTTCTCAACATTCAAAATCAAATTTTGCTGAGTTTCAACACGAGTATTTTTCGCCTTTTCTAATTCTATTTTTGCCTGCTGAACTTTCACACATCTACTACCCGAACTAAAAATTGGCACACTAACACTTACCCCCAGCATTTGAGCACCAAACCAATCCTGATTACCTTCGAAAAAAGTAAACTCATCGGCAAACGCATCTTCTTTAATTTGATAAAATGCCGAAACACTTGGTAAAAACTTCGATTTCTCAAATTTTTCGAGCAATTCCTGAGATCGTACTTTGTTATCTTCAATTAAAATATCAATACTATTTTCTGATAAAAATTGCTGTTCGGTAACTCCAATATTTATATTCTCAATTAAAATACTCTCTAAACTACTTGTTAAATTAATAGTATCGTTTATTTCGATACCCAATAAATAATTCAACATTTTTTTGCTTGTATGCAAATCGTTTTTAGCCGAAAACAACAAGTTTTTTGTTGAAGAAAGCAATATTTGAAGTTGCTCTACACTCTGCTCTTCAATTAAACCACTTTGGTAATAAGCCTTTGTTTGATTTAAATTACCCTCTAAAGTTTCAACATTACTATCAAGCAACTTTACAGTTTCGTTGCTTAAAACAACTCCTCCGTAAGCATTTGTAACGGCTTCGTTAATTAAGGTTTTGGTTTTTAACTCTGCCAATTCCGAAATCTTTTTATACGTTTTAGACGATTGCAACCCTACCAAATACGAACCATCGAAAATTAATTGACTAACAGTAATTGCTGCCGATAAATTATGTGCCGTACCCATTTGTATATACATAGTTGTGTCGGCACCGGTAACAGGGTTTTTAGTAGGAAATGGCATTGACGCCAAAGTTAAATTGTCAATATAATCTAACTTTCCATTTACCTGAGGCAAACCTATAGCAGTAGTTTCCCAAATTTTTTTCTGAGCAATTTGCACATCAAGTTTGGCATTTTTCAGTTTATAATTGTGTTCTTGTGCGTACGTTTTAGCTTCAGATAACGACATGCTAATATTAGCATCCTTTTCTTGAGCCGAAACTGCATTTTGAAACAATAACAAAACCGAAACAATTGTAAATAGTTTTTTCATCAGCCTAAATTATTAATTTTTGTGTTTGTTTATTGTGTTAGATTCTAATACTACTTTATCAATGATTTGTAATCCTTTTTTCGATACAATTCCGTGTAAATGATAAATTAAATACTCGTGTTTTGTTTTCATTAAATCAAAATCTTCTTCAGGAAAATATTCGGGGTTTGGCAAAAACATAGTAGTAAAATATTTCATTCGAGATATTAGCTTAATATTTATATCCTTACGGAATAAACCAAGTTCAATACCTCTAATTAAATTATCTTCTATCATATTAATAACAGCAAATTGCTGTTTATTATGTAGTTTATTATATATATCGGGATAGTATTTTTGTAATTGATAAACAGCCGAAGGGTTGGAATTACTAATTATACTGCAAACTATATTTTCTATTTCGAAAATTTCGGTTATAGGATCTAAACCCTGAGACATTAATTGATGTACACTTTTTAATATTTCGTCGGAAACCAAAAAGCCTACCTTTTCAATAAGTTCAGCTTTATCCTTAACAACAGTATAAAGTGTTTTTTTAGAAATTCCCAATTCCTTAGCAATTTCACTCATGGTTACACTTTTAACACCATATTTTAAAAAAACGTCTTTTGCTTCGTTAAAAACTCTTTCAACAAGCAGTTGCTTTTCAGTCATAATAGTAACTATTTTAGATAGTTTTTTTTTGGATTTGTAAGTTTTAAAACGGAGTTTATTAGTTGAATTTAAGGAGAAATAAACAGTACCGATTCAGTAAAAATCATGTAACATCGTTGAGTATAATAATAGTAGCTAACTGCGGAGCAATTTACTTTCAGTTTACGATAAAGTTGAAGCGGGCTATAACCCTTGAATTTATAACTGTCTCGGCTATTATTTTTATACATTGTTGGCATTTCGTATTTTATCTTTTTCGATTATAATAACTCTGCGTAACTTGATTTAAATATGTTTTAGTCTTAATTAATTCGAATTTCAGTTCCTTAGGATGTTCCGAAAATAAAGGTGAGCCACCACCCAATAATATCGGAATTACTGTAAGTACCATTTCATCAATTAAGTCTTCTTTCAGAAAGTTTCGTATTGTGGTTCCTCCGTCAATGTAAAGTTTGTTCAATCCTTTTTTATAAATCTGGTCTAAAATTTCCGCTAAAGTTCCTTTAACCAAAAATGCTTTCCCTTTATGGCTTTCAGGAATTTCTTTTAACTTATTACTCAATACAAAAACTGGTTTATCATATGGCCAATCAACATCAAATCCGCATACGGTTTCAAATGTTGTTCGTCCCATAACAAGAGCGTCAATGTCATTGGTGAATTCTACATAACCCATATCGTCATTATTCGGGTTTGGTATAGAATGTAGCCAATCAATTCCACCATTTTTATCAGCGATATATCCGTCTATACTTGTCGCAATAAATACGCTATTTTTCTTGTTCATTATTTTTAAGATTCTATTTTTTATATGAATACCAACAATTAACATACTCAATAAATACTCTCAATTTTATGACACAAAGATATAGGAAACTTTAAAAACACAAAAAGTTTCCTGCGTTTAGTTCAAAAAAAATCGACTAAAAAAAGGCTACTCGCAAAACGAGTAGCCTTTTATATATAATAACAGTAAGTTTAAAATAAATTAATCTCTTCTTCTGTTGTTGTTTCTGTCACCACCTCTACGGTCGTTACCTCTACTGCGGTTGTCTCTATCACCTTGTGGACGAGGCTTACGCTCAACATATCCTTCTGGTTTTTCAACAAGCACTTTAGCCGAAAGTTTAAGTTTTCCTCTAGCATCTTTTTCAAGAAGCTTAACATCAACTTTGTCTCCAATTTTTAATTTGTCTTCAACATTGTCAACTCTTTCCCAAGCAATTTCCGACACGTGTAAAAGTCCATCAGTACCAGGAGCTATTTCAACAAAAGCACCAAACTCACGAATATCTTTTACAGTACCTTCGTAAATACTACCAACAGCAGGAACAAAAGTAATGTCTTCTAATTTCTTAAGTGCAGCATCAATACCATCTTGATTAGTACCTAAAATTTCAACTCTACCAATTTCGTCAACTTCCTCAATTGTAATAGTAGTTTCAGTATCTTTTTGTAACTGCTGAATAATTTTTCCTCCAGGTCCAATAATAGCACCAATAAAGTCTTTAGCAACCTCAACAATAACAATTTTAGGAGCATTACCTTTAAGTTGTTCACGTGGAGCTTCAATTGTTTCAACAATTTTTTCCATAATGTGTAAACGACCATCACGAGCTTGTAATAAAGCTTGTGTAAGTATCTCGTAAGAAAGACCTTTTACTTTAATGTCCATCTGACAAGCAGTAATACCATCAACCGTACCAGTTACCTTAAAGTCCATATCTCCTAAGTGATCTTCATCACCTAAAATATCAGAAAGAACAGCAAATTTACCTGTTTCTTCGTCGGTAATTAATCCCATTGCAATACCCGATACTGGCTTAATCATTTTAACACCCGCATCCATCAACGCCATAGTTCCTGAACAAACAGTTGCCATAGATGAAGATCCGTTTGATTCTAAAATTTCAGAAACCACACGTACTGTATAAGGACAGTCGGCAGGAATCATTGATTTTAATGCTCTTTGAGCCAAGTTTCCGTGTCCAATTTCTCTACGAGATACTCCTCTAATAGGACGAGCTTCTCCAGTTGAAAAAGGAGGGAAATTATAATGTAAATAAAACTTTTCTTCGCCTTGTTTAGTAACCGAATCAAGTCTGTTTGCATCTAATTTAGTACCGAAAGTTACAGTTGCTAACGCTTGAGTTTCTCCACGAGTAAAAATAGCAGAACCGTGTACCGATGGTAAATAATCAGTTTCACACCATATTGGTCTAATTTCAGTAGTTGCACGTCCATCTAAACGAATTCCTTCGTTTAAAACACACTGACGAACAGCTTCTTTCATCGACTCTTTGTAGTACTTACCAATAAGACCTTTCTTTTCAGCAAGTTCTTCTTCTTCGTACTGAGCTACAAACTCTTCTTTTACAGCTGCAAAAGCCTCTGTACGTTCTTGTTTTCCAGTTCCTTGTTTTGCAATTGCATAACATTTATCATAACAAGCTTCGTTTACTTTAGCTCTTAATTCTTCATCGTCAGCTTCTTCATGAGAATACTCACGAGGCTCTAAAACTCTACCAGCTTCTTCAGCAAGTGCGTTTTGTGCTTGACATTGAATTTTAATTGCATCGTGTGCTATTTTAATAGCTTCTAGCATTTCTTCTTCCGAAACCTCTAGCATTTCTCCTTCAACCATAGCAACGCTACCTTCAGAAGCACCAACCATAAGTTCAATATCTGCTAACTCTAATTGAGTAGCCGATGGGTTTACTACATATTCTCCTTCAATACGTGCAACACGTACTTCAGAAATAGGTCCATCAAAAGGAATATCAGTTAATGATAAAGCTGCAGAAGCTGCAAGTCCGGCAAGTGCATCAGGCATAACATCTTTATCGTGACTCATTAACTGAATCATGATTTGAGTTTCTGCATGATAATCGCTAGGGAATAATGGACGTAAAACACGATCCACTAAACGCATAGTTAATATTTCAGAATCCGAAGGACGAGCTTCTCTTTTTAAGAAACCTCCTGGGAAACGTCCTGCTGCTGCAAACTTCTCTCTGTAATCAACAGTTAATGGTAAAAAATCAATACCTGGAGAAGCATTTTTATTAGATACTACTGTAGCTAAAATCATGGCATCGCCCATGCGTACTACTACTGATCCGTCTGCTTGTTTTGCTAATTTTCCTGTCTCAATTGAGATAGTACGACCATCAGCTAATGTGATAGTTTTACTGAATACCTTTGGCATCATAACGAAATGTATTTTTTTCTTATTAACACTGCACTCATGGCAGTGTTCAATCTTATTCTTTAATTTATGGTGCGCAATTTACACTATTTTATGCTGATAGAAGTTTAATTTATTTGAAAAAAGCAAAAAAGCTCACAAGTTAAACTTATGAGCTTTTATATTTATTTTATAGCTGACGTATGTGCTATTTTTTATAATGTAATTCTGTTTTTATTAATATTTAATTGGGTTTATATCGTTTGTAGTGGATAGTTAAAAGTTAGCTTTCCACATTTTTTTTTAAATCAACCAAATTAAAAACATAAATTTAAAATAACGAGAATTTATAGGTATCGCAATATAATTAACACTGAATTCAAGTCACAAATGCAACTCTTACTTTCCTAAAATCTTATTATACTCTTTTTTATTATTTAATAAACTAATTGCCTTATTTACTGCTTTATCTTTACTTAAATTATAAGAATACAATCCTTTATCGTGGTGGAAATTTCTAACAATATTAAGTTCTAAACGTTCCTTAATGCTAGTTATATTTTTATCAAAATAATCTTTATCATTAACATTTAATAAGTGCTCCATTTCAATTAACGAATGACTTATTTCGTCAGTACCTCCATCTTTGGCAATCATTTCTTTTAGCTCGGTAAATTTATCTTTAGTTTCCGATTTATAAACAAACTCCTTATTATTTAACCAATTTTTAAAATCATTAAGTTCAGCATCTGTTAATTCAAAATCAGTAATACTAACAGGAGCATTTAATTTATTGCAATACATTACCGAATAATCGAAAATAAAATCTTCTACCGATAATTTATTTACAACATCGTTTCCTACTTCTTCAATTTTAATATCCGGACAAATACCTGCTCCATCAAATACCTTTCTACCATTTTTTGTGTAAAATGTATTTCTTAACGAATCAGGAACAATTTGCGCTACTCCATTAACATCTTTGTGGCTATAATCTCGTGCTTGTACACATCTACCACTTGGAATATGATATTTAGCAATTGTAAGTTTAAGTTGAGTTCCGTACGATAACATACGTGGCTGTTGTACTAATCCTTTTCCGAAAGTACGAGATCCAATAACCACAGCTCTATCTAAATCCTGAAAAGAACCTGCTACAATTTCGGCAGCCGATGCAGTTCCAAAATCTGTTAATACAGCAATTGGCATTTCGGTATCAATTGGCATATCAGCTGTATAATACTCGTTATTCCACTCTGCTAATCTTCCTTTAGTTTCAACAATTTTAGTATCAACAGGCAAAAATAAGTTCGATACATCAACCGATTGAGTTAATAATCCTCCTGGGTTTCCTCTTAAATCTAAAATTAAAGATTTTATACCTCTCGATTTTAATTCAAAAAACGCTTGTTCAACTTCAATACTTGCCTTTCTCGAAAATGAATTTAGCACAATATATCCAACATCGTTTTTTACAACTCCAAAATATGGAACAGCATTTAAAATTATTTTTTCTCTTTTAACATTTATTAAAATATCTTCTTCAATTGTTGGTCGAGAAACAACTATGTTAACATCACTTCCAATACTTCCACGCAAAGCAACACTAATTTCTTCTGGCTTATCGCTATTAACTTTTAGCTCATCAATATTTCTGATAATATCTCCAGCTTTTAAACCTGCCTTATCTGCTGCAAATCCATTATAAACATCAACAATAACAACTTCGTTATTTCCGTTTTTTATTGATGCTCCAATACCTGCATACTCTCCGGTAGTTTGCACATTAAAATCTTGTGCCTCCGATTCCGACATGTAAGTTGTGTATGGATCAAGAGTTTCAAGCATCGAATTAATTGCTTTAGTCATTAGTTTTTCAGGCTGAGTATCATCAACATAATATATATTTAGCTCCTTAAATAAGGTTGAAAAAATATCGAGCTGTTTTGATACTTCAAAATACTTTGTACTAAAACTTGTAAATAACACAAACACAACAAGCACTATAAATGTTGTAATAATATTACTTAATATGCTGATTTTAAACGAACTCTTTTTCATAGTTTTTTATATATAGCGGTACAAGTCGCAGGTTTATAGTGTTTAAATTACAAGAATAGAAACCTGTGACATTACTATATAGTTTAACGCCTAATAGAAAGGATAAGTAGCTGAAATAACACCATTTAAACAATAGTTTACAATTAAACTAACGCATTTAATTAAAATGCAATAAATACCATTACACACTAAAAGCAAACACGCAATTATAATAACAACTATCAATAAAAGTTTTTAATCAGAAAAAATAAAGAGTATAAAACACGGTATTTGATAAGTATAATTGCTAATAATAATAGTTAATAATACTATTGATAAAGGTTATTGTATGAAATGTTTTTTGATTTATATATTTTATTATATTTGCCACATAAAATCTTATTAAGATTAAATCTTAATAAACATAAACTGACAATAATTCACAAAAATAATATCTAATAGTTATGAGCATTCAAAGAGCTGATGTATTGGAAGCTTTAAAAGTTGTAAAACTTCCAAGCACTGATAATAACATCGTAGAAGGTGGAGCAATACAAGAAGTAGTAATTTCTGGAGATAAAATTTCGATAGTAGCAAAAGTTAATACTCCTGTATTACACGTTAAAAAGGCTGTTGAAAACGGAATTGAAGAAGCTTTAAAAGCTGCTTTTCCATCAGCAATAGTAAATGTAACTATGCAAGTTGAAATGGCTAAACCTGTTATTGAAGAGGAAGTTATTTTACCAAACATTAAAAACATTGTTGCAGTAGCATCGGGTAAAGGTGGTGTTGGAAAATCAACTATTACTGCAAACCTTGCTGTGCAAATGGCTAAAATGGGGTTCAAAGTTGGTTTAGTTGATGCAGATATTTACGGGCCATCAATGCCTATTATGTTTGATGTTGAAAAAGAAAGACCTTTAGGAAAAGAGGTAAATGGTAAGCAAGTTATGGTTCCGGTTGAGAACTATGGTGTGAAATTACTTTCTATTGGTTTCTTTACCGATCCTGATCAAGCAGTTGCATGGAGAGGTTCGATGGCAACTAAAGCTTTAAAACAAATTATTTTTGATGCTGATTGGGGAGAACTTGATTTCTTATTAATTGATTTACCTCCGGGAACAGGTGATATTCATTTAACTCTTGTACAATCGGTACCTGTTACTGCTGCTGTTGTAGTTTCTACTCCACAAATTGTAGCTTTAGCCGATGCACGTAAAGGAGCTGGATTATTCAATATGGATGCTATTAAAGTACCTGTACTTGGATTTATTGAAAACATGGCTTACTTTACTCCTGCCGAACTTCCTGAAAACAAATATTATATTTTCGGAAAAGATGGAACTAAAAAATTAGCTGCCGATATGGGACTTCCTGTTTTAGCAGAAATTCCTTTGGTACAAAGTATTCGTGAGGCTGGAGATATTGGTCGTCCTATATCGTTACAAGAAAATACTCCTGAAGCAAAAGCATTTTATAAAATGACGCAAAATGTTGTTGAAGAAACAATTAAGCGTAACAAAAACCTTCCTCCTACCGAGAAAGTTAGAATGAGCGAAACTGCAGGTTGTACAGCAAACTAAAAGTTTAAAAATTATA
This sequence comes from Ichthyobacteriaceae bacterium, assembly GCA_023145615.1. Taxonomy (GTDB): domain Bacteria; phylum Bacteroidota; class Bacteroidia; order Flavobacteriales; family JADGDT01; genus JADGDT01. The sequence continues at coordinate 4,597 of JAGLDK010000001.1, read as the reverse complement.
TATAAGGATATGTCTGAAATTAATTTTTTAGATGTGTTCTTATTTATACAAGTTACTTTAAGTTGTAAAATTTAATAGTACAAAATATAATACATCTTTTTTTGATGTTTTACAGTAACCAAATAACCTGAAAACTATGACTGCTGAAGAAATTGAAGCAAATGTACTTAAAGCATTAAGCGAAATTCGTCCGTTTTTACAAAGAGATGGAGGAGATGTTTCTTTTGTTTCTGTTGAAGATAACGAAAAGGTAAATGTTAAACTCGAAGGCGCTTGCCAGGGTTGTAATAAAAGCACTATTACCCTTAAATTAGGAGTAGAGGCTACTATTAAAAGATATGTACCATCAATAAAAACTGTTATTGATGTTGGTGCAGAAGTAGAAGAATCTATCTAAAACCAAAACACATATAAAAAAGGGCTGTTAGTTTATAAACTAACAGCCCTTTTTTTATATTATTTACAAATAACAAAACAACACTATAACTATTTTATATTAATTATTTTTAGAGTGTTACAATGGTAATTGTACATTGTTAATTTAACGGAGTATTGTTATGCTTTTGCAAAATCAATTAATCCTTGTAGTGTTTGCTCTTTTGCTTCAATATGCCCCATGTGTGCAATATCAAGCAATAATGTTTTAGAATTTTTAGCAATTTCAGACTGTTCTATTAGGCTATCTAAAGGCAAGCCATTGTCGTAACGTCCAATAACTATTAATTTAGGTATGTTAGTATCATACAACAACCTTTCAAGATTATTCCTTTTCTTCATACCCCTTAATGCCGGCACAATACCATCAATAGGCGTTTGTAAAGCCTGATTAATTGTGTCTTTAATTTCTTGTTTATATTTAAAAGTTGTGCTTTTTCTGAAAAGTAAAGGAATTGCAGTTTCAATAAATTTTACACTATCCTTTTTAATAAGTAAAATTGCTTGATCTCGTCCTAATTTTTTTTCAAGAGTATCGGGAAACGATGTTGAATGAAACAAACAAAGCCCTTCAACCTTTTCTGGAAAATTATTTAGTAACTCTAAAGCAACATAACCACCCATTGAATGACCAACAACTTTATATTTTTTAATATTAAGATGTTGCATAATTATTTCAACATAAACTGCCATACCCGACATTGTATGTACTTTACTTATACAGTCGGTTTTTCCATGACCAAGTAAATCAATAGTTACAACCCTATTATTTTCGCTCAACTTATCCGAAAAAGAACTCCACATATCAAGGCTTTCTAAAAAACCATGTAAAAGCACTATTACTGAACCTTCTCCATTATCAGTGTACCTGATATTTGCATTTTCGTATTTATAGTACTTATCCATTTACTCAACTTTTATTCAGTGCAAATATAATTTATATTATTAACTAATAACTAAACCAACCTTTTTTTCAATTTTGTATTGCTAAAAATAGCTTAACACTTTAACAAAAATATAGTATTATTAAATAATAACACAAAATCAGAACTTAAAATTTATAGCCATATTTAAAATAAACTAGCTAAACTATAAACGTACTCCACAATGTGGACAAAACCTAGTTGTCATTTCGGCATGATTGAAACTACACGCAGGAGCTTCTTCTTTTTTACGTTCTTCTAATTCAAAAATAAATGCTGAACTAATTATACCCGTTGGCAAAGCAACTAAACCAATTCCCATAAGTGCAATAAATCCTGAAATAAATTTACCTAATGCAGTAACAGGATAAATATCGCCATACCCCACTGTGGTAAGCGTGGCAACTGCCCACCAAAATCCTTGCCCAATATTACTAAATGCAACAGGTTGAGCTTCATTTTCGATATTAAACATTAACGATGCCGAAACTACCAAAAGTATAAAAACCACAAAAATAGTAACTCCTATATCTTTCTTAGTTTTTTTAAGCACCCTTATTATTAACATCATCGATTCGGAATGACGAGATAATTTCAAAACTCGTAACAACCTCAACAATCTAAGAAGTCGTAAAATACGCAAATCAAATACTAATACAAACGGTAAGTAAAAAGGTAAAATTGCTAAAACATCAACTATAGCAAGTGCACTAAATATAAATTTTACACGAGCTATAAAAGGTGTTTTATTGGTATAAATTAAAGGTGCTACCCAAATTCTAAGTAAATATTCTAACGTAAATATTACTACCGAAAACATTTCGAAGTAATAAAAAAAATCATGAAATTTTTCTTCTAAATGCGGATACGACTCGGCTATTACGGCTAAAACATTAAGTACTATTAATGGAATAATAAAATTGTCGAATTTATCGCCTTTAGTAGTTTTATCTCCATCAGATATTATGGCATCTAATACTTTTTGTTGTAAGTTTTTCATCATATAACTATAGTAATAAACATGGGTTATTTTATGGTTAAATGTAAAACATAATTAAATGATAATACAACTAACACCCCTACTATTTCATGTGTACATCTAATTGATTATAAGGAAAAACAATTTTATTTTCTGCAAACTTCTTACTTATCACCTTTCTAATATCTGATTTTACATTTTCTATTCTAAAAATATCTCTACTAAAAAACAACAATTCAAAATCTAACGATGAATGTCCGAAATGAATTAGCCTTGCATTAATCGATTCTTTATCCTTTACTCCCGAATACTCAAATGCGCTATTTTTAAGTAATTCAAGTACCAAATCAACATCACTTCCATAAGTTGCGCTAACATAAATACGAAACCTAGTTTTTTGAGATTGATGACTCCAATTAATAACTCTACTTGTGGTAATTAACGAATTAGGAATTATGGTAATAATATCATCTCTATTCATTGCTTCGGAAGTTCGTAAGCCTATTTTCTGAATCTTAACAACATCTTCTTCTATTTCTAAAATATCGCCAACCTTAATTGTTCCTTCAAAAAGCAAAATAATACCCGAAATTAAATCGTTAAATGTATTTTGAAGTCCAAGACCAACACCTACTAATAAAGCTGCAGAACTAGCCAATAGAACATTAATATTTAATCCGAATGTTTCTAAAATTGCAATAATTGCAACCACCCAAACAATATACTTAACTAACTGAAAAAACGCATGTAAATTTCCTTCGTTATATCTTTTTAAACTATACTTACGAAACAATAACTGACGTAAAGACCACAAAATAATTCTACTAAAAACAACAATTAATACTGCTACAATAATTTCGCCAATAGTTAAAGAATATTTACCAATCTGAAGTACCTCAAATTCCACTAAAGTAGTTACTGCGCTCATAGAGTTTATAATTTATGTTGAATTTAAGAGTTTAATTTTTATCAAAAAAATACAGCCTTTAAAAACCGAAGTAAACATTTTACATTCAGATTTTAAAAGCTGTTTTTACAAATATTAATAATCAATTTTATTATCCTTATCACTCCAAATTTCGAAAAGTATATTTGCCTCATCTCTCATTATCTGGGTGGTTTCTATTTTACGTTTAGCAACTGGCAAATCTAATTCTTCGTAAATAAAACTATCATCGAAACCAACTTTAGAAGCATCATCTTTCGACGAAGCAAAAACAAGTCTATCCGGACGAGCCCAATAAATTGCACCCAAACACATAGGGCAAGGCTCGCACGATGAATAAATTACACATCCATCTAATTGAAACGAATTTAAATTTTTACAGGCATCTCTTATTGCTACAATTTCGGCATGTGCGGTAGGATCTTTTAACGATGTTACTTTATTATTTCCACGCCCTACAATTTTATCGTCTTTAACAATAATTGCACCAAACGGACCTCCCTCGTTATTTGCCATACCTTTTTTAGCAAATTCAATTGTTTTTTTTATATAATATTCATCAGTCATAACATTGTATTTTTTTAACAAACTTTATTTTTATCCGAATAATAACTATTCATTCTTTTACAAACACGCCAACGTCGGTAAACTCCAATCAATAAAAACAGAGGTCCCATAATAACCAAGCCTTCTCCAAAGTATTCTATTTGTTGAAACATATTAATTTTAATAATAGTAAGCCCCGCACCCATAAACCCAACCCCAGTACGGAAATATGCCAGAAAAGTACGTTCGTTAGCCAGTTTAGTTCTTTCAATATTAAGACGTTCTTGTATTGGAAGCTCTTTCATTATAAAAACAAATTAGTAAATTATTGATATTGCACTACTTACAAGCTTAATATACATAGTATATTATAAAAAAATAATATTGTTTGTTATAAAGCTTATTAATCATGAGTATAAGTAATGGCTAATTATCCAGTATAATTTATGGTTACATAACAAGTAAAGTGAAAATATTAAAATTAGTTATTATCGTTACAAATATTATAGCCTAAAAATCGTGATAACGCTATATAGATTATAACATTTTGCGATTGTAACGGTAATAACATTTTATCAAATCTCGGTATTTATCAGAGAAACTAATTCAATTACCTACGATTAACCCAAAATAAAGCTCTTCTCGGCAATTACTAAACATCTAAATTTCAACATTGTACATTTACAAGACTTATCAATATAATTGGTAGAGTTTTTCATATTAAGGGTTAGTTTTATTGAAGGCTTGGTTGCAAAACCAGGCCTTTTT